>JAAYUK010000256.1 GCA_012517735.1 Nitrospiraceae bacterium
GAAACTGGTGAGCCCTTTCTGTCCATCAATGGTCTCGACCAGGGAATCGGTCTTCCCACGCACCGCGCTCTGAACCGATGCATTGCCGAGAAGACTGATATTCTGACGAGCAATCGTCCGGTTCGTATGGGCAATCACCCGCCCGCCCCTGTCCACAAGAGCAATGAAGCCGCCGTGTTCCGGCGGCAGCACATCGATGATCGTTTGCAGCCCGCTGAGATCGAACTTGGCGGCAAGAATACCGTTTCCCCCCAAAAAAGAGACGGTGGTTGCAGGATTGCCGGTCGTCGCTGACAGGAACACATCCGACCAGTAAACTCGCTGCTCACGCGACAGATTCGTAATAAATGGATGATTTCCGTAATCAAGCCCGACATGATCCGGACGGGGCGGCTCGATCAGGAGCAGCCGTCCGGCGCGATCGAAGTACTGAGCCTGATCGACGAAATCGTCAAACACGACCATCGAGTGAAGAAGCTTCTGCCGATCGATGGATGACAAAGCAGGGATTCGCTCGAATTCAGCCTGCACCTTGCCCAAATTCTCGACTGGCTTGTTCAAAAGAATCGAAATTTCGGAAGCGAGCGACTGGACAAGTGTGAGATTGCGTGACGAAATTTCGGTTCTGAACTGCAGGAGCATGAAATATCCGACCCCGCCCCCCGCGATGAGTAAAAGCAGGCAAATCGAGGCTCCAAGCATCATAAACCGTTTCTTCAGACTCGGTATGCCCGTCATACCATCAGTCCGCCTTCACGATCTGCCGATTTTTAATCGTGTGCAGCACCAACGGACGGGATGCATCGCCGTTCCGGTCAATGGCAATCATGCCCTGCAGCCCCGAAAACTCCCTGCCGACAATCTGTTTTTTCAGATCATCGGCGGTGCGGGCTTCCGCTTCCATGGCTGAGAGTACAATCTGAACCGCCTCGTAATTGAACAGGGAGCAATATGTGGCATCCGCTGAGAAACGGTTCCGGTAGGCCGCAAGAAAACGCTGGTATTCCCGCGAAGGATGACTCACCTCATACGGTACATGGAAAAGCATTCCCTCGACTGCAGCCCCGCCGTTATCGATCAGCTCCCGCGATACCGCCCATGATGACGATACCAACGGCAGGGCGCCGTCTGCCTGCCGTACCTTTTGTGCCAGAATTGCGGTATCGAGGGCGCTGGCAATAAAGATCACCGCGTCAGGGCGCACGCTGAGCGATTTCCGCACCAGATCGGCATACGGCACGATTCCGGTGGATTTGAATGCAACCGAATGCACTGAGGCCGAAAGGGTTGTTCTGATTCCCTTAATGATCGACAGGCTGTATTCCCGGTTGTTGTCGTCATATAAAACCGCCACCGATCGCCATCCCCGAGCCGCCGCGAGCTTTCCGACGGCAGCTCCCATATCGCGGGTTGAAGGATAAAGCTTGATGAAATAATCATCGATGCCGGCAAGACCGGCACCCGCAATAACCGGTCCCAGCGTCAGCATCGGAACATCGTTTGCATAGGGAACGACCGACATCGCTGAGGCGGTGATAAACGGACCGATAATGACCTGCAGCCCCAGCCCGGCAAACTCCTGGGCGTGCGAGAGCGCGCGTGGCGGACTCCCTTCGTCATCACGCAGCATCAGCTGAACAGGACGACCCTTGAGACCTCCTGCAGCATTGCGTTCCTCGACAGCAAGCAGTGCGCCATCCCGGCAGGACGAACCGAGAGCGGAGAATTTGCCCGAAAAGCTGCCGATATAGCCGATGCGGACAGGGTCCTGAGAACAGGAAAGAAGAAAAAACAGGGGAAGGCACAAAAAAACAACGAAAGCTCCATACACTATTCTGCAGCGCAACACCATGCGGTCGCTCCCATGCTTTCGGATGTCTCCTCTTTTTTACTGTATCACAGCAGGAAAGATGCCGCAATGAAGGCGGAAGGTCAACGGCTGTGAGGGGATTGCCGCGAAGTCGGACTCCCGAAAACCACCGTCCAGTACCATGTTCCGAACCATCCCCGTTTATGTGCTGCTGCAACGCCGAATTCGGCATAATCAGGGGAAAGCATGATCGTTGCGTGCGGCGGACTCTTGAGCCAGATATTTACCATGTCGCGGGCGCTGCCTGAGTGTTCCCTGCCGATGATTTCGCCATAGGCGGTCCATTCGTAGCCATTATTCTCCAGGCGCTCGCGGGCAGTGCCGCCACCCGGCGAATCATGCGTCAGCGTATCGCGCTCTGCCATGTCGGTGCTGTGGAGCCATGCAACATGGGACAACCGATCGTGCAGCCTGAGCAACGGCAGATTCCGCGCCGCCCGCTCGCTGTTGATGATCAGGGCAAGTTCCTTCTCGGCTTCGGTCAGATCCGCAGCAATTCCGGGTCCGGCCATGCTCAGCATAAGAATGCCGATTATTCCCGCGATCAGAAAACAGCGGTTTCTCTGCGATCCGGTCATCATCCTGTCCCTTCTGCCTGCTTTATGCCCGCAGAGCTTCGACAATGTTCATGCGCGACGCCTGCACTGCAGGCAGAAACCCGCCGACAAACCCCATGAAAAGCGAAAACCCGATCGACATCACGGCTATGTCGGTCGTAAGGGTGAACGAGAAGGCAAGTTCGGAAAACGTCTGCCAGTTCATGGTGGAAATGGTCACCAGTTGCATGAATGAAGCGAGAAAGACCCCGACACATCCGCCCACCAGTCCCAGCAGCAGGGATTCCATGAGAAATGCTCCGAGAATGCTTCTGCGCTGAAATCCGAGCGCCCGCAGCGTGCCGATCTCGCTCGTGCGGTTTGCAACCGCCGCATACATCGTGATCATCGCACCGATAATGGCACCGAACGAAAAAATGACCGTCAGCGCGAGTCCAAGAATGGTAAGGAACTTTGCCATCACTTCCGACTGCTCGCGATAATAGACCGACTCCCGCTTGATGTCGACCGTCAGACGGGGATCGAACGCAAGCCGTTTTTGCAGGTCGTCGAATGCCGACGAGTCGTGAAGCGCAAAGACGACGGTCGAGTATGCCTGCCGACGGAATGCCTGCATCAGCTGATCCGCATCGCCCCATATTTCCGAATTGAAACCAGTGCTCCCGGCATCAAAGATGCCGACAACCGTCCAGTCGCGCATGCCAAAACGCAGGGTCTCGCCCAGCCCGCCTCCCTGAAAACGATCTGCGATGCTCTTGCCCGCAATGACTTCCGACGAACCGGGCTGAGGAAGCCGGCCGGAGACCAGTTTCACCTGAGGGCGCAGACCGAGCGACTGCTCGCCGATACCCCGGATGACCACATTCGCGGGCTTGTCCGTCCCGCGCTTCTGCAGATTGATCAGCACGACCAGCTCCTTTGCCAGCCGACGCTTGCCGTCCGGCCCGATTGCAACCTCGGGCTGGGACTCGAGGATGGCCGCCTGCGAACGTTCCACTCCGCTCTGGACTTCAGTTGCGGAACCCTTTCTGATTACGACGACGTTGCCGTAGGACCCAGTCTCTACGAGCGTCGTGCGCAGGCCCTCCGCGAGCATCAGCACCGCAGCAAATACAAAAACAACCAGCGCCATGCCGCCCGCCGTGAGGACGGTGGTAAACCTGCGTGTCCAGAGATTGCGAAAACTGTACGAGACCGGAATCATGCCTTACCCGTTATGATTGCAGGGATATGAGTCATGATCAGCGAACCCGCCGCACAATCTCTTCGCAGCAGTATCAAGGTCATCATCACGCCCTCTGCC
>JAAYUK010000257.1 GCA_012517735.1 Nitrospiraceae bacterium
GAAGCGCAGGTGCGTGAGCGGACTGCGGAACTGGAAGTGCACATTCAGCGCCTTCGGGTTGAAATGGAAGAACGGCGAGCGGCTGAGCGAGAGATACGGGCCAGTGAAGAGCGCTTCCGCCAGCTTGCTGAAAATATACCGGAGGTCTTCTGGATCGTCTCTTCCGATTGGCAAAAGGTACATTACATAAGCCCTGCATATGAAAAAATCTGGGGGCGCCGCTGCGAAGACCTCTACGAAAATCCGTCCAGCTGGATCGAGGCGGTCGTGCAGGAAGACCGGCAGGCGTTACTGGCGGCCATTCCTGAGCGTGTCATGGAAAGGGAGCTTATAGCATTCCCTGATTACCGGATCCGGCGGCCGGATGGTGCCGTCCGCTGGATAGCTTCCCGCGCTGTCGGCGTTGCGGATGCCGATGGAACGGTGTCGCGCGTTGCGGGCATCATGGAGGACATTACCGAGCGGAAACTTTTGGAGGCGCAACTGGTGCAGGCGCAGAAGATGGAGTCGGTCGGCAGGCTTGCGGGCGGCGTGGCGCATGACTTCAACAACATGCTGGCGGTTATCTTCATTTCGCTTGAACTGGCACGGATGCGTCTTCGTCCCGACGATCCGGCACATGAGCAATTGCAGGAAATCGAAAAGGCGGCAACCCGCTCGCGGGACATCACCCGGCAACTCCTTGCGTTCTCGCGCAAGCAGATGATCGCTCCCAAGGCATGCAATCTGAACGAGCTTATCGCTGACCTCGAAAAATCATTGACCCGGCTGATCGGCGAAGACATCGAACTCCGCTTTTATCCCGGGCAGGATTTAGGCCTGATCAACATCGATCCGTCGCAGATCGATCAGATATTGGTAAACCTTGCGGTGAATGCCCGCGATGCCATGCCTCACGGCGGCAAGCTGACCATAACGACCGCAAACGTTTCGTTTGACGAAGACTATTGCCGGGAGCATGCCGATGCACGGCCCGGCAGATATGTGCAGCTTTCGGTAACCGATGACGGTGTCGGCATGAGTGCCGAGACGCGATCGCATCTCTTTGAACCGTTTTTTACCACCAAGGAGGTCGGAAAGGGCACCGGGCTCGGTCTTGCGATGATATACGGCATCATCAGGCAGAACGAAGGATTTGTCAATGTGTACAGTGAGCTTGGCCACGGAACGTCCTTCAAGCTGTACTTCCCCCGCGTGGAAGAGCGGGAGGGAGCTGCCGAGCTTCCCGAACCGATGCCGCCGGAGCGAGGGGCCGGCCGGATCATGCTGGTGGAGGATGACGAAATCCTCTGCCGGGTAACCAGAGCAACCCTTGAGACACTTGGATACGAGGTCACGACGGCACATTCTCCTGCAGAAGCGCTCGATTTGTTCGAGCATGACAGCCGCAGCTATGCGTTGCTGCTGACCGATGTGGTCATGCCCGGCATGAATGGCCGTGAGCTGGCCGATCGTTGTGCAGCGAAGTGTCCGGGAATGAGGGTGATCTTCATGTCCGGATATACCTCAGATGCCGTCGTGCACCGGGGGGTGCTGGAGGAAGGCGTTCATTTCATTCAGAAGCCGTTCAGTGTCAGGGCGCTGGCGAGCAAGATTCAGGAGGTTCTGGGGAAATAACTGCGGTTAATTTCAGTGCGCTCTTGCATATCCTGCTGTCTTCACCTGCATCCGGCACGCAGTGAGTTATCCTTCAAAATAGCGTATCGTTACCGGTTTTCTCCGGGTCACGACGCGATAGGTTTCCTCAGGATGACCAATGGCGATGACGGCATAGACCGGTTCTTCTGCCGGGATGCCGA
>JAAYUK010000049.1 GCA_012517735.1 Nitrospiraceae bacterium
AGCCTGAAGCGCTGAATCTTTCCTGTGCCGGTCTTCGGCAGTTCATCCAGAAAATCAAACCCGACCGGAACCATATGGAGCGGGATCCGCGTGCGGACATGCTCGCGCAATGCGGCAGTCATCACACCGCTCCGTTCATGCCCCGGCGCCAGAACAACGAACGCCCAGGGTCTCAGCATCCCGGCAAGAGGACGTCCGACGACGGCACACTCGACCACATCCGGATGGGTCCGAAGCGCATTTTCGACGGTAACCGGCACGACCCACTGCGCATCAACCTTGAACAGATCGTCAACGCGCCCTTCATGAAAAAAGTATCCGTCACGCTCCGTGTATATATCGCCGGTTCTGATCCAGCCGCCAGAGAGCATGGTTGCGGCAGTTTTATCGGGCCGGTTCCAATAATAGGGTGCGCCGCTGGCTCCGCGGACCAGAAGCTCCCCGGGTTCTCCCGGAGCGACGATGTTCCCATCCTCTCCGATAATCCTCGCCTCGAAGGGCGGAATGATCGTTCCGCTGCATCCCGGAATCGCCGCTCCGGGCCGGTTGGCGATAAAGATATGAAGCAGCTCGGTCGAACCGATGCCGTCGATAATCTCCAGACCGGTCAGTGCCTTCCATTCAGCAAAAATGCTTGCGGGCAACGTCTCTCCCGCAGAAATACAGAGGCGCAGCGAATCATGAAACGAAGCGTTTTCGATAGTCTTCAGCAGCAGATTATAGAGGGAAGGAACTCCGAAGAACACGGTTGGCCGATGCTCTCCGAAAATCCGGAGGACATCGCCCGGAGAGGGACGCCCCGGAAAAAGAACGACCGATGCCCCGGCGCTGAGGGGAAAGGAAAGACTGTTGCCGAACCCGTATGCAAAGAAAAGCTTGCTCGACGAATAGACGATATCGTTTTCGGTCAACCGCAGGATCTGTCTGCCGAAGGTTTCGACGGTGAAAAGAATATCCCCGTGGCGGTGAGGAACTCCCTTCGGCTTGCCGGTACTCCCGGAACTGTACAGCATGAATGCGATGTCCGAGGAATCGGGTTCAAACGGCAGGATATCAGCCGGATAAGCTGCGAGCGCCTTTTCGAGCAATGCATCGGTATCAACCAGAATCGGCCGGAAATGTTCCTGCTCTATGGTTCCCGAAGGGGAATCGGACGTTGTCACGAGAAGCCGCGCCTCTGCATCCCGGAGGATAAATGCATACTCGTCGCGGGAAAGCAGTGTGCTGAGCAGAACCGGAACAACCCCGGACAACAGGCAGCCAAAAAACACATAGTAATAAGCAAAGCCGTCAGGCAGGACAATCGCCACACGGGAACCCGACGGGATTCCCCGGGCTTCAAGAAACGCGGAAAACCGTTGCGAAAAGTCCCAGAGCTGTCGATACGTGAGTGTCCGCTCTCCGCATATGAGCGCTGTCTTATCCGGACGGACGGAGAGATGCGGTTGGAGCAATGAGAGTGCGGTATTGCGGATTAACGGCATTGCCAGACTCCAGAAATACGATGATCGCCGCCGGAGAGCAGCCCTGGCTCAGAGAATCGGTGCGCAGGGGAATACACGCCTGCGGTCTGTATGTCTGAAGAAATCACAGGGCGGAGGTAAGCACTCCGCCCTGTTTTCGGACACTTCGGCAAACTACCGTCCGCCCCGAACGACCGGGCAGGACTGCATCGCTGCATGGTCCGCCGCTTTGGCAATACAGTCCCGGCGAGCTTCCCGCAGCTTGATGCGCTCATCGATGCCCGCCAGAATCTTCGTCTTTTGTGCAGCGAACTTCGGGCCGGCGGCTCCCGCACCCCTCGGTTTTTTCCCTCTGCAGACACGCATATCGGCAGGACTCTGCGCCTTCTCAAAACAGATCTTCAGATCCTGATCTTTTTTGATATTTGCCTCAAGGTTCTCCAGATGCCTTGCCTTGATCTGCTCAAAACGCGGACCCGGTTTCGCCGGTTCAGCAGCAAACAGAACGGATGCTGCTGCAAACACCAATACGATTATCAGAATCATCGCACGCTTCATGGCATCTCCCTTCGCAGGCCATCATTACGCCTGATTGATTGCGCTCAGTCTCCAGGTGTTATTGCCCACCGGACGGGTAAACGTCCAGTATTCCTCGAAACGGACCGGTTCGGTCTTGCTTCCTGCAACGACAGCGCCGGATACTTCATCAACCGTATAGTCAAGCACATTGGCGGTAAAAAGCACCGTTATGAAATCCTGGCCGCTCTCCTGCCATGCTTCGGTGATTTCGACATTTCTCACGGCAATGTTTTCGATGCGGTTCACCTGCCGCTTGCTTCTCAATTCGTCAACATCCGTCTGCAATGCGCGACGCATGTCATCGGCAAGCACCCCGGCCGCAATCGAAAGGTCCCGATTGCCCCATGCGGACTGCACTTTGAAAAACAGATCGGTAACCTGTTCCTTGAAACGGGATTCGTCGAATGTAGCATCCATCTGCCGGATATGCTGAAGGCCCTGATCAATGTCTGTCGGCTGGTTGGAGAGCTGCGGCTCAGCTGCCGGAGGAATGTCGTATGTCGCGGGAGCAGCCTGCCGGTATCCGGCAGCTCCGGAGCGCTCATAGGCATAACTTTCCTCTTCTTTTCTCTTTTTGAACATGCGGTAGACAAGGAAGAGAATACCCCCGACAAGCAGGATCTCGATCAGTCCGATTCCGGTGCCGCCGAACCCTCCCAGTCCTCCCATGGCATGGGCAAGACCGCCGAAAAGCATTGCGCCGAGAAAACCACCGGCTATCGCCGTCAGCATCGTACGGGCGAAGCTCGGACGCTGCGGAGCCGCCGCAGGCGGTGTTACTGCCGACTGGGTGCGCTGTTGCTGCTGTTGCATCGCGGGACGGGACGGCTGGCTTGCGTCCGGACGTGCCGGGGCAGACATGCTGCGCGAGCCCCTGCTGCCGGACGATTTTCCGCCGCCGGCCCGAGCCCATGCCTCCATTTCAAATGCGGTGCACGACACAAAAACAGCCAAGGTGGCGATCGCCAGATACTTTACCAATGTCGCTTTCATTCAATTCCTCCTCATGAAAAATACTTATGGTTAGTATTTAGTATAACGTATCGGTGGAGGGGAGAAACATTACAATAAGGTGACGCTACCCGCAACCCCGTGCATCAGGAGAAACGGTCTTCTGGTATAATCAGGCGATGCGGAACGGCATGATCGATTTCCACACCCACGCATTCCCGGACGACCTGGCCCGGAGAGCAGTGCCAGCCCTTGCCAAAATCGGCAATGTTTCGCCGCACACGGACGGAACTATCAATGGCCTGCTTGCCTCTATGGACCGGGCCGGAATCGAACGCAGTGTCGTCTGCTCCATCGCAACGAAGCCAGGGCAATGGGAGAGCATCTTCACCTGGTCAAATGCCATACGATCCGACCGGATCATTCCGCTTCCATCGCTGCATCCGGAGGATACCGACATCCCTGGCATACTCCGCGCCATCCGCGATGCGGGCTTCCGCGGGATCAAAATGCATCCGTATTATCAGGACTTCCTGCTTGATGAAGAGCGCATGTTCGGCCTGTATGAGGAGCTGGTCCGGAACGACCTGCTGGTGGTCATGCATACGGGATTCGACATCGGCTACCCGCGGATACGACGGGCTGATCCCGTCAGGATTGTGCGCGTTCTTGACCTTTTTCCGGAACTCTGCATGGTTACCACCCACCTGGGATCCTGGGATGACTGGGATGAAGTGCAAAAGCATATCGTCGGCAGGGATATCCATATGGAGATATCGTTCACGTTCGGTCATCTGCCGCCGGAGGTGATCCGGGCCATCCTGACGGCGCATCCGTCTACCCATATCCTTTTCGGCTCAGACTCCCCCTGGAGGAGTCAGGAGGAAAGCATCCGGGAGTTGCGCTCGCTCGAATTGCCGGAATCGCTTGAACACGCAATCCTCCGCCAGAACGCATCGCGCCTGCTGTTCCGCTCATAGCTCCCCCTTTCTTTGCTATAATGGAGTAATCCATTACCGACATCCGGAGGGTCCATGCCCTATTCGCAGAAGCAGCTGAATGATATTCTGGGACATCCGGTCTTTTCCGGAATCAGCGAAAAAGGCTGTACAGCCCTGCTCGAGGGCTCCAAACTGCAGGCCCTTGAGGCAGGAGAATCGCTGCTCAAGATCTTTACCCCGTCGAGCTATCTGCTTGTGGTTTCGGGCGAGTTGAATCTGTATGCCTGCAAAGGGGTTCCGGCATCAGCGGTAATGATTCCGGCGGGTACATGGATCGGCGAATGCCGGACGAGTGACGACTGGATCGCCCGCCTCTCGTTTCTGAAACCGCTCCGGATGAAACTCGATATTGTGACGGTACGACCGTCTCTGATTTGTTCCATTCAGGAGCAGCGCGTCAAGACCCTGCCGCTGCAGGACCAGACCCATCTGATCAGGAATCTCGATCAGCTTGCTTATCGGTTTATCGAAAATCTGGTGCGCAGCGGAATCGATTACTGTGCCCAATCCCGCCGGCTGCAGGCACACTACGCCGATTCGGTTCGCGCGAAACATGCCGACTATCAGCGCTCCGAGATGATCCAGGCGATCCTCGCTAATTACCCAAAACTCCCGCTGTTTGCCGGCAAGCTGATTGCGATGCTCCAGAGCGAGCAGACTTCGGCCGCCGATATTGTGGATGCGGCAAAGCTCGATCCGTCGCTTGCCGGGCTCATCCTTCGCGTTGCCAATTCGCCCTATTACAATCTGCCGCAAAAAGTGACCGACTTCCAGCATGCCGTGCTGCTGCTCGGATTCAATCAGATTTACCATATGCTCATGGACAGCGGCATCCAGAGCATCATGCCGAAAACGGATGCATTCCAGAAGCTCCGGTTCGATTCGGTCATGCTCTCATTTCTTTCGTTTGAACTGGCGATGACGACCAATGCGGTCAAGCCGGTTACCGCTTCGACGATCGGCCTCCTGCAGTGCATCGGCAAGAGCGTTCTGCTGCTCATGAAAAAACAGCATCCCGGATCGGCCATTCTCATTGACGGACTTGACCATGGCAAGCTCGGCGCTTCGCTCCTGAAGGCATGGAATATTCCTGACCTGGTATGCATGACGATCGAATACCAGGCGCTGCCGGAACTCTGCGAGCCTGCGGCTCTTCCCGAAAAATGCCGCAGCCACAATGCCGTGCTGTACCTTGCCGGGCTCTGCTATGAGTATCTCGCCGGCGGTGAAGAGACCGCCATGCCGACGATTTTTCTTTCCGACTACGAACGGCTGCTCGGGCTTCCGGCCATGCCGGTGGCCGATCTTCTGAAGAAGCATGTCAAGCCGGGTCTCCTGAAGAGGGCAGCGACCTATCCGGACAACATCAGAAAGTTCCTTGCGACGGTGGAATCACGCCTGAGCTGAACTGTGTGACGACCGGGCTGTGGTAGAATCTACGGTATGCCGTCGCAGCGATTCCTGAAAATCCTGTCGCAGAGCGTTGTCGATTTCTTTCGCGACGGCGGCATCATGCTTGCCGGATCGCTCTCCTATTTTTTCATGATGACCATTGTGCCCTTCTGCCTGTTCCTTATCGCGATTATCGGCCATGTGCTCGGCGCCCGGGACGATATCCTCAAGTTTCTCATCGGCAAGCTCGTCGGTTTTTTCCCGCAGGTCACGTCCGAAATCACCGATGAATTCAAACGGATCATATCATTCAAGAAAGTGCTCGGCTCGTTCAGTCTGGCGCTGTACGGGTTTCTTTCCCTGCAGCTGTTCATGTCGCTCCAGAATGCGCTTTCGGTCATTTTCAAGATCAAAACCCGCCGTCCGTTCCTGCTGTCGTTGCTGATGGCGCTGCTGATCGTGTCGTTCATCATGGTTCTCCTGCTGCTTTCCTTCGGGGCAAGCTATCTCGTAGTCATGCTGAAGGCGCTGAGACAGTATGTTCCTGTCTTTCAGCTCGGCGTGATCGTACGCTTTGTCATTACCTATCTGATTCCGTTCATTCTGGTGTTGATTGCCGCTGCGGGGATTTACAAACTGCTCCCGCATCGAAGGGTGCAGATCCGGCATGCGCTGGCCGGAGCGCTGTTTACCACCGTGCTGCTCGAAATAGCCAAACATCTTTTTACCTTCTATGTCAGTGATGTGGTTCGCTTCGGCACCCTGTACGGACCGCTTTCGGCATTTATCATGTTTCTGCTCTGGATATTCTACTCATGGTGCATATTCCTCGTCGGTGCGGAAATCGTGCACAACTGTGAGGTGATTCCCGCCCCGGCACGGACGGCGGGGAAAAAATGGCGCTCGTTCTTCTCTGCGCGAACCGCCCGGCAAAAACACTAGACGGCATGCTGGGAATTCGGATCCTGCTGTGTACCCCGTTGCCAGGCTGCGGTATGCTCGCCATGGGTTGTGTCAATGGAGCACCCGTTATATACTGAAAACAGGAGGGCTCATTTATATGATGTATGGTATCCTGCTGATCGTCGCTTTACTGATGTCGTCCGCACCGTGGGCCCACGCAGTTCCTGCCGATATCCCGGCGGATTCCACCGTTGCAGTGGCCAAGGACAGCATGCAGGTGTCTGTTTTCGGAGACGTACGCTTCCGTGGGACTGTCTCAAAAAATCCCTTTGATGCCAGGCCGTCCCTGCCTGCGTATCAATCCGCACCCGGAGGACAGGCAGCAGAGTCGCGCATCCGGATAGGGTTCGATTTTTCCGCCAATCCCGGCACGTCGGGACGCGTTCTCGTCGGCGGAAGCCATGAGCCGCGCTGAGCCCCTGCTGCTTCGATTATTCACCCGGACTTGTTCACCACCATGTGCCGGCACCTCTTGACTTTACAGAGAGGCTTCTGGCATTCTTGAGGAAGTTGACAATCATTATCATAAAGACCATGCACGATAAGAATGAAAAACAGATTTTAGCCGAGTTTTTGGGCAGGAAAGGGCTGCGAGCCACGCCTCAACGGGAACTGATCCTGGACGAGTTTCTGCAGCAGGAACGCCATATCTCCGCAGAAGAGCTGTACGATATCGTCAAGCAACGCGACCGGACCATCGGCCAGGCAACCGTATACCGGGTTCTGAAGCTGCTGTGCGAAGCCGGTCTTGCACGCGAAGTCGATTTTGGCGATGGCACCATGCG
>JAAYUK010000258.1 GCA_012517735.1 Nitrospiraceae bacterium
CAGTGCATAGGAACGCCGGTTCTTGTCGTTGAAGTCGCGAATCATCGACATTTCAAGAGACATTCCCGGTTTGCCGTCCATGTCGGGCGCATTCAGGAAGGCCACGGTCCTCTCGTCCAGCTGTCCTGCTTCGGTTTTCCCGCCGATATGCCACCACGGGCTGCTGTCGTACTCTTTCAGCAACGCCTCAAGTACCGCATATTCATTTTGTGTGATGGTAAAGCCCTGCTCACATGCGGCCACGCATTCCTGCTTTGTCTGAAACGGCACGAATTCCGGGCATCCGTAGGATACTTCACAGCGACCTGTCCGGGTGTTGAAGAAATGCACCTCCATATGAGCTTTACAGTGACCGTATTCCGGCTTGAGAAGGCATTGGTCGGACAGGCGGGGGGCATCTGATTGCTGAGCAGCGACAGGCGAAGGTGACAGAAAAAATGACATCAGCATCAGGACAACAGGAATCATCATGGTACAGCCTCCTGATAGGGATATATGGCCGTCAGCGGACCCGCCGCATCTCTGCACAGTCTGGCTGTTTGACAAAGCACGGGCTCAGAAAGTTCCCGGATGTTGCCGGTCTTTCATGCATTATTACGTCAGGGGTCCGTTACCCGGCAGGGCGAACGGGTATGCGCCGGGCCGCAGCATAAGACTTGTCGGGGCCGCTTTCGGTCTTGCCCTCTGGCGATAATCCTGCATGTCGGAAGTTGCTGCGGGGTATTCCGCTGCGGCAAGCGCCAGTGCTGCAAGAAGGAGGACGATACCGGCGATTCGCCATTTGCCGACGGCAAAGACGGCGGTAACTGCGGCGCAAAGCGCAGCGAGTACGAAAAGCCCGAGCCGGAGCGGTGGCGACATGAGCATGAGAGCGATAATCAAAACGATTATTGATACCTGTCCTGCGGTCTTGACCGTTTTCTGATTCATCTGTCCTCCTGCTTTCTCCCTGCCTGATGCAGGGGTAGTACAAGAAATACCGGCTATTCCTGTTTCAGCGACTCGATATCAGCCTTCAGCCACCAGAGAATTCCGAGCGCAGGCAGTGCCGTCAATGTTGCGAAAATGAAGTATCCGGTCCATCCGACCGCTTCGACGAGGAACCCTGACGTCGGCGCGATGAATGTTCTGCCCAGTGCGGCAATTGAGGACAGCAGCGCATACTGGGTGGCGCTGAATCGCTGGTTGCAGAGCGCCATCAAGAGCGCCACGAACGCTGCTGTGCCCATGCCTCCGGTCATGTTTTCAAACGCTACCGCAAAGATCATCAGGGGATAACTCTTGCCGACCCAGGCCAGTGCTGCGAAGGAAAGGATCGAGACTGCCTGCAGGATACCGAAGACCATCAGCGACCGGAAGAGTCCGAGGGTCACCATCAGGGTGCCTCCGAACAGGCCGCCGATGATTAACGAGGCAAACCCGAAGAGCTTGTTGATCGTGCCGACTTCAGTCAGCGAGAAGCCTGCCCCGCGGATCAGAAACGGTGAGAGAAGCGCTCCGGCATAGGCGTCGCAGAGTTTGTACAGCACGATCAGCAGGAGAAATCGCATTGCTCCCTGACGGGAGAAAAAGTCCTTGAGCGGTCCCCAGACTGCCTCTGCAATACTTCTCGGAGGGATGATTCGTGCGTCGGGCGACGGCCCGAAAAACGATGCGAGAATACCGATGCCCATGATTGCCGCCATCGCAAGATACGTCGCTCTCCAGCCGATCTGGTCGGCCATGATTAGGGCAATTGCACCGGATACAATCATGGCAATCCGGTATCCCATGACAAAAACGGCCGCGCCAAGACCGCGCTCCTTTTCATGAAGCACATCAGTGCGGTAGGCATCGATGACGATGTCCTGCGATGCAGACGAAAACGCGATGAAGAGGGCAAGGGCAGCGGCAGCCAGCGGCATGTCCGCTGGCGAGAGCAGTGCCATGCCTGCGATGCCGACAAAGAGCATGAGCTGGGTCAGCAAAATCCAGCCACGCCGCCGGTCAAGAAACGGCGGAACAAAACGGTCCATGAGCGGTGACCAGAGAAACTTGAGCGTATAGGGGAGACCAACGAGGGCAAACGCGCCTATGGTCTTCATGTTGACGCCATCAACCGCCATCCATGCCTGGAGGGTGCCGTACGAAAGCGCAAGTGGCAGGCCGGAGGCAAAGCCGAAAACCGTAATGAATGCAATCCTGCGGCTGCGGAAGATTTCAAGGTAAGGAGAGCGTTTAGTCTCCATCTGAAGGCTCCTTGGCAATGGTGACCGGGAGTCTTCCGTTGAATCCGAACGCGCCGCCGAGACAGCCGATTACCGCGCCCTGTGCATAACGCGAGGCGTCATAGGCGGCAATCCGGGCATCCGCATTGCCAAAGTGGCGCAAGACATAGGGACTGCCGAAGGATATGACAATGGATTGACGGGTCTTTTCAATCGCCGTCCGGATACGCCGGATTTCGTCAGGTGCGAGTCCCGAACTGCCCTGCCATGCTGCAACGCTGGTGAAGATGGCAAATATCACCGGTGCATCGCACCCTTCCGTTGCCTCATCAAGAGAGAGGTGTTCCGGGAACGAGCAGCTGATGGGGGATATATCGTGTTTTGTCGTGTCGCCGCACAGCACCAGACGGGTGTTTTCGGGATCATCCAGTGGCAGAGTGCCAGGCATATGGTCGACCAGGGTAATGGATTTTCCGGCAAGGCGCGCAGCCATGGCGCCCGGATGCCCGGCGCGCAGAGCGGGCTTTGCCGCAAGACGCTGTTTTGCCCGCAGGATTCGGGCGACCGCTGTTTCTATGGTTCCGGCGGGGAGCGAGCCGGATTGTACCGCGGCTTCCAGTTCCGCGACCGTGGTGTCGGCATCGACCGGATGAAGCAGGATATCGATTCCTGCCTGCATGCAGGCGACCGGCAGATTCGTTACTCCGGCCAGGGCGTGCATATTCAGCGCATCGGTCATGATGAGGCCGTCGAAGCCGAGATCCTTTCTGAGAAGGTCTGTTATGATGCGCGAAGAAAGGCTTGCCGGCCGGTCGTCGAGTTCCGGCACCAGCAGATGGCCGATCATGATGCTCTGCACGCCCGCGGCAATTGCAGCGCGGTACGGGTAAATATCGCATTCCATGAGGGCATGACGGCTTTTGCGGATGACCGGCAGTTCGATATGCGAGTCAGCAGAAGTGTCGCCGTGTCCGGGGAAGTGTTTTGCGCAGGTGATCATGCCGCCCGCCTGGAGAGTCTTGATATAATGGGCGCCAAGCGCTGCCACTGTTTTGGGATCGTCCGAAAAGGCACGGGTACAGATGATCGGATTGTCGGGGTCGCGATTCACATCGAGCACCGGCAGCAGCGGCATATTCAGACCCGCATCGGCGGCCTCCTTGGCAAGCGATCTGAGCGCCTCGGTCAGGAGGGACCGGTCTTCGTGGCGATTTATGTCGATGCCCGCCGCAACCGCCATCTGGGTGGGAAACGGGGTTCCGCCCTGAATCTGCTGGGCAACGCCGCGCTCGATATCCGACGCCATGAAAAGCGGTATCTGCGCGGCCCTCTGCATTTCCCGGATAAACGGGGTGACCAGATCCTGCGCTCCCTTGAAGAAAATAAAGCCGCCGATGCCTTTATCAACAAGATCGCGCTGTTTTTGAACATATGCGGGATCGGTCAGTTTCCCGCCGTCGATGCGGCTGATGATGAGCTGGTAAAGCTGGCGTGAAAGGGGCATCTCAGAGGTGGCGGTAAATGGGTGCATGGTCGAGTTTAGCAGATCGTTCCGGACGTGCACAATTCATGCTTTTTTTGCGGTAGAATGAGTCTGGATCGATTCCTTGGGGTTGAAGGAGGCGTGTATGGTATTCCTGGTTCTGGCGATTGCGGTCCTCGCTGCGGTTGTTCTCTTTTCGGTGCAGAACGCCGCTCCTGCAGGAGTCTCGTTTTTTGTGTGGCGCTTTGAGTCTTCGCTTGCGGTCATCATCTTTCTGTCGGTAGTCGTCGGGATGGTAATCGGAATGCTTTTTTCAGCGGGCTTTTCGTGGAGGCGGGCGCGACAAAAGCGCAGTCGCGGATTGCAGTCGTCATCAGGTTCCGGAGCGTTGCCTCCCACATCGGAGACGAAGCTGTGAGGTATTACCTTGCACCGCACTGCGTGCTGAAGCGGCTTGAAGCGCCCTGCCTGTATGACATCAGGCAGGACGAACTCTACGAGATGGATGAGCAGGCTTTCGCCTATCTGATTCATGCGGCGGAGCCCTCGGGAGCAGGGCCACCCGAGGACAGGGCATTTCTCGAATCCTGCCTTGAGGAAGGGCTGCTGATCGCGTCTCCGTTGGCAAGCGTTCGTCCGGCTCCACGGGAATCACCGGTCCCCTCGCTGCGGTATCTTGAACTCCAGATCACCAATCGCTGCAATCTGCATTGCCGCCATTGTTACGTCGGTACTCCAGCCGCGGCGGAACTGTCCATCGAAGACCTGAAAACAATTCTTGACGAGTTCCAGGACATGCAGGGGCTCCGCCTTCTGATTACGGGAGGGGAGCCGATTCTGCACCGGCAGTTCGGTGCATTCAATGAGCTTTTGCCGGACTATGCCTTCCGGAAGGTGCTCTTTACCAACGGGCAGGCGCTGGACGGCGACCTGTTGCGTCGTCTTCGGGTAGACGAGATTCAGGTGAGCATTGACGGTATGCAGCGGGGGCATGACCTGATCCGCGGCCCGGGAACGTTCAGAAAGGCGCTTGACGCTGCCGAGCGTATCCACCGCGCGGGGATTGCGCTTTCGGTCGCCACCATGGTGCATAGCGGCAATCTTGATGAGTTTGACGAGATGAAGGCGTTGTTTGCCGGCATGGGCGTTCGCGACTGGACGGTTGATATCCCTTCTCCTGCGGGGGGTCTTCTGGAGCACCCCGAACTGATGGTTCCCCCCGAGGTGGCGGGTCGGTACCTTGCATTCGGATTCGGCGGCGGCCTGCATGGCGGAGGAGAAGGGTATGCCTGCGGGCTGCATCTTGCATCGATTCTGGCAAACGGCGATATCTGCAAATGTGCTTTTTATGCCGATGCCCCGGTCGGGACGATCCGTGAGGGGCTTGCTTCCGCCTGGGCAAAAATCCGGCCGGTCCCGCTTTCCGGACTTGACTGTTCGGCAGCTGGATGTCCCGTGCTGCACGAGTGCCGGGGCGGTTGCCGGTACCGGGCTGAACATGGTTCGGGGCTCTCCGTCAAACAGGCATCAGCTCCCGACCTTTACAAGTGCTTTGCATATGGTATAATTGAATCAGCTTCCGGTCATGAAGATCGGGACTGACCCTAAGAAAGGGAGGAAAGGCAATGGTTATCAGAAAGGTTTCCAAGAAGGGGACTACGACCTGCAAGTGCAAGAGCTCCTGCTAGTCCTGAGAAAGAGCACCGGTATGCAAGGGGGGTCTTGAGACCCCCTTTTTCTTTATCTCATCACAAAGGGTATGCAATAATAGCGACATGAAAAAGCTTATACTGACAACCTGCTCACTTGCTCTTGCTGCATGCATGATCTGCTCGGCGCAGGAGCTTCCCGACACCTCCTCCGGCGGAACGCTCAAGCCTGCGGCAGAGGGCAATGCATATCTCGATTATTTGCTTGGGCATGAAGCTGAAATTGCGGGGAAATGGGAGACCGCTCTCGGCCATTACCGCGGGGCGCTCAAGGCGGAGCCGAATGACATGCAGCTACGTCTGCGTATTGTCCGTATTCTGGTAAAGCTTGGACGCATGGAAGACGCGCTCAACGAACTCCAGACGGTGGTGAAGGCGGAACCGGAAAATATTCCTGCGCTGATGCAGATGGCTGAGTTATACAACAGCCAAAAACAGGCTGACAAGGCAATATCACTGTATGAGCAGATCATTTCCCTGGATGCCGACCGCAAGGAGCCCTATCTGTACTTGGGGGCGCTGTACTTCGCCCGCGGCGAAGAAAAAAAGGCGAGAGCCATTTTCGACAAACTGCTGAAGAAGGACCCGGAAAATTTCGTCGCTCTGTATTACATCGGGTCCATGTATCTGGAACGCAAGGATTATGCAAAGGCCAAGGAGTATTACCACAAGTCGCTCGAAATCAATCCCCACTTTGACGCCTCGTATGTCAGTCTCGGCGTCATCGGTGAGATGATGTCCGATCCGAAGGTTGCCAATGAGAATTACCAGAAAGCGCTCGAGATCAATCCGAACAATCTTTTCGTCCGGGAGCGCCTGACGCAGCTCTATCTGTCGGACAGCGATTACAAGAAAGCGATCGGAGAGCTCGAAACGATTCTGAAGCAGCGGCCGATGAGCCTCGATCTCCACTTCCGTCTCGGCATGCTCTATATGCAGGAACGGGAGTACGAAAAGGCGATTGCCGAATTGCGCATGGTAACCAATGCCCGGCCGGAAGACATTCCTGCCCGGTTTTATCTGGCGGTTGCTCTTGAGGAGCTGAAACGCTATCCCGAGTCGATCGAGGAGTTCAAACAGATCATCAACCTTGATCCGCGCCATTACAACTCATTCATGAATCTCGGTTTTGTCTATGCCAAAACCGAACAGCTCGATAAAGCGGTCCGCATATACGAAGAGGTGCTTTCATTCGAGAAGACGAAGCCTGAAGTATATGCCTACCTCGGCAATGCGTATACGCAGATCAAGGACTTTGACAAGGCGGAAGCTGTTTTGAAGGACGGATTGGCCCGCTTCAAGGAGAATGATGAGTTGCTGTTCACGATGGCGGTGTTCTATGAAAAAACGCAGCGCTTTGATGATATGGTCGCTTTTTTGCGCCGTACGATCGCACAGAACCCGAAGCATGCTGATGCGCTCAATTATCTCGGCTACAGTTTCGCCGAAAAAGGGATCAACCTGGAAGAGGCTCTGACGCTCATTCAGGCGGCGCTTGCGCTCAAGCCGGAGGCGGGATATATTGTCGACAGTCTCGGATGGGTGTATTTCAGGCTGGGACGTCTTGACGATGCCCTTCGGGAGCTGAAGCGTGCCGCTGAAATGGTCAGGGACGATCCGGTGCTTTTTGAGCATCTTGGCGATGTATATGAGGCCAAGGGAATGCTGGCGGATGCCGTTGTTTCCTGGCGGGAATCGTTGAAGTTCGAAAAAAAGGAAGCAGGACTGAAAGAACGGGTCGAAGAAAAGATCAACCGGACCATGAAGATGTTGAAGCCTTGAGCATCTGCATCCTGCGGGACTTTCCGGCGGCAGGATCGTGAGCAGTTTCTGAATATGCCCTGGTCGGGGAGCGATGACGCTCTCCGTTATATTTTGCTTATCCCCCTATCAGAAAACCTTATTTCCCTCTGTCGGGTTTCTTTCAGTAGTATAGTGCTACTCTGTAGATAGACCGCAACTGATAGACAGGACCTTTGGTCCTTATGGGAAATATGCATACAGGAGGTTGCTATGGAAGTCCAGCCGATCGGCATAATGGTCATCCTGAGCGGGGTGTTGACCGGACTCGTGTTTGGCTTTGTGCTGCAGCGCGGCCGCTACTGAATGAACTCAGCGTTCAGAGACGTGATCTTTGTAAACGACATGACGTTGTTGCGGGCCTGGCTGCTGGCATTGGGAGTAGCAATTATCGGGTCGAATCTTATTGAGGACATGAATCTGCTGGGTGATGAGGGATTGGCTCGGCAGGCATTTGCGCCGATTGCCGCGATTGTCGGCGGCTATATTTTCGGACTGGGCATCGTGATGGCCGGCGGATGCGGCAGCGGTGTTCTCTACAAACAGGGAGAGGGACAGTTCGCGGCGTTCATCGCAACAGTCGGGTTCGCCTTTACCCTCATCATGAGTTATCACGGCCCGCTTGCTCCGGTGATGAAGTGGATCAAGAGCTACAAGGTTTCGATCGGCAGCGGTGACGATGCCATTCCGAACCCTGCCCTCTGGGATCTTTTCAATGCACCGAATCTGAAGTGGCTATTTATTGCGATTATTGTTGCGATCATCATTCCGGTCGTCTGGAAAGGCGGACCGCTTGGCAAACAGCCGAAAAAAGGCTGGTCATGGTCGCTGGGAGGACTGCTGGTCGGTCTGGTTATCGTCCTTGCCTGGTGGACCTCCTATCAGTGGGGCGGCCGTGCCCGGGGACTCTCGTTCTCCGGTCCGCTTTCCGAAATGGTCACGTTCCTGCTGATGGGCGACAGTATGGCAAAGAACGACCAGATGTTCAGTTTCGCCGGTTACGGCTCCATCTCCTGGAGCGCGCTCTATATTATCGGGGTGCCGATCGGAGCGTTCCTGAGCGCCAGGGGACTGAGCGAATTCAAACTGACTGCACCGAAGCAGGTCGATGAACTGCTCCGGGTCTTTTTCGGCGGCATGGTCATGGGTGTCGGCGGCGCGCTTGCCGGTGGCTGAACAGTCGGTCATGCCCTGACCGGTGTGTCAGGCCTGGCGCTGCAGAGTATTCTTGCAACAATATTCATCATTCTCGGCAATTGGACCATGGTCTATTTCATGTTTGTCAAGCCGATGAAGGACATGTAGCCGAAAACGGCAAGCGCTTCCCGATTTCGGGAAAAAATGTGATGGATATTCGAATGTAACTTTTTGTATTATAGGAAAATTGAATTTGGCATAACCATTGCATTTTGGTTTGCAAAGAAAAATTTCCAAACGAGAGGAGGTGACTCGTACTCATGAAGAAGATTCTCGCACTCGCAATCGCAGTTCTGTTCGCACTTTCGATGGCAGGTCTGAGCTTCGCAGCTGACGCAAAGGCTGATGCGAAGAAGGACGCAGCTCCGAAGGCTGAGGAGAAGAAGGACGCCAAGGCTGACAAGAAGGATGCCAAGGCTGACAAGAAGGACGCGAAGAAGGACGCCAAGGCTGA
>JAAYUK010000050.1 GCA_012517735.1 Nitrospiraceae bacterium
GATGCTGCTGATGCTTGCCATGAAGGGCATGTATACGGCGAGCGGATCGGCCTGTTCATCCAAGGCCCTCAAGTCTTCACCGGTTCTGCTTTCGCTTGGGGTTCCGACTGCGCTCGCGCAGGGTTCGATTGTTTTTACTCTTGGACAGGGAAACACGGAAGAGGATATCGACTATGCGCTGACCGAGATGCCGCAGATAGTTGAAAAGCTCCGTGCCATGTCGCCGTTTGCGCAAAAGGGCTGGGATCACGGTGCAAAAAACGATAGCTGTTATGCAGGAGGATAAGATATGTATTCCGAAAAAGTGATGGATCATTTTGCGAATCCGCGCAATGTTGGCGAGATGCCGGATGCGGACGGCATCGGCATGGAGGGGAATCCGACCTGCGGCGATGCGATGGAAATTTTCATCAAGGTGAAGGATGATGTTATTGTTGATGCGAAATTCCGTACGTTCGGCTGCGGGGCAGCGATTGCCGTAAGCAGCATGGTGACCGAGATGGTGAAGGGCAAGACGCTTGATGAGGCGCTGGCGATTTCCAAGGAAGCGGTTGCCAATGAGCTCGGCGGGCTTCCACCGCAGAAGATGCACTGTTCGAATCTCGGCGCTGATGCCTTGCGCAAGGCGATAGAGGACTATCGCACGAAACATCCGAAATAATCCCTCGCAACGGACGGAGGATCCCATGGCATACCGGATTGCGCTTGCCGATGACAGCGAGACGATTCGCAAGGTGGTTCAGCTGGTGCTGGAGCCGGAAGGGTTTACCATTGCTGCCTACCGAAACGGGGAAGAAGCGCTTGAGGCGATCGCTCTGGATCCTCCAGATCTGGTTTTTGCCGATATCGACTTGCCGAAGATGAGCGGCGTGCTTCTCTGCACGAGCATCAAGGATGATCCGAGCACGTCGCATATTCCGGTGATCCTTCTGGCCGGCGCCTTTGAGTCGTTTGACGAGGATGCTGCCCGGTTATCGGGGGCCGATGACATTATCATCAAACCGTTTGAATCACGGGAACTGGTCAGCAAGGTGAAAGCACTGGTTGCGAAGGGTGGTGCCAGAAAAAGTGCCCCGCCTGAGATATCGGTCAGTCCCGTGGATGAACTTCCTGCAGCGACCGGCGAATCTTCTGGTGGTGAGGATGCTGCAGCGCTTGCTGCGGCGTGGGAGGCTTCTGCCCAAGGGAGTGAGGTGCCGGATGAGGCCTCCTCTTCTGCTGATGACGAACTGGCTCGCCAATGGGCGGCATCTGTGGAGCCTGTTTCAGAGGCATCGACCCCGACGGCGACGGAAGAGCTTTCCGAGGACGAAAAACTGGCCCGCGAATGGGCTGCGTCAATGGAACCGGAGACGGCTGCATCAACACCTGTCGCAGATGAAGCCCTTTCCGAGGACGAAAAACTGGCCCGCGAGTGGGCTGCGTCAATGGAGGCGGAAGAGAGTGCTCCGGCCTTGACGGACGCGCCGAAGCCGGCGGTGCCTTTTGCTGCTGTGCTTGAGGGTGCGATTGCACAGCAATCCGCAGACATTGTGCACGATTTCCCTCAGAGCGTTCCCCCGGTCGCGGGAGCGGGTGCCGCGGTGTCTGTTCCGGTCTTGAGCGACCGTGACCGGGAGGAGATCAGGTTGATGGTGCGCAGTGCGGTTGATGAAGCGCTTGCGGAATTGCTACAATCAGAGCGGTCCAGAATTCAGGGGGAAATCGAGACTGCTGTCCGGAACGCCGTACGTGAGGTAGCCGAGGCGATCCTCAAGCGTGAACTGGACCGGACGGTTTCTCAGGACTAGCACGAGCCAATAACCACGATTCGGGAATGCGCAAGAGAGGCACGCTTTCTTGCGCATTCCTACTTTATTGAGGAGACGGGATGGAGATCAGTAAAACGTATCAGCCGGACGCGATCGAAGATCGCTGGTATGCCGAATGGGAGCAGGCTGGCCTGTTCAAGCCGAAGGACGACGGGGAGCCCTTCAGCATCGTCATTCCGCCGCCCAATGTTACCGGGTCTCTCCATATGGGGCACGCGCTGAATGCGACCATCCAGGATCTGTTGAGCCGCTGGAAACGGATGCAAGGGTACCGGGTTCTCTGGCTTCCGGGGATGGATCATGCAGGAATTGCGACACAAAATGTCGTGGAGCGTGAGCTTGCCAAGGACGGTATCGACCGCCACAAGCTCGGGCGCGAACAGTTTGTCGAAAAGGTCTGGCAGTGGAAAGCCGAATATGGCGGAAAAATCATTCATCAGCTCAAGAAGCTCGGGGCATCGTGCGACTGGTCTCGTGAACGCTTTACGCTCGACGAAGGGCTGTCGAAGGCTGTCCGCGAGGTCTTTGTCCGTCTCTTTGACGAAGGACTCATGTATCGTGACAGCCGTCTCATCAACTGGTGTCCCCGGTGTCATACCGCACTTTCGGATCTTGAGGTTGAGTATGAAGAAATCGACGGCAGGCTCTGGTTCATCCACTATCCTCTGGCTGACGGTTCCGGTACGCTGACGGTTGCAACGACCCGTCCCGAGACGATGCTTGGCGATACTGCAGTTGCAGTCAATCCTGAAGATAAACGATATAAGGCCTTGATTGGAAAGAATATCAAGTTGCCCCTGACCGACCGTCTTATTCCCATTGTCGGTGATGATTCGGTTGACCCCGAGTTTGGAACGGGCGCGGTGAAGGTGACCCCTTCGCACGATTTCAACGATGAGGCAACTGCGCGAAGGCATAACCTTCCGTTTTTGAAGGTGATGACGGAAGACGGACGCATGAACGCCGAGGCAGGTGCTGATTATGCTGGCCTGGACCGGATGGCTTGCCGGAAGAAAGTAGTTGAAAACCTGAAGAAACGTGAATTGCTTGATGCCGAGAAGAAACATAAGCACTCGGTCGGTCACTGCTATCGCTGCAAAACGGTAATCGAACCGTACGACACGATTCAATGGTATGTCAAAATCGAGCCGCTCTCCCGGGAAGCGATCAGGGCGGTCGAGGAGAAGACTATCTACCTTGTTCCGGAGGCGTGGGAAAACAATTACTTCGGCTGGATGCGCGAGATCAAGGATTGGTGCGTTTCGCGTCAGATCTGGTGGGGACACCAGATCCCGGTCTGGTACTGCCCGGACTGTGCGACTGCCGACGGCGTTCCTCAGGGCAGCCTGATCGAGCATACCTTTTACGAGCCGGTTGTATTGCCTGACGGTACGAGCGTGAGCGGCGGTACCTATGCCGAGCTGCGGGAGAAAGGCTTGAGCCATGCCGATATTGTTGCTCACTCCAAGATCATCAACGTTCCCCGGGCAGTGAAACCGCTCTGCAGCCGGCAGGATCTGAGCGTATGTCCTTCTTGCGGAAGTGCTCAGCTCCTCCGGGATCCTGATGTGCTTGATACGTGGTTCTCGTCAGCGCTCTGGCCATTTTCAACCCTCGGCTGGCCTGCGGAGACGAAGGATCTGAAATCGTTCTATCCGACGAGTGTGCTGGTGACCGGCTTCGATATCCTCTTCTTCTGGGTTGCCCGCATGATCATGATGGGCTTGAAATTCATGGGTGAAGTGCCGTTCCGGGATGTCTATATTCACGCCCTTGTTCGTGATGCGAAAGGGCAGAAAATGTCCAAGTCCAAGGGTAACGTCATTGATCCGCTCGTCATGATCGACAAATTCGGTGCCGATGCATTCCGTTTCTCGCTTGCCGCTTTTGCTGCGCAGGGCCGCGATGTGCGGTTTTCGGAAGAGCGGGTCGAGGGCTATCGCCATTTCATCAATAAGCTTTGGAACGCAACGCGTTTCATGCTGCAGTATGCGTCGTTCCGGTCGGTGGCGAAGCCTGCTACCGTTGATCTTGTTGTCGACGCACGCAACGGCTGGATTCTCAGCCGGCTTTCTGAATGCACGGACGACGTCAATCGCCATCTCGCCGCCTATCGATTCAATGAAGCGGCAAACAGTATTTATCAGTTTGTCTGGCATGAGTTCTGCGACTGGTATCTTGAACTGGTGAAATCCGACCTCTACGGCGAAAATGCGGAAAGCAAGCGGCGTATCGTCGATACGCTTTTCCATGTGCTTGAGAAGGTGCTGCTTCTGCTGCATCCCTTCATGCCGTTTGTGACCGAGGAGCTCTGGCGCTCGGTACTCGACAAGGAAGAGAGTATCATGACAGCAGGGTATCCGCATGACCTGCCGAATTATCCCGAAGCAGCGCGCACTATGGCGGTAGTGATCGATGTGATTTCGGGCATCCGCAGTATCAGGGGGGAGTTGAATATCAATCCCTCTCTTGAAATCACCGTGCAGATCCGCGCTGCGGGCGACGAATTGCTGAAGATCATGCAGGAGCACTCGGCTCCGTTGACGCGTCTGACGCGGTGCAAGGATCTTCAGATCGGAAAGGATATTCAGCGTTCAAAGGGATCGGCCATGTTTGTGCGCGACGGTGTGGAGGCATATATTCCGATTGAGGGGCTGCTGGATCTCGATGCGGAAATCGCCCGTCTGCTGAAGGAAAAAAACAAGGTTGATGAGGCGATGGGCTTCCTGAACCGGAAGCTGATGAACGAGGACTTTCTGGCGAATGCGCCGAAGGATGTGGTAGAAAAAGACAAGGCCCGTTTTGATGAACTGGCGAAAAAACATGATAAAATAGCGGACAACCTCACTTTGCTGAAAGCGATTCAATAAGGGGGAACCATGAGCAAAGATGTTCTGGAGATGGAAGACGCCGAGCTTGATGTGGTCGAGGCCGAGTTTGCAACGATCCGCCAGAGTTCGATCCGGGCGGTGGAGGGCGGTCATGTCGAGTTGCAGCAGGTTGCTGCATTGAGCATTGACGGTGATCGCGTCGAAGTGACGCAAGGAGCCGCCGCGCTGATGCGGGGCGCAACGCTTACCATGAACCAGAGCGTGAGCATGCTCGCGACCGGGACGACATCCAACCTGAATTTTTCCCTCGTTCCGGCGTCGGTCTCGGTTGAAAATACCGTCGTCAGCCGCAGTGCTGTCGGTGCCATGGTTGCCAATGAGATCCACGCTGAAAACAGCACCTCAATCCTGATGATCGGCAGGACCGTGAATGGGAATGTGACGACACTGGTCGACTGGCGTTCTGCGCTTGCGATCGGTGCGGTCGCAGGCGGGGTATTCGGACTTTTTTCGCTCTTTCGACGCCGATAGCCGCCGATGCCGTTTGATCCGTTTATCCAGGAGACGATCCGTCGCGCTCTTGCCGAGGATGTCGGCAACGGCGACATTACTTCGGAACTGATCATTGACCTCAGTGCCCGTTCCCGCGCGGTATTCCGGGCAAAAGAATCGTTTGTGCTTGCCGGGATGCCGTTTGTTCAGGAAGTGTTTCATCAGGTCGATCCGGAACTCACCCTCACCATCAAAAAGAAGGAAGGTATTTCGGTGAAGCGCGGAGACCTCCTGGCCGAAGCCGCCGGACGGACGAGGTCCTTGCTTATGGCCGAGAGAACGGCGCTGAACATCCTCCAGCGGGTTTCCGGCATTGCGACGCTGACCCGTCAGTTTGTTGAGGCGGTCAAGGGGACCGGAGTCCGTATTACTGATACCCGGAAAACCACCCCCGGATTCCGGTCTTTTGAAAAATACGGCGTGCGCATCGGGGGCGGGTGGAATCATCGTTTCGGCCTGTATGATGGTGTGCTGATCAAGGATAATCACATTGCCGCGGCAGGCGGCATTGCCAAGGCAATTGACCGGACAAGACGAGCGCATCATCTTTTGAATATTGAAGTCGAGGTGAGCAGCCTCAAAGAAGTCGAAGAGGCATTGAATGCGCGGGCCGACGTGATCATGCTCGATAATATGGATATTACCGATATCCGGAGGGCGGTCGCATTCGTTGGTAAACGGGCACTGCTGGAGGTCTCGGGCGGGGTATCGCTCGCCACGGTGGCTGATCTTGCGGCGACGGGAGTCGATATCATATCGTCGGGGGCACTGACGCATTCTGCGCGGGCAGTTGATATCAGCATGAAGATCGTGAGGAAAGGATAGTACATGAAATCCATTACCTACAAACAGGCCGGCGTGGATATTGATGAAGGCGACCGCCTGGTCAAACTGATTTCCCCGATGGTAAAGAAAACCTTCCGCAAGGAAGTCATGTGCGATATCGGGTCGTTTGGGGCGCTCTTCCGCCTTGATCTGAGAAAATATAAAAACCCTGTGCTGGTAAGCGGGACCGATGGGGTCGGCACGAAGCTGAAAATTGCGTTTCTGACCGGTAAATTCGATACGGTGGGCGTGGATTTGGTTGCCATGTGCGTGAACGACATACTGACATTGGGGGCAGAACCACTCTTCTTTCTTGATTATTATGCTACCGGC
>JAAYUK010000259.1 GCA_012517735.1 Nitrospiraceae bacterium
AATGGGAGGGGGGGAGGTCCGTTCAGCTGAACCTCCGGGCGATCCGCCCTTCCTCAATAACATAATCCCCATATTGTCATTGGCTTCGACCGAAAACGCTCAGAGCCTGCTCTGACGGGCTAATGACAATTCTGGGATAAAACGGCATCAGAACATGATGGAAATCCGGCAGATTTTGCAGATCATCGGATGTTTCGTTGATTTTCTTCTCCGCAGGGGCCTAAAATATACAGCCGTCTCTAGTTTCCATCCAGGGAGTGCACATGATTCACTTTGAGGGTGTTCACAAATGGTTTAAAAAGCTGCATGTTCTGAATGATATCAATCTGCATATCAAGCAGAACGAAACGGTTGTCATCTGTGGCCCTTCAGGTTCGGGCAAATCAACGTTGATCAGAACCATCAATCGTCTGGAGCCGATCAATGAAGGGAAGCTGACGGTGGACGGTTTTGACATGACTGACCGGAAAATCGACATCAATGCCCTGCGCGCCGAGATCGGTTTTGTGTTTCAGCAGTTCAATCTGTATCCGCATCTTACCGCGCTGAAGAATATCACCCTTGCACCCATCAAAGTGCGCGGCATGTCCAAAAAAGAGGCTGAAGATCTCGCCATGTCGCTGCTTGAGCGCGTCGGTCTTGCCGAAAAGGCGCATTCGTACCCTGCGCAGCTTTCCGGCGGCCAGCAGCAGCGGGTTGCCATAGCGCGAGGATTGGCGATGAAGCCGAAGATCATGCTGTTTGACGAACCGACGTCTGCGCTCGATCCGGAAATGATCGGCGAAGTTCTTGCCGTCATGCAGCATCTGGCGCATACCGGCATGACCTTGGTGGTTGTTACGCATGAAATGGGATTTGCCCGGGAGGTTGCCGACCGGGTCGTCTTTATGGATCATGGAGCCATTCTGGAGGAGGCCTCCCCTGAGGAATTCTTCCTGAATCCGCAGCATGATCGTGCCAAGCAGTTCCTGAAGCAGATTCTTACGCCCATGCAGTGCGAAATGGAATAATTGCGGGAAGCTGAACGCTCCCGAATCCAAAGGAGGAGTCTATGAAGAACGTTGTCGGTCTGCTGATCTGTATGCTCGCCATGCTTCTTGTCGCAGGAACCGTATTTGCTGCGGACACGTATGATACCGTAAAAAATCGCGGCTCCATGATCTGCGGGGTGAAGGATTCAACCCCTCCTTTCGGCTATGTAGACCCGAAAACCCGCCAGATTGTCGGCTATGATATCGACTTTTGCGCTGCGATCGCCAAGAAACTCGGCGTTAAACTCGAGGTGAAGCCAGTAACCTCTGCCAGCCGCATGCCGCAGCTCATCGAGGGCAACATCGACATGATCGCCGCCACCATGACCAAGAATGCGGAACGCGCCAAGCAGATCGACTTCAGCCATACGTACTTTCTGACCGGCCAGAAGTTTCTCGTCAAAAAGGGAACGGTCAAGAGCCTGCAGGATCTTGACGGCAAGAAGATCGGCACGGCAAAGGGCTCGACTTCGGAACAGAATGCGAAAAAGGCGCTCCCGAAATCGACCATTCTTTCCTTTGACGATTATCCGCAGGCATTCCTCGCGCTTCAGCAGGGCAAGGTCGCGGCAGTGACCACGGATGAGACGATTCTTGCAGGACTGCATGCAAAGGCCCCGAACAAGGCCCAGTTTGAGATCCCGAATATCCAGATTTCCGACGAACCGTATGGCCTCGGCATGCGCAAGGGTGACAAGAAGTTTGTCGATTTTGTGAACCAGACGCTTCTCGAGATGGAAAAGAGCGGCGAAGCGAAGAAGATTTATGACAAATGGTTCGGCCCCAAGTCGGATCTGCCGATGCCGCGCGTGTTCAGGATTGTTGCTGACAAGTAAATGCAAAAGGACGGATGGCTGAACTTTGCTGAAATACGAATTTGACTGGTCGGTTGTAACCTCGGGACAGTATTATGACTGGCTCGTTTCCGGCGTTTATCTGACCATTCAGCTTTCGGCTGTTTCCATTGTCCTTGCATTCGTACTGGGGCTGCTCATTGCGGTGATGCGGATGAGCTCGGTGAAACCCGTCAAGTGGCTTGCTCTCGGGTATCTCGAGTTCTTCCGCAATACCCCGCTGCTCGTCCAGATTTTCTTCTGGTATTTCGGTTCGTATAAAATCCTTCCGGAATCGGTCAACGAATGGCTGAACAGCACGAATTTCGAATTTGCCGCGGCAGTCATTGCGCTGACGATTTACACCTCTGCGTTTATCGCTGAAGATATCCGCTCGGGGGTCATGTCCATCCCGAAGGAGCAGATGGAGGCGTCGCGCAGTGCCGGTTTCTCGTATCTGCGGTCGATGCAGTACATCATTCTGCCCCAGGCGGTCAGGATCACCATCCCGCCGCTGATCGGACAGTTCCTGAACCTGACGAAAAACTCCTCGCTCGCCATGACGATCGGGGTTGCGGAACTCACGTATCAGGCGCGTCAGGTCGAGGCGTATACGTTCAAGGGTTTTGAGGCGTTTACTGCGGCAACATTGGTGTATGTGGCGCTTTCGTTCATCATTACCGCGCTGGTGACGCTCTACAGCAGGAAAGTGCTTCACCGGGCAGGCTAGGGATATGGAAACGGGTCTCGATTTTACGGTTGTCTGGGATAATCTCCTCTATTTCATGATCGGTGCGTATCCGGAGGGACCGCTCGGCGGTATCGTGCTGACGATCTATCTCGCGGTTGTGTCCTGTTTCTTTTCCTTCTGGGGCGGGCTCATCCTTGGCCTCATGAATGTTTCCCGCAACAAGGTCATCCGCTATACTTCCGGAGCGTTTGTCAATTTTGTTCGCGGCATGCCGCTCCTGATGGTCATTTTCTGGTGTTATTTTCTCGTGCCCGGTTTTTTCGGCCAGCCAGTCGGGGAAACCAAGACGGTAATTGTCGCGCTCTCGCTCTTTACGTCGGCGTACATGTCGCAGATCGTGAAGGCAGGCATTGAGAGCATTCCGAAGGGACAGACCGAAGCGGCCCGTTCGAGCGGCCTGAAACTCTGGCAGGTGATGGTCTATGTCATATTGCCGCAGGGACTGCGCAACATGATCCCGTCGTTTGTGAACCAGTTCGTCTCCCTGATCAAGGACACCTCCCTTGCGTTTATCGTCGGCGTCTCCGAACTGACGCATGTCGCAACCCAGATCAACAACCGCAGTTTTATCTATCCCACCGAGATATTCATCTTTATCGCCGTCATCTATTTCATACTGTGTTATATTTTTACTGAGTTTTCACGCTGGCTCGAAAAACGTCTGGCGTGGCGCAAATCGATCTGACACCGGAGTGCATCGTTCTTGCTTGTCCGTTTCCGTGTGCTCCCTCAGGAGGCCCATCATGAAAGTTACGGTGAGAGACTTTTACAAAAAAAAGGCGGAACATCAGAAGATCACCATGCTGACGGCATACGACTATCCGACCGCGCAGATGGTGGATGAAGCGGGGATCGATGCGATTCTCGTCGGAGACTCCGTTTCAATGGTGGTCCAGGGTATCGAGAACACGCTGCCGGTTACCATGGATGAGATGATCTACCATACCAGAATGGTATCCCGCGCGGTAAAGAACGCCATGGTCATCGGCGATATGCCATACCTGTCGTATCAGATCAGCGTCGAAGAAGCGCTGCGCAATGCGGGCCGTTTCATCAAGGAGGGCGGGGCGCAGGCAATCAAGCTTGAAGGCGGGCGCGAAGTTGCTGATATCGTTTCCGCGATGACGCGCGCCGAGATTCCGGTCATGGCGCATGTCGGGCTGACGCCCCAGGCTTTGCACCGCATGGGCGGTTTCAAGGTTCAGGGCCGTTCCGCTGATGCGGCCGCCCGCATCCTTGAGGACGCAAAAATTCTTGAAGATGCAGGCGCTTTTTCGATGGTGGTCGAAGCGGTCCCTGCAGAGCTGGCGAGCCGCATAACAGCGAGTCTCGGCATTCCGACGATCGGTATCGGCGCCGGAGCGGATTGCGACGGACAGGTGCTCGTTCTCCATGATCTGCTCGGGCTTTTCGAGCGGTTTCTGCCGAAATTTGCAAAACGGTATGTCAATCTCAAGGAAACAGGGCTGTCGGCGATCAGGGAATACAAAAAAGAGGTTGAGGACGGTACGTTTCCCGGTCCTGAACACTCGTTTTCATAGCAGCGCCCCGGCATGCCTGAGTGCAGCGCACGGATATCATCCCTGTCACGCGGGTTTCCGCCTGTGATGTGGTTTGCTCTGATTCTTGTCATCCTTCTTGTTTCTCCTGCCATTGCTGGAGACGTCGACGTCTCAGCCAAAGGAGTCATTATTGTCGGCGGCGACCGCGATTATCCTCCCTATGAATTCCTCGACCGGGACGGGCAGCCGGCGGGATTCAATGTTGAGCTGACGCGCGCCATTGCCGAAGTCATGGGCATGAAGGTCGACTTCCGGCTCGGCGCATGGGAGAAAAAACGGAAGGCGCTGGAGACCGGAGAGATCGATCTGCTGCAGGGACTTTCGTATTCGGAAGAGCGTAACCGTATTTTTGACTTTGCCCCGCCGCACTCCATCGTTCACCATTCCATTTTCGCCCGCAAGGGAAGAAGACCGGTCACATCCCTGCAGGAACTTGAGGGTAAAACGGTTGCGCTGCATAAAGGCGGGTTCATGCACGAGCACATCCGCACGAAAGGATACCGCATCAATCTGGAAACGACCGAGACCCCGGCAGATGCTCTCCGCATGCTGGCTGCCGGTACGGTTGATGCAGCCATCGTGGCAAGTCTTCCGGGCAATTACCTGCTGAAGGAATTGTCGCTGACCAACGTGGATCCGGTCGCCAAGAGCATCATTGTCGTGAATTACGGACATGCCGTCAAAAAGGGCAATGCGGAACTGCTGGCGAAAGTGACCGAGGGACTTGCCATTGTCAAGAAAACCGGGCGATACCAGGAGATTTACAACAAATGGCTTGGCGTGCTTGAGCCGCATGGCGTGCAATGGTCGATGATCATCAAGTATGGACTGGTGATTTTCGTTCCGCTGCTTCTGATCCTTGCGGGGACGGTCGCATGGTCGCGCACGCTGCGCCGGCAGGTTGCACTCCGCACCGCTGACCTCCAGCAGGAGATGCAGAAGCATAAGGAAACCGCAGAGCAGCTGCGTGTCCGTCAGGAGCAGCTGTTGCAGGCGGACAAGATGGCGTCACTGGGCATTCTGGTTTCGGGAGTAGCGCACGAAATCAATAATCCGAACGGTCTCATTCTGCTGAACATCCCGCTGATTGCCGACGCATTCCGTGACGCGGAACCGATTCTCGATGAGTACTACCGGAGACATGGGGACTTCGAGCTTGGAGGGATTCCCTATTCGAGAATCAGGGAGCGACTGCCGGTGATGATGCATGACATGCATGAAGGATCGCGGCGCATCAAGCGGATAGTGGAGGATCTGAAGGATTTTGCGCGGCGGGACGAAGCCGGTGCCATGGAGAGCATCGACCTGAATGCGGTTGCCCAGGCTGCGGTACGTCTGGTGGATGTCTCGATCCGGAAGGCTACCTCTTCATTCAGGACCAACTATGCCGACGATCTTCCCCGGATACGCGGCAATGCGCAGCGCATCGAGCAGGTCATTGTGAATCTTATTTTGAATGCGTGCCAGTCGCTCGAAACTCCAGCCGGTGCCATATCCCTGACTACCCGATACGACGAGGAGCGGAACATGGTCATGCTGAGTGTGCATGACGAAGGCAGCGGTATTGCGCCGGAACATCTCGCCCATCTGACCGATCCGTTTTTCACAACCAAACGGGAAATCGGGGGAACCGGTCTCGGCCTGTCGGTGTCTGCCGGTATTGTCAAGGAGCATGGCGGTCTGTTACAGTTTTCATCTGAGCCCGGCAGGGGAACCACCGTTTCACTGCTGCTGCCGGTATGCAATCGCGAGGAGATTTCATGAGCGTCTGTTACCCTTCTTTCGGTATCCTTCTGGTAGATGACGAACCTGCATGGCTCCGTTCGCTTTCGACGGCGCTGGAACGCTCAGGGAATATCACCAATATCATCGAATGCACCGATAGCCGCCTGGTGATTGATGAGCTGCAGTCCAATGATATCGGGATTGTCCTGCTCGACCTTACCATGCCGCATCGCTCCGGAGAGGAGCTTCTTGCTGAAATCAGTGAACGTTTCCCCCATGTTGTCATGATCGTGATCAGCGGCATGAACCAGATCGAAACAGCAGTCCGCTGCATGAAACTGGGGGCGTCTGATTATTATGTCAAGACGCATGAAGAGGATCGCATTGTTTCGGGTGTGCTCCGTGCGGTCCGGATGGTCGAGCTTCAGCGTGAGAATCAGGAACTGAGCAGGCGTTTCCTCGGTGATGAACTCGGACATCCTGAGGCGTTTCAGCACATATGCGGAATCAGCAAGGGCATGCGGGCGGTTCTGCAATATGTGGAATCGATAGCCCAGAGCTCCCAGCCGGTGCTGATTACCGGCGAAAGCGGCGTCGGCAAGGAGCTGATTGCACGTGCTATCCATGCCGTGAAAGGATGTGCGGGACCGCTGGTGGCGGTCAATGTTGCTGGACTGGACGACAACCTCTTTTCTGACACGCTTTTCGGGCATGTCAAAGGTGCCTATAGTGGTGCGGATCAGGCACGGAAAGGCATGGTTGAAGAAGCTGCGGGAGGAACGCTGTTTCTTGACGAGATCGGCGATTTGAGCCAGGCATCGCAGGTCAAGCTGCTGCGTCTGCTGCAGGAAGGCGAGTATTTCCCGCTCGGCAGCGACCGTCCGAAGCGTTTGCGGGCGAGGGTTATCGCGTCGACGCATCAGGATCTGGCGAAGAAGCATCTTTCCGGCGAGTTTCGCAAGGATCTCTATTACCGGCTTCAGATCCACAAGGTTCGGGTGCCGCCGCTGCGCGAGCGAAAAGAAGATATCCCGGTCCTCCTCGACATGCTGCTCGATGAAGCCGCCGCTGCCCTGCACAAGAAAAAACCGTCGATCCCGCCTGAGTTGCTGGTTCTTCTGGAAACGCACCCGTTTCCCGGCAATGTGCGCGAGTTGCGGGCAATGGCATACGAAGCCCTGAGCCGCCATAAAGGAGGCGTGTTGTCCATGGAGGCGTTTCTCGACGCGATGGGACGCGAGCATGCCCAGATGCCTCCCGATGCCGCGCATCACGCCCAGCCGTTTCGTTCGCTCGCTGT
>JAAYUK010000051.1 GCA_012517735.1 Nitrospiraceae bacterium
GGTGCTTATCTGGACGACAAGCGCAACACAGCCCCAGACGATCATGTCGGCGATGCCGACGCTATGGGCCACCGCACTCGCCAGTGGAATAATGAATCCGAGGAGCGCGCCGCTATAGCTGCAGGCGGCGGCCGTATTGCCTTCGCGGATGAGATTCAGCTCATGGTACGGCGTCACTCTGACGTAGATCATGGCAAACAGCAGCAGCATTCCGATCGAGGCGGCAAAATAGGCGCCGAATGCGCCGAGACCCAAGAACGATGCGATGATTTTTTCCTGCATGGCAGACTCCTCTTTTTTTCGTTAAGGTTGAAAGTAATGAGGTACAAAAAGACTCGTGTTGGTAGTAATGGGGGTGCTGTCCTCCCTGATACCGAGCCCTGCCGGAAGGCCGTTGACCACCCATGAACCCACCGCCGCAAAGCTGCCGCTGAAGTTCGGCAGCAGCTGTGCCTTCTGATACACATATCCTTCGATGCCGTAGTTCGCGTCTTCTCCTTCGTACGTCCTGCCACCGGCCTGCAGCATTACGTTGGCTCCCTCCCGCGAAAAGAGCGGCTTCCGCACATAGTCGCCACAAATCCTGCCTGCCTCGAAAAAGGCCGGTAGCAGGTTCCTGTGGCCCGGCGCCATCTCCCAGAGGATGGGGAGAATCCCCTTGTTTGCAAGAATCATTTTCCACGGCGGCTCAAAAAAACGGATGCCGCTAGTCATCACGTTTTCGCCGAATTCGTCGGCAAGCAGCCACTCCCACGGATAGAGCTTGAAAGCATGAGTGATCGGGTTGTTGTCGAGGTCGCAGAAACACTGTCTTTCAGCATCGAACCCGATGTCTTCAATAAAGATATGCCGTCCGTCCAGACCGCTCTGCAGCGCGACATCGCGCAGATACTCGACCGTGACGAAATCCTCTTCATGATCCCGGACACAGGTGAAGTAGAATGGCTGAAAGGGCGGCAACGGGGCCTTTACTGCGGCGAACGCATCCTGCAGTTTTTCATGAATCGAGTTGAACTGGTCATGATCCGGATACATGTCCTCCAGCCAGACCCATTGGGCTATACTCGATTCGACGAGTGACGTCGGGGTATCGGCGTTGTACTCAAGCAGCTTCGGCTCGCCCTTCCCGTCGTAGGTAAAATCGAACCGACCGTACAACGAGCGGTCCTTCCGTTTCCAGGATTCCGTCACGAAGGCAGCCCAGCGCTCGGGGATGCCGAGTTTCTGGAAAAGATTGCGGTCGATTATGTAGTCAACCGCCTTGAGGCAGAGGGCATGGAGTTCTGCAGTCACCTCTTCGAAATGATCGATCTCGTCGCCCGAAAATTCGTAGCAGGCTCCTTCGTTCCAGTAGATGCCTCCCATGGAATGAAAGGAAAATCCGAGTTCATCGAATTTCTGCTTCCAGTTGTCGCGTTTTCGGACCGCCCGACGCTCCATTGCTACGACCCCGAACCGACATGAAATGACGAAGAGCCGCCGAAGCCGCCCCTGCTTACCGTGCTGGAAATGGATCCGATCGAATTGGATGATCTGCCGCCTTCCCGGAGGGTCGCCATCCGGCCGGTTGTCACCGGTTTCGGGTCACCGCCTCCCCGGGAGAAATAATAGGGACGTCCGCCATACCAGTAATAATGGGGTCCATGATACCGGTTGTTGGCGGTCACCTCGCAATCATCCTCCGATCCCCAGTCTTCGACACACTTCTCCTTGCTGCTGTAAAGCTCGCGCGTGGTCGCCTGATCACTGCCGCATGCCGTAAGCAATACTGTGGCAGAAGCCAGCAGCGTCAGCGTGATGGTCCGCGATCGTTTCATGCCAATCCCCCTCCGGCAGTCCTCCTCATTCTATACGAGTGTGGCAATCGTGACTCCCGCACCACCTTCGCTCTGCTCACCTTTGCGGAAGCTTTTGATCAGCGGGTGGCGGGTCAGATGTTCGTGCACGCCCTTCGCAAGCATGCCGGTCCCGACTCCATGAATAATGGTTACCGAGGTCGCCCCTTCAAGCGAGGCGCGGTTCAAGAATGGTTCAAGTTCCTCAAGCGCCTCGTTGACGCGTTTGCCTATCAGGTTGAGGCTCAGCGGAACGACTTCGTCAACAACGGTTCCTACCGGTCCCGAGGCGCGACTGCTGTCTGCGGCGCGTCCTCTTTTTGCGGCCAGGTCCTTCGCAGGGACTTCGACCTCGACGGTTCCAGCCTGGACCCGCACCCGTTCCTGTTTGTAGTTGATCTCAACCACTCGTCCATCACACCCGAGAGGGCGGACAAACACCATATCTCCCTCCGCAAGACGGTCGATCGAGAGCACATCCTGCGCAGGCGCATATTCCCGGTGCTTTTTCTCGAGCTCTTCACGCCGCTGGTCAAGCTGCCGGATCGCATCCTGCCGCTTTTTCTCCTCGCGTTTCGCCTCCTCTACCAAGCAGTACACTTCCCGTTTCGCTGCAATGACAATCCCGGCAGCCTCCTCATATGCCGCCGCCAGTGATTCCTTCCGCTCGCGTTCCGCTTCGGCAAGCATCATGCCTGCTTCCTGCTCCCGAGCGGCAATCGCTGCACGTTCACGCTCAATCTCGCCCAGCAGTCGTTCGTATGTCGCCCGCTTCTCGTTCAGTTCGGCAATCAGCCGGTCGAATTCAACCTTCATGGTGCCGAGCATCGTCCGAGCATTGTCGGCAATATGCCGCGGCAGGCCATAGCGGATCGCAGTTTCCAGCGCATAGGCCTGCCCCGGCTCGCCAATCCGCAGGCGGTAGAGGGGCTGTAACGTCGCACGGTCAAACTCCATCGAGGCATTCAGCATGCCTGCGGTGCGGTGGACAAATCCCTTGATATCGGCAAGATGCGTGGTTGCAAAGACAAGGCCGCCTTTTTTCTGCAACTCCTGCAGAACAGCGCAAGCGAGCGCGGCTCCTTCGTCCGGATCGGTACCAGTTCCGAGTTCGTCCAGCAGAACGATCGACCGGCTTCCGGCACGGTCCAGAATGCGGGTAATGTTGGAAATATGAGCGGAAAAAGTGGAAAGACTCGTTTCGATCGATTGCTCGTCGCCGATATCGATCAGCAGGTCATCAACCAACGGAAAACTCGATCCGGAACCGGCGGGCACCGGCATTCCCGAGAGCGCCATCGCCAGCAGCAGTCCGATCGTCTTGATCGCGATGGTCTTGCCGCCTGCATTGGATCCGGTAATCACCATGACGGTCTGATCGCCACCGAGCCTGACCGAAAGCGGCACCACCTCGCCGCGGCCGATACGCTTCAGGGCAAGATGCAGCAGCGGATGGCGCGCATTCAGCACGGTGATGGTTCCCTCATCGTTGAGCAGCGGGGCTTCGGCCCTGATGGTGTCGGAAAAGGCCGCGATCGCATTCAGGATATCGAGCTGCATCAATGCCGAAAATTCCTGTTCGATGCGACTTGCCTCGTCCCGAATCAGGGAGGTCAGAAAGCGGAGGATTCGGATCTCCTCCGCTTTCTGATCGGCGATGAGGTTTTCCAGTTCATTGGAATAGTTGATGATGGCGAGCGGTTCGACAAACGCCGTCTCTCCGGAACGGGAGACATCGTGAACGACCCCGGCCACCTGTCCCTTGGAGTCCATGCGCACCGGCACTACCCAGCGGCCCGAGCGCTGCGTGATGAAATTGTCCTGCAGGAAAACCGCGACCCGGTCATCGTGCACCATATCCTCAAGCCGTTTCCGGATGCGCCGTTCAACAGCCTTCACCTCGCGCCGGATCTGCGCAAGTTCAGGTGAGGCCGAATCGAGGATATTGCCTTCGGTGTCGACCGAACGGCGGAGCGTCCTGAGCAGCGACGGGAAGCCGGCTATCTGGTCGGTCAATGCGCGGAGTGACGGAATGTCTTCCCGTGCACCGAGTTGCGCGGCAAGCGCGCCCGCAATACTGAAAACCGGAACAAAGCGGGAAAGCTCAAGCGGATCGAGCATGGCCCCCTCAGGGCGCGCTTTCTGGAGCAAGGGGCGTATATCTTCAAAGGGAGCAAGTTCCAACCGGATTGCCTGCGAGGTCAGAAGACGGATGTCGCCGATCTTCGCAAGACGGTCGCGGATACCGGCCGCTTCCGGGAGCGGCCGGATATCGCGTACTGCAGAATGTGTTGCGTCGCTGTTGGTATGGTGTGCGACATGCCCAAGCAGCCGGGGGAATTCAAGCAGTTCGAGCGCTGCCGCAGTAATCATCCTTCCGTGACTGACAGATTACAGGCCGAGGCCCTCGACGACCCGCTTCTTCTGCTTCTCGATCATCTTCTGTCCCTGATCAAGCGTCTTGACGATTTCTTCTTTTGCCTTGGCTGAAAGCTCGCCGCCCTGCTCGATCAGGTCCGAAACACGATCTCTCGTTTCATGGGCAAACTGATTGATCGTATCGATGGTATCGTCGACCAGTTCGGCCGCATCGCGCTGAATCCGCTTTGCGGTCTTGGAAATATCACGGCGCGTCTCGCGACCGGACTGCGGAGCGTACAACAGCGCCACCACCGCGCCCACCATGCCGCCAATCAGAAAAGCACCCGCAATTTTTGCTGCATCGTCTCTCATGGGAAACCTCCGGTATCGTGATTGTCGTTGTTTGTCTTAACTGTAGCAGGAAAGCGGTGGGGTGTCAAATCCGCGTCAGTCGATCGGAAAGTCGAAATAGGTCTCCGGGAAAGGCTCTTTGGCCAGCCGGAAATGCCACCATTCCTGCGGATACCTGACAAAACCATGTTTTTCCATAACCACCTGAAGCAGCATGCGATGAGCCCGCTGCTCAGCCGTCATGCCTGACGCATCGGGCCATGAACGGGGATCGAACAGGTCGAAGCCGGTCCCCATATCAAGCTCCTGCACGGAACCCTGCCCGTCGGTGAAAACAATGGTCAGGTCAACGGTGCTCCCGCGCGAGTGCCCAGAACGATCGGCGATATAATCCTCCTTGAACAGATTCTGCTTGTCGACATTCGGATAGTACCGGCTCTTCATCTTGGTATCGTTCAGGTCTTTCGCCCACCGGACAAAATGATCGACCGCTCGCTGCGGACGGTAAGCGTCATATATCTTCAGGCCCAGGGAAAACCGCTTCAGATCATCCTGCACCTTCTGCAACGCGCGGGCCGCCTCCCGCGTCATGATGCACCGGGGCGTGACATATCCGTCAATCGGCATGCCGACAAAATTTTCGCTCGTAAAATACCGGAGATCGAGCACCGCGTCAGGAATATATTCGTCACAGTATACGAAACCTTCCGGCAATGATGCAGCCGTTCCAGCGACCGGCAGCAGCAAAATCATGCATGCCACAAGAAAACGGGCAATCGCTCGTTGCAATGTCATGGGCACCTCCGGCGAATCCTGTCCTGATGCTTCGATTCTACCTGCCATTGCCTTGCCTGTCAACCAAAAGCGTGCCGAAAAATCAATATTTCCAGACCATTTTCCCCACTACAGTGTCCAGCGAAAATTCCGATAAGAAAAATGAAAGAAAATGCCACGGACGGCAGAGGAGGTACGCCATGGAACGGCGAAAACGCATTCGGGAGCTTGTCTCGATTCTGATGGAAAGCAACATCTATCTGTATTGCCCGCTTCAGGAACGCTATGCACTGATCAATCGTCTTGCAGACCGCATAACCTGGTGCAACTAGCTGAATTGTAAGAATATTCAATCACCTTGCGGGATGCCGGACGGTTCCGGTAGAATAAGGACGTCAGGCGCCGCGAGGCTTAATAGGGAATCCCGTGACGGCAGCACTGCCGGAATCGGGAGCGGTCCCGCCGCTGTGACCGGGGACGAGGGCCGACTATGCCACTGGGATGTATGCTCGGGAAGGCCGGCACGTAGGAAGATCCGGAAGCCAGAAGACCTGCCGACAAAAACCGTGATGGGTAATCAGTGATCCGTGACATGTTCACGGATTATGGAGCAGCATTTCTTCTCGCGGAAGAAGAGGCGTTTCAGAGGATGAAGTAAATCAGGGTGCAATCCTCAAGGCATGTCTGCCTTGGGGATTTTTATTTGCCGCAAGAAGTCAAAGCGCAAGAAAGTCTTTTTTTGTTTTTTGGGAGGAATCGTGATTGCTCTGATCATCGGGGGAACCCGGAGCGGCAAATCCTCGTTTGCGCTCACGCGCGCATCCGGAGACCCTGGCAATGCCCGTGCCTATATCGCAACCGCAGAGGCTCTTGATGCAGAGATGACCGAACGGATCGAGCGCCACAGGCGGGAGCGTTCGGCAGACTGGACCACCTTTGAAGAACCGCTCGAACTTGCATCGCTGCTGAAAGACGCGAGCTCCCGGTTTGACCGGATCCTGGTTGACTGCCTCACGGTCTGGCTCTCGAACCGGATGCTGGACAAGCCGGAATCCGCCGATCGGGCCATCGGGGATTTAGTACAGACATTGCATGAAATTCGACACACTGCACAGTTTTTTCTGGTCACCAACGAAGTGGGTATGGGCATCGTACCGGAAAATGCGCTTGCCCGGACATTCCGTGATCATGCGGGACTGCTGAATCAGAAGATTGCAGCCATTGCCGACGAGGTCTGGCTGGTGACTGCCGGAATCCCGCTCAAAATAAAATAACTGGAGAGGTATTGCATGGCGCTGCTTTCTGAAACCATCGACCGTATCACCCCGTTGCAGGAGCGCTTTTTCACCCGTGCGCAGGCACGGCTCGACAGCCTGACCAAACCAACCGGCAGTCTCGGACGTCTCGAAGAGTTCGCCCGATGTCTCGTCGCAATAACCGAAAACGAGATGCCATCGGTCGCTCCAAAAGCGGTTTTCACTTTTGCTGGCGATCACGGAGTGACTGAAGAAGGGGTTTCCGCATTCCCGAAGGAGGTAACTCGGCAGATGGTCCTGAATTTTCTCCGGGGAGGGGCGGGAATCAATGTCCTCGCGCGCCATGCAGGCGCCGACGTGGCGGTGATCGACATTGGCGTTGATTGCGACTTCGGCGCTGTCGATGGGCTGATCCATAAAAAAGTGGTCCGCGGCACGAAGAACTTTACAAAAGGGCCAGCCATGACCCGCCAGGAGGCGATCCGCTGTATCGAGGTCGGTATCGAACTGGCAACCGAATACGCTGCAAAAGGATATGGGCTCTTCGGTACGGGGGAGATGGGCATCGGCAACACGACGCCGTCAAGCGCCATTGTTTCGGTCATGACCGGAATTCCGGCAGCCGAAGTAACCGGTCGCGGCACCGGCATCACGGATACCGCACTGGCAAACAAGGTGCGCGTTATTGAAAAAGGCATCGCGATCAATGCACCCGATGCAGGCGATGCGATCGATGTCCTTGCAAAAGTCGGCGGCTCAGAGATCGGCGGCATCGCGGGGCTCATCCTCGGCGCGGCCGCAAACCGCGTTCCGACGGTAATTGACGGCTTCATTTCGACTGCCGGAGCCCTCATTGCCTTCGGCATCGAACCGAAAGTCCGTGACTACCTGTTTGCAGCCCACGAATCGGTTGAAATCGGACATGTCGCCGCTCTCAGGAAAATCGGGCTCAGACCGATCCTCGATCTTGACCTCCGCCTTGGCGAAGGCACCGGTGCTGCGTTGGCAATGATGCTCATCGAAGGCAGTCTCAAAATCTATCGTGAAATGGCGACATTCGGCGAAGCCGGTGTCTCGACCGAGGGCAAATGAAATCCTTCCTGCTCGCGCTCCAGTTTCTCACCATACTTCCGGTCCGCATCTCCGGAAGAGTGGATGAGTGTGCGCTCGGGAAGAGCGCGGCATGGTATGTCGCAGTGGGGCTCCTGCAGGGATTGCTGTTGCTGACAGTTGACTACACCATGGGGAATATCTTCCATCCCGATATTACTGCCGCCTTACTGGTTCTGGCGCTTATTGTCAGCAACGGCGGCTTTCACCTCGACGGCCTTGCCGACACCGCTGATGCCCTTGCGGTCAAATCGTGCGGCGACCCTGCACGAGATCGAGAGCGGCGGCTGGCGGCCATGAAAGATCCGGCGACCGGACCGATCGGGGTTACAGCATTGGTGATGCTGCTCTTTCTGAAGTATCTCTGCATCCGGAACGGATCGAATCTGCTTCCCTTCACCTATTATTCGATGCTGGTCGCGATGCCGATGCTCTCGAAGTGGTGCATGGTTGCCGCCATGGTTCATGGCAGTTCCGCCAGGCCCGACGGGCTTGGCAGGCTCTTTCTGGACAATGTTCGGCTCCCGCAGCTCGCTGCGGCAACGGTCATGTTTCTTGCGCCGATCGGCCTCCTCGCATTTAAGTGGGGGAAGTTCGGCGATCTCGATCCGCTCGTGTTCTACCCGGCAGTGCTTGGCGGGGGCTATATCCTGACCCGTCTGTGGGTCGCTTTCTGCACCGGCCGTTTCGGCGGCATGACCGGCGATACGTTCGGCGCGCTCAACGAAATGGTTGAGCTTATTTTTCTGATGGTGGTGTTGGCATGGTCACGACTCTCTATCTCGTTCGCCACGGTGTAACCGTCGGCGGTGAACAGCGCCGGTACAAAGGCAGCATCGATGTTCCGCTCTCGGATGAAGGATGGGAGCAGGCGCAAAAAACTGCCGCATTCATCTGCAGCGATGTCGCCCGGCGCGCGGCACAAGCAGAACAGGAAGGGCATGCGCCGTACCGGCTGGAGGCGATCTATTCCTCCCCGCTCAGCAGGGCTCTTCGCACGGCGGAGGCCATTTGCGCACCATACGCAATGCATCCGGTCGTCAACCCCGACCTCCGCGAGCGTCATTTCGGGATATGGGAAGGAATGACCTTCAGCGAGATCAAGGCACAGTATCCGGAAGAGTTCCGGGCATGGGCCAGAAATCCGCTCGATCACGCACCCGTCGGCGGCGAGACGACCCGAGAGGTAGAGACACGCTGCATCAGAGTCATGCATCACCTCATCGAACGCCACAAAGGCCGCGCTCTTGCCATTGTCGCCCATGGCGGCGTGAATCGCGTCATGCTCTGCACTATCATGGGATTGCCGCTGGAGCATATCTTCCGTATTGAACAGGACAATGCGGCGGTCAACATTATCGAGTTCTGGGAA
>JAAYUK010000260.1 GCA_012517735.1 Nitrospiraceae bacterium
GAAATGGTCGGGGCGAGCCGATTCGAACGGCCGACCTCTCGCACCCCAAGCGAGTGCGCTATCCAGACTGCGCTACGCCCCGATTCCTGAGAAAAACTGCTGCTTACGACAGACGATCCAGAATGCTCCTGAGTCGTTCCCGTACCGTCCGGACGATCCGTTCGGCATCGGGGTGCTGCTGCGGGGCAACCGTCACGGCTGCCGGGGACACGGTCTGGGGTTCCGCCACCCGCTCCCGCTCGGGGAGCCCTCCGCCAAGCTTGCGCCTGACGCCGTCGATCGTATAACGCTCCTCGTAAAGAAGCCGTCTGATCAACAAGATGAGATCGAGATCCTTTTTTGTGTAAATCCGCTGGCCCGACTTGGTCTTACGAGGCTGCAGCGTCGGGAATTCGTTTTCCCAATAGCGCAATACATACGGCTCTACCCCTGCGACTTCGCTCGCCTCGCCGATCTTGTAGAACAACTTTTCCGGGAAAAGCCGGAGCGGTTCCGATGCGTGCGCTTTCTGCATGTGGCGGCTCCTGAATTACGGCTGTTTGACCGTTTCTACAGCAGCCTTCAGGTGATCGCTCGCCTTGAAGGTAACCACCCGGCGCGGTGTGATCTCAACTTCCTGCTTGGTTTTCGGATTTCTTCCGATACGCGAGCCCTTCTTGCGCACATTGAATGTGCCGAAACCGGACACCTTGATCGATTCGCCGGCAATCAGGGTATGCTTGATGGTATCGAAAACCGCTTCAACAATATCCTGGCAATCGTTCTTCGGCAGCCCGACTTTTTCAAATACAAGATTGACGATGTCAGCCTTTGTCATGGTTCGTCTCCCCCGCGTCTTCGCAGATTGAGCAGTTCAATTTCATCAAAATGAGATTTCAGGTATCCGCTGTCGAATACGAGCACCATTTTATCGTATCCCATTGATGTATTGTCAAGTTTTTCTTTGAAAAACCATCTTTTTATTTCGTCGGCCCCGGGTGAATCTTTGACTCACCAAGGGAATATCTGCTAAGGTTTTAGATACATCTTTTGTGTACCACTACCCCGGAAAAGGACTGATGCTCATGAAGAAAACAGTAAAACGGACTTCCAATCAGGAAAACAGGGACAAGAAAATCCAGGAAATCCGGAAAAAACTTATGCGGCAGCGTGAAGATCTGATTTCAGATGCCGGCACCACCATCAATGCGCTGCCGGGGGAAACCTCCACTGAACTGGGAGATCAGGCCTCTGCGGAAATCGATCGCAATTTTACCCTGCGTCTGCGTGACCGGGAACGCAAGCTGCTGAAAAAAATAGAAGAAACCATCGAGAGTATCGATCGGGGCGAATACGGAATCTGCGAAGCCTGTGGTTGTGAAATCAGTATCAAACGCCTCGAGGCGCGGCCGGTTACGACGATGTGTATCGAATGCAAGACCGAACAGGAAGAAGAAGAAAAACTTCGCGAGCGGTAAGCGACATACCAATCCCTTCTGAAAAGAGCAAAAGCCGGACGATAGACCCTGTTTCTGCTCTTTTTTATTTCTTGCTTCCCAATGATCCTGATTATTCTTTTATCCTCAGGTCGCTCCGTTCCTTCAGGGAATCGCCCAGCAGATTACAGCAGAACGCCGTCAGAAAAATGGCCAGACCGGGGAAGAACACTGTCCAGGGAGCTGAAAGAATATAGGCCCTGTTTGCGCTGATCATTGCGCCCCAAGTCGGGGTCGGTGGCTGGGCTCCAAGACCGAGAAATCCGAGCGTCGCTTCAGTCAGCACGAACCCTCCCAGCTTGATTCCCATGACGACAAGACAGATCGGAATGCAGAGCGGAGCGATATGGAACAACGCGATCCGCCAGTGGCTGCATCCATACGACCGTGCAGCCTCCACAAACGGCATCTCCTTGTACGAAAGCACCTGCCCCCGGACAATGCGCGCAAATGAGGTCCACCCGACGCAGGCAATCGCGATCATCACCGTATAAATACCGGGTGGCAAAATCACCGAAATGGCAACTGCGAGCAAAAGCGACGGAAAGGAAAGGATGAAGTCCACCGCTGCCATCAATACGGTATCGACCTTCCCACCGCAGTAGCCGGAAACCAGGCCGACCCCGAACCCGATAAGCGCTGCAATCACAGCCGCAGCCACAGCCACACTGATTGATATCTGTCCGCCATGCAGCACTCGTGAAAAGATGTCGCGCCCCTTGCTGTCGGTCCCGAATGGATGCTCCCATGACGGAGGAAGCCGCAACGAGTCGAGATCGATGCGATAGGGATCAGCAAGCGGCAGCACCGGTGCCAACACCGCGACCAGCACAAATACTGCAAGAACAATCCCTGCAATCCTACCGGTTTTTCTCATCGAGCCTGATCCTCGGGTCGAGATAATGATACAGAAGGTCGGTCACCAGATTGACCAGAACAAAAACAACCGTTCCGATCATGGTGCAGCCCATGATCACCGGATAATCGCGTTTCAGTATGCCATCCATCGTAAAACGTCCGATACCGTCCCATCCGAAGATCGTCTCAGTTACCACCGCTCCGTTCAGATAGCTGCCGAAATCGAGCCCGATAATGGTGACGATCGGAATAAGGGCATTTCTGAGCACATGCCAGAGCAGAATGCGCCTTCGGCTTGCACCCCTTGCCTGCGCAGTCCTCACATGCGGCATGGTCATGGCGTCCAGAACACTGGTCCTCGTAACCCGCGCCAACGTGGCAGCGGCAGGCACCGCCAAAACGAGCGCCGGAAGAACGATGAACTGCACCCCGCCGGTCCCGGAAGGCGGCAATAGTCGGAGATGCAGGCAAACCAGAAGCATAAGCATGATGCCGAACCAGAAGACCGGAATGCTCACCCCGGCAATCGTGACGGCCTGTACCATGCGATCGATGATTGTGTTGCGACGCACAGCAGCGATAACTCCCAGCAGGATGCCAGCTGGCACCGCAATAGCCATCGTTGCCAGTGCAAGACGCATGGTATTGGGAAACTTGCGTCTGAGTTCTTCGCTCACCTGCCGGTTGGTATGGTAGGAGCGCCCGAAATCGCCTTGTGCCAGCAGCGACAGATAGCCCGCATACTGACGGAAAAACCCCTGATCAGTGCCGAGTTCCCGGCGGATGCTCTCAATCGCCTCGGGACTCGCGCGCTCACCGACCAGATTCAGGACCGGATCGCCCGGAAGCGACTTCAGCATGGCAAAGCTGACGAGGGTGATGCCGAGCAGCAGCGGTATGAGCAGAACAAATCGTTTCAGGATATAGGATTTCATCGTCTGCATCTAGCATACAGGAGCCGGCAGAGAGAATCCAGACTCCCGCCGCAGCCTTTCGGGAACAAAACGACCAGCAGCCTTGTCTATTACCCAAAAAGGCAGCAGAAAGGAGCGTCATCATGAAATATCTCTCAGTAATCCTACTCACCATCATACTGCAGGCGGTAGCAGTACCGTCGTTCGCCTTTATCGCGGAGCGGAGAGCAGAAGCGGTACAGGTTGCAATCGTCCAGGACTCCGGCAGTCCTTTGCCGGGAATCCCGTACCGGATGACGCGCATCGGAGGCACCGCTGTAATCAAAAGCTATCTGGAAGCGCGAAAAGGGGAGCAGTACGGAATTGTCGTCCGTAACCGGACACCACAACGTATCGGCGTCGTCATTGCGGTGGACGGCAGGAATATCATCTCCGGGCAGAAATCAGATCTCACCAGCAGGGAAGAGATGTATGTTCTTGCGCCTTACGAATCGGCTCAACTCGACGGCTGGAGAACGGCGCAGGACACGGTTCACCGTTTTTACTTCACCGAACCGTCCGATTCATACAGCATGCAAACGTTTCACGACTCCTCGGCAATGGGGGTTATTGCAGTCGCAGCGTTCCGCGAAAAACAGCCGGTCCGCATCCTGCGCGAGCGGGCAAAAAAAGAACAGATGATGGGATCACCGGAAGCAGCCGGAAGCATGAACAAAAGCCGTTCTGAATCCGCATATGACGGCGCAGGCACCGGTTTCGGCGATGCACACTACTCGCCGATCACACGGGTTGCATTTACGCCGGAAGCAAACCCTTTCCAGAAAAATTTGATCAAGTATGAATGGCGGCAGACGCTCTGCCGGCAAGGGGTGATCAGCTGTGCACAAAAGCCCCGCAACCGCCTCTGGGACGAAGAGAGATACGCACCATATCCGCCCGGCCATGCGGGCAGATAGAAAAATGCGGGGAAAGAGAAGCAGCCTCTCTCCCCGCAAACACGGCCGTCAGCTCGGAGCATGGTCACAGGAAATCGAAGCGGATTCCTCCAGAAAGAACCACGAGAGCAAAAACCAGAACAACAAAAAAAGCCACCAGAAAAATTGATCGCGTCCTCGGCGGTCGATTGCTGTGGCCGACAAGGCCAAGACCAGTATGAAGTGCATAGGTGTAACGGGAATCGGGATGGTCTGATGTCATGCGATGGTCGCCCTTTTGCATTGTTGTCATAACAGATAGCCTACATAGATCAGGATGATCTCTGCAAACGGCATTCCGGTCGCTTCTTCCAAATGAACCTCGTCATACATAAAAAAGTGGTGCTTGCTCTCTCTTTCGATCCCGGCGGGGTGATCGTTGCGAGACTTACAGCAGTGACTTGCACGTCAACTTCCTGCGTCCGAACAACCTTGTTTCAGTGTTGCCTGCTACAATGCTGCCTGAGACTTCACTTCTTTTCGCCGGTTTTCCAGAGAGGCAAGACCACCACTTTTGCCGGTGACTCTCCCTGCTTCATTTATACTCCTTTTACCCCCCGCTGTCAAGCAAAAATTTGTCTTCCCAATACGAACATATCTTTGTACTAATAAAATGAAGTTGTTAGGTAAGCAATTCATAATAAACAATGACTTAAGACATGTTAGACTAATAAATATTTAAAATTAAGTTGTTAGGTGAAATGC
>JAAYUK010000261.1 GCA_012517735.1 Nitrospiraceae bacterium
CGGGTGATTGCCCATACGAACCGGACGATTGCTCGTCAGAATATCAGTCTTCTCGGCAATGCATCGGTTCAGAGCGCGGTGCGTGGGAAGACCGATTCCCTGGTCGAGACCATTGATGGACAGAAAGGGCTCACCAGTTTCGCACCGATCGCGACAAACGGCTGGGCAGTGCTGGTGTTTCAGCCGGCGGAGAATGCTTTCGGTGCTGCATACCGTTCGATCGGCCTCGCGCTCGGACTGCTCGTGATCGGAGTCGGAGCAATCAGCATATTGTCATACTTTTTCTTCCAGCGCCTGTGGCACCCGATCCGGGATTTGCAGCGCCAGGCAATCCGTATTGCCGCCGGCGATTACCGGATCGAGCCAGGAGTTCATTATGAAGAGTTCGTCCCGATTGCGGACAGTTTTTCCTCGATGGTGAGGGCGGTTGCCGATCGCGAACAGGCAATGCGCGAGAGCGAGGAAAAATACCGCATGCTCGTGCAGAACGCGAAAAGCATCATCATGCGTCTCGACAAGGATGGCTGCATCCGCTTTTTCAATGAATTCGCCCAAGTATTCTTTGGCTATGCTGAACACGAGGTATTGGGACGGCATGTGCTCGGTACGATCATTGCCGATGGCGATTCAGCAGGGGCTGAATTTGTTGACTTTGCCCAGAATGCACTGGCGCGTGCGGAACGGGCGCCCTATCATGAACATGAGCATACGACCAGATCGGGGGAACGGGTTTGGGTGGCATGGACCAATCAGCCGTTGTATGACGAACAGGGGAATCTCAATGGAGTTCTCTGTGTTGGAACCGATATTACTGTGCGGAAACGTCTTGAAGATGAACGGCTTCGGTCGCAAAAACTGGAATCGCTCGGTGTCCTCGCCGGTGGTATTGCGCACGATTTCAACAATCTGCTTGCCGCCATGCTTGCCCATATTTCGTTGGTGCAGTATCGTCTTCCCCCGGGCGGAAAGAATCAGGAGGATCTTGAAGCTGCGGTGAATGCGATCGTTCGATCGCGTGACCTGACCCGCCAGTTGATGACATTTTCCAAGGGCGGCATGCCGGTTCGGAAACCGATTGCCCTGAACAAGCTGCTGGTTGAATCGACGACGTTCGTCCTGCATGGCTCCAATTGCCGGGCGGATTTTTCCATTGCGGACGATCTTCGGATGGTGGATGCCGATGAAGCACAGATCGCGCAAGTGGTGCAGAATCTCGTTCTGAATGCAGCGCAGGCAATGCCGGCAGGAGGCGTTATTCAGGTTTCTGCCCGGAACGTTGAATTGCCTTCAGACGCGTTTGAGAAGCTCCCTGCCGGAGCGTATGTCGAGATTTCGGTTCGTGATGCAGGGAGCGGTATTCCCGAGGAGATCCGCGACAGGATATTTGATCCCTATTTTACGACCAAGGCCCAGGGAACCGGGCTCGGGCTTGCTTCGGTTTTTTCGATTGTCCGAAATCACGGCGGGTATGTTACCTTTCAGACAGGAGACGGAGAGGGTACCGTTTTTGTGCTGTACCTGCCGTCGATTATTGCGGTTGCTGAGGAGAACAAGATGATGGATAGTCCATTTGGACGATTGAACGGTCGTGTGCTGCTGATGGATGATGAGCCGGGTATCTCAAAAGCGATCGGTACCTTTCTGGGAGAACTCGGTCTCGACGTTACGCTGGCTGCTGACGGGGCACAAGCGGTGGAGTATTTTACAGCCGCACTCCGTGAGCAAAGGCGGTATGATATCGTGATTCTCGACCTGACGGTGCCGGGCGGCATGGGGGGGCGAGAAGCGTTTCAGAAGATGCATGAGATCGATCCCCAGGTCAGGGCAGTCGTCACGAGCGGCTATTCGGACGACAGTACCATGTCCGATTATCGGAGCAAGGGCTTTCAGGGAGCATTGCAGAAGCCATATAACCTTGCTGATCTGGTAGCAATGATTCGCAGCATCCTTCAGGGTGCGAAAGGGGAACAATAGATGGAGCGGCCCGCTCGCGGCAGGGCGAAAAAAACAGGACTTCCGGCGGGGGCGCTGATGCATACCGGAGAACGGAAGAGCGGCGATGTGCGGATCGATCTGATGGAGTACAACGTCGCATCATTGCACGAGCGTCAGCTTTCGGGACTCGATGCCTGTCTCTCCTTCCGTCACCGGGAGACGATCACTTGGCTCAATGTGGACGGGCTTCATGATGCGGAACTGATGGGGAAAATCGGCAGCTGTTTTTCGCTGCATCCTCTTGTGCTTGAGGACGTGCTGAGTACGGATCAGCGGCCGAAGTATGAGGATTATGACGAGTACCTGTATATTGTCGTTCGCATGCTCCGGTATGATGCTGACGTCATGAAGGCGAAGGCGGAACAAGTGAGCATCATCCTGTCACAGAACTATGTGCTGACGTTTCAGGAAGGCTTTGCCGGAGACGTATTCGAACCGGTCAGGACGCGGCTGCGGGAAGACAAGGGGCGTCTCCGGAAGATGGGCGCCGATTATCTCGCCTACAGCCTCCTCGATACGATCGTGGACAATTATTTCATCGTGCTTGATCAGATCGGCGAACGGATCGAACTGCTCGAGAACGAACTGGTGACCAACCCGACGCGCAAGACGCTGCGCATGATTCATACGCTACGCGGCGATGCGCTCTTTCTCCGCAGGGCGGTATGGCCGCTCCGGGAGGTGATCAACAGCTTTACGCGGGGAGATTCACCGTTCATCACCGATGCTACGCGGCTGTATCTCAAGGATGTCTATGACCACACCATCCATGCGATTGATACACTCGAAACCTATCGGGAAATACTCTCCGGCATGCTCGACATCTATCTTTCGAGCATGAGCAACAGACTCAACGAAGTGATGAAGGTGCTGACCATCATTGCAACCATCTTCATGCCGCTGACGTTTCTTGCCGGCGTATACGGCATGAACTTCAAGCACATGCCGGAACTTGCGTGGCAATGGAGCTATCCGGCGCTCTGGCTGATCATGATTGCGATCGCCGGGACGATGCTGATCATTTTCCGCCGCAAGAAATGGATCTGATCGCCCCAGGCAGGGGAGTCGGACAGAATTCTCAGGGAGCGGGTCTTGCGGGTCTCAATCTGTGGAGTGCAAGGAGTTTCAGGTCATCGGCGTAGGAACGTCCGAGGGTGGTGAGATAATCGCCGGTCATCAGAGCATCGGCACCCGCCAGGAAGATCAGCGAAGCAAACTCGCCGAGGGTTGCGATCCGTCCGCCGCAGATGCGGATTGCCGTGTCAGGCAGCAGAAAACGGAAGAGGCTGATCGTCCTCAGGGCATCAAAGGGATGCATCGGCTGCCGGTTGCCGAGCGGAGTGCCCGGAATGGGATTCAGAAAATTGATCGGCACTGAATCGACGCCGATTGTTCGAAGGGTGAGCGCCATATCGATCCGGTCATCCCATGTTTCTCCCATGCCCATAATGCCTCCCGAGCAGACAGACAGGCCGGTTTTTTGAGCTGCAGCGATTGTCTCAAGCTTGTCGGAGAAGGAGTGAGCGGTGCAGACCTCAGGGAAAAAACGCTCCGATGTTTCGATATTGCAGTGGTAACGCTCCAACCCTGCATCTCTCAGAAACCGGAGTTCATCAGCCTCAAGAAGCCCCAGTGAGGCGCATGCATGAAGGCCGGTCGCCCGTATGTCGGAGATCATCGCGGCAATCTTTTTGAGCTCTTTCTTGTCCGGTTTCCTGCCGCTGGTGACGATGGAAAACCGCGATACCCCGCCGGATTGCGCCTGACGGGTTCTTTCGAGTGCTTCAGCCCGCGAGATCAGCGGATACACGGCCACGCCGGTCTTGCTCTTTGCCGACTGCGCACAGTAGGCACAATGTTCGGGGCAGAGACCGGATTTTGCATTGACGATTGCACAGAGTTCAACGGCATCACCGCTCCGGCGCATGCGGAGGCGATTGGCTGCAGCAAACAAATCGAATGATCGCTCAAACGGAAGCGCGGCAAGACGGCGGGCTTCCGCTCTGGTGAGGCGACCGCCGTCGTTGATTTTGTCTTCAAGGGATTGCATCATGACTGATGTCTGATCCTTTCCTAATAGCGGATGCGAAAGTCGGTCAGTCCTTCCGGCTGTTCGTGCCACAGCGTTTCGATATGGGTTACGCGCGCAAACGGAGGCCCTTCCTGGCACAGCTGAATGGCACGTTCGATCGTGCGGCGATCGCCCTCGAAGACCGCTTCCACCCGGCGGTCCGGCAGATTGCGCACCCAGCCTGCGAGATTGAGGCTGACAGCGACGTTCTGCGTAAAGTACCGGTAGGCAACGCCCTGTACCCTGCCGTCAATGAACAGATGGGCACGAACAGGCACGGTATCCGAAGCGGCGTGATTTCCGGTCTCATTTCGTTGTTTCAGCATCCATACCCACCCTGACAGAAAAGTCTGGTAGAACCGACCCATATGCGGTATTCTAACGCCTCAAGGGCGTTTTTGCCGAACCATGCGACGCATGATCAGCGCAAGCGCGAGCGGATAACGTTCATGCGTTGGGATGCCTGCTTGCCGACGGGTGAGCTCGGCGCAACCTGAAGCTGCTTTGCATATTCCTGGTATGCAGCATTGGGATCGCCCAGATGTTCGTACGTGAGTCCCATAATCCCGTGGATTTCGGGATGATTCGGGTGGGCCTGCGCAAAGAGCGCAAGAGACGGGAGTGCTGCCCGATAGTTGCCGCTTCTGAACTGGCTCAGACCCAGAAAATAGTGCGAAAACACATCCTGGGGGAAAAGGGATACGCTGTTTTTCAGATAATTGATGCTCCGTGCGTAGTCGCCGCGCAGGTATGCCAGCGTACCGAGACCGCGATATGCCGGCTGATAGTCGCGATCGAGCCGAAGTGCCTCGGCAAAGCTCCGGTCCGCTTCCGCATGATCGCGTTGTCTGATCTTGATGAATCCCCGAAGCGCATGAAAGGTGGATTGGCCGGGAGCGATCAGAATTGCCCGGTAGATGAGCGCATCGGCCTCCTGCACATTTCCTTGCTGAAGCGCGCGGGTCGCTTTGTCGTAGAAGTTTGTATAAACCGAATGCATGGAGCGCAGATCGGCGGTCATCTGCAAATAGCGCTCCCTGAACGTCCCGTCACCAGACAGATTGATCGGGCCAAGCCTGGTCAGCGTCTCCCGCATTTCGGCGATGCGATCCTCCGTGCGCGGATGCGTCGACAGAAGATTGCCGAAGACCGAGCCTTCCTGAGAATTTTTACCGATCGTCTTCTGGTATTCATTGCTCGCACGCTGCAGCGACTGGTGCGCCAGAATGGCGTTTTTCGGATGGTAGCCGAGGCGCGTCATATACGCGAGGCCGAGCCGGTCTGCCTCGAGTTCATCGGTGCGGCTGAATTTCATCATGATCAGGTTGCCGGCCAGCGCACCGAGGCTGAGCGCCGCGTCGCCGTAATTCGTCCCGCTCAGAGCGGCGCCTGCGAGTCCGAGACCGATCTGGGTGACCATCCCCTTGGATATCTGGCTTGCGGAGTGGCGTGCGGATACGTGTCCCATTTCGTGTCCCATCACATACGCATACTCCGCTTCGCTCTGGAGCGCGGCAACCAGGCCCCGCGTGATGACGACGTGCCCCGGTAAAGCCCATGCGTTCGGAACGGAACTGTTCTGTATGGCAAACGTCACGGGTAGATTCGGGCGATGCGAAATGGCATGGATGCGATACACAATGTCACCGAGATATGCCTTGGCTTTTGCATCCCGATACTCGCCTCCTCCGCCGATATCTCCCCAGAGCGCATTTGGATAGAGCTCCTTGCCCATCTGGACCTCCTGGCTTTCGGAGACGAGCATCAGTTCGCTCCTGCCGGTGACCGGATTGGTGGCGCAGCCGCACAGGCACGCGCAGATACAAAGCAGAATGATCATCAGGCAACGGTTCATGTGGCAAGATACCTTTCGGGATTTTCAGAAATGGTTTTGGCGATGACCTCTTCGTTGATACCGAGCTGCAGAAGATGCTCTGCAGCTTCTGCAAGGGCGAGTCCTCCGCCGAGCAGTTTGCCGCCGGAATCGGTTACTTCGTCAGGTTTGAGCGAGGCATGCGTGTCTTTTACGGAGTCGGAGACCAGGAGAATGCGATCAGGACGCTTCAGGGAAAAAATCATGCGAAGGATCTCCGGATGCAGATGGAACGGATCACCGATGACCTCGACATATACTTCATCATGCAACAGGCCGAAGCCGGCCAGTCCCGGTTCACGGTGGTGAATCCCGCTCATGGCGTTGAATAGATGGGTAATGCCTTTTGCGCCAGCCCGAAACCCGGCTGAAGCCTCCGCAAAGGTGGCTGCGGAATGCCCCATGTTGACGCGGATCCCGCGGTCGCTGACGGAGCGGATCAGAGCGGGTGCGTTGTCCAGTTCCGGAGCGATCGTCATGACGCTGATCATGTCTTCAAAACCCTCGACCAGTTCACGGAATGTTCGTTCGTCCGGCTTCAGCATCGTCATGGCATTGAGGGCGCCAGCCCTGGAGGGGTTCAGGAACGGTCCTTCGAGGTGCACGCCCACGATACGTGCTGCCGGGTGCTCATCCGGCCGCGCAGAATGCGGGGCTGCGCTTTGGAGCGTCATGGCCTGACGAACCAGCTCCATCGAAGCACGCATGACCGGAATGGTCGCCGGATAGATGGACAGGAGAATCTGCGTGGTGCCCCGCAGCCCGTGGAGTTCGGCAATCTTCAGCAGATGGCTGACGTCGGTGCTGCGCGTATCGTAGCCGCCAATGCCGTGGGTATGCAGGTCGATAATTTCCATGGGGATATAATATCATCATTAAACGGCGGGAAAGAAGGAGGACGTGGAGCGGCGTTTGTTCATGCCATCCATCGCCATGCATGATTGATCTCGGGAAATGGACGGAATCTGA
>JAAYUK010000262.1 GCA_012517735.1 Nitrospiraceae bacterium
GACTACCCTCGATTTTATCCGCGACATCCAGATCTATCAGCACAAAAACGGCTACCGGTTTTCGGTTGATGCATTGCTGCTCGCAACGTTCGTCGATATGGCGCGGGTCAACCGTATCGCCGACCTCTGTACCGGCTCCGGTGTCATCGGTCTGCTACTTGCGCGGCGCTATCCTTCCTCAACGGTCATGCTGGTGGAGCTCCAGAAGTCTCTCGCGAAGCTGGCCCGGAGAAACGCTGATCTGAACGGGATGTCCGATTGCGTGTCCGTGGTGCATGCTGATCTGAAGGATCTTGCGACTGCCGAGAGGCGGCGGAGAGGCAGCGGTGGAATGGTTGTATCGATCATTCCGGAGGCAGCTTCGACAGCCCGTAAATGCCGGAACGCTGAGGATGTCGAGCTGAAACCGGAAATCGTCATTACTCCCGCAAGACTCTCTGCGCTCTTTACGTCAGAATCCTGTGATCTTGTTGTTGCGAATCCGCCGTTCCGGCCTCTGAGAACGGGCAAGATGAGCCTTGCGGACGAAAAGGCGATCGCCCGGCATGAGCTGGCGTTACCGCTCAAGGACCTTGTGGCCGCCGCGGCGTTCCTTATGCGCCACCACGGCCGTTTCTGCTTCATCCATCTGCCGGAGCGGCTGGCTGATCTTGTTGTCGCGCTTCGCGCACAGGGCCTCGAAACGAAGCGGATTCGCTTTGTGCATTCGCGGGTGGATACCGATGCGAAGATGGTGCTGGTCGAGGCGGTGAAAAATGCGAAGGCGGGCCTTGTGGTGGAACCGCCGCTCTGTCTGTATGGCGAAGACGGCAATTATACTAATGAGGTGGTCGGCTTCTATCGTGTGCAGTCATAGATCATCGGGATTCCCGATCGGTCGATTTCGGGGGTCTGCCGGGGAACATTCCCGTTTGTTCTGCTGAAAACCTTCCTGTTATACTCAACTGATGCGAGTTCTCCCTGCGTTCATTCTGCTGGCATTTGTTGTCCTGCCGCTCAATGCGGCAGCCCTCTGTTTTGACGAGGCTGCACAGCAGCATGGCGTAAGCCCCCAGCTTCTCCGGGCGATCGCAAAGACGGAGTCGGGGATGCGTCCCGATGCGGTGAACCGGAATCCGAATGGTTCGTATGATGTCGGCATCATGCAGATCAATTCGTTCTGGTTTCCGAAATTCGGGGTTACGGCGGAACAGTTGAAAAAGGATTCCTGCCTGAACGTGCGCACCGGGGCCGACATCCTGAGCCGCTGCATGCAGAAGCATGGATACACGTGGGAGGCGGTCGGTTGCTACAATGCATACAGCCACAGCAAGCGGGTTGCGTATTCCTGGCGGATATTCCGCGCCCTGAAAGCGGATTCCCGCGTCGTGCAGCGCGAAAAGCGCGATCAGAATACCTCGTCTGCAGGAAGCCGTTCGTCCCTGCAGTTTGCGGTTCGGGAACGGGAGTTGTAAATGAGTCTGATAGCAGATCTTCTGGCTAAGGCAAACCGGAAAGAGCAGTCCGGAGATATTCCCCCGGGGTTGCGGCGGGTTGTGCAGGAATCGGAACAAAAGCAGGTTTTGCGAAAGCGGATACTGATTGTCTCCGTGCTTTTTCTGGGAGCTGTTATCACGGGAATGGCGGTCTTGTGGGCAGTCAACTCCCTGATGACGCCTGCCGTGCCGGTTCAGCCATCCCGGATTGCGCAGCCGCCGGGTGCTGCCCCTGCTCCTTCATCTCTGCCTGCTCAACCGCCCGCAGCGCCGCCGGGTATATCTTCTGATGCGCCAGCTCCGGCGCAGAGCCCGGTCGCCTCACCGCAGCAGGATACGCCGGGGTCTCCAAAGACGGATGCAGAGCGGCCCGTCAAGCCGGAACCGGTGGAGAAGAAGCCTGCTGCCGAACCGTCGTCCGTCCCGGGTGCCCGTGCGGCCGGTGAGAAAACGTCGTCACCGAAACCGGCTGCCGGAACTGAGCCGTCGCGGAATCCGCGTGCAGAGCGGGACATGTATCTCTATCAGGGCAATGCGTATGAGAGCAGCGGCAATTACCGGGAAGCGCTTGCGGCATATCGCAAGGCGTTTGAACTCGACCGGAAAAACTATATCGTTCTCAACAATATGTCCGGCATGCTGATCCGCCAGGGCTCGTTTGCCGAAGCGGTTAGTTACGCCCGGCAGGCGCTCGACCTCCGGGGCGACTATGTTCCGGCAATGGTCAACCTCGGGATCGCGTATATGCAGGGAGGAAAACCCACTGAAGCAGAGCTGACGCTCCGGAAAGCCCTTTCGCTTGATTCCGGCAACAGAAGCATACTGCTTAACCTCGGAATTCTTTCAGAACGGTCGCATCAGTACGAACAGGCTCTGCAGTGGTATACCCGTCTTGCGGAACTGCGCGATGTGCAGGGAATGCTCGGTCTCGCCCGCATTGCGGAGCGTCAGGGCAAGCGGGCCGACGCAATCAGATATTATCAGGAGATTGCCGGCACCAACCCTGATCCTGCGGTACAAAGGCTGATAAACGAACGGCTTTCCGTCCTTGGGGAATGAACCCAGAATTGTCACTAGCCTGGCAGGACAGGCAACGCCGCTCA
>JAAYUK010000052.1 GCA_012517735.1 Nitrospiraceae bacterium
GAATCGTGTGCTTATGCTCCGGAGCGTTTCCCGTGCTTTCCCGGCCGCTCTTTCTTGTCGGGGCAGGGCAGATTCTTGTGCACCAGGGTCTTCTTCCGCGCGCAGTACAGCGCGACAAAGGTGCGGCAGCTCCGGGAGCCGTCGACCGCGTCGGATTCCGGAAACGAAGCATGCTTGCACGCGAGATCGCAGAACTGCATGGATCACTTCCCTTTCTCTGATGGCATTGAGAGAGTTTCCATTTCCCGCAGCCGTTCTTCTGTTGCCGGATGCGAGGAAAGGTAGTCGCCGATGCCCGTTTTTCTGCCCTCGCCGCTCGGGGCCTTCCCCTGTTTTTGTTCTATCCGCAGGAGAAAGGTGCCGAGCACCCGGGGCTCGATGCCGTTCAGCCGGAGCATGGCTGCAGCATAGCGGTCGGCATCGCGCTCGAAGTCACGCGAATACTTTGCCTCAAGAACCCATCCTGAAAGCGCTCCGGCAAGGCTGCTCACATCGCCGAGATAGGCGGCCAGAACCAGACCGGTAAGCGAGCCCTGAATGATCTGACGCATGCCATGACGGCGTGCGGCGTGGCCGGCTTCGTGACAATACACTGCGATGATTTCATTATCATTCTGCGCGAGTTTGATAAGATCGTCGAAAAAGACGATGGTGCCGTCCGGCAGCGCGAAGGCGTTCGGTCCGAATGTCTTGCTGGCGCGGAAGTGTACTTTTGCCGTCACCTGTTCGCCGGGCGGTGAGGCAAGGCGCGCGAAGCGTTCGCGCAGTTCCTTCTGGCGCTCTTCCGGCAGGGCAGACGGTTCGGCCACCTTGACCCCGCGCATCTCAAGGTTGTCGAGCGTTTCCATGGTTTTGTTGCTGACAGCGGTCAGGACCACATCGGGCAGGCGGTACGCCAGTTTTTCCGCAATCCAGGGGAACCCCCACCGGTAGGTTACTCCAAAGACAACCACGAGCAGAACGCACGACAGTGCCACCCATTTCCAGCGCCGGTGAGCGGTATTTGCCAGAGACTCTTTTTTGCCGGATCGTTTCAGCAATGCGGTGAGCAGGGCGCTGTCCGGCAGTTCGCACGAGGCCCCGTCCGGAAAACTGATGATGCGGCTCGTGCCTTCGAACCGCTCCGCCACGTTCAGCTCTGAGACCCGGTAGGTCCGGTCGATTTCGCTCCCGGTTATGGTGCATCGATCTGCGCCAAAGCGGACCACGACGTCATGCGCCCGGCTGCTCCTGCCGTCATAATACCGGCCGCGCAGCTCATTGACCGGAAGATCAGAATGCGATGTCGAAGTCGAGGGCATCGGTGATCTCCTCCCCTGCTGCCGATACGTGTTCGGAGACATCGGCAACAAAGTCCTCGACGCCGAGCGGGGTGATCAGCGCCAGGGTTTCTGCACGGTAGCGCATGAGGCGGACCTTCGCCCATGGCCAGTAGAAGCCGAGCGTCAGGAACGTGAGCAATGCATTTTTTGCCCAGATGCCGGCCAGCTTCAGGGCGCTCATGGTCGAATCGAACGATGCAGAACCGAGCAGGGTGCCGTTCCAGAAGAGGTTGTTCATGCGGGCCTGCACAAAGGTCTGGATGAACAGCCGGAAGAGCCAGTAAAAGGCAAAGGTCAGTGCCGCAAACAGGATAATGAAAACAGGCTGTAGTCCGCCGCGCCCGAATCCGGCCGAGACACCGAGGATGCCTGCCATGACACCGAAGGCAATGCCGAGGACGAAGATCAAAACGATGCCCAGCCCGATGGCCCGCAGGAAGACGCTGTATACTGCTCCCGTTGTGACCGCTGTGGAAAATGGAGTCTTGCCGAAAGCGGCATGGTTCATGATGAACATGCGCATCCGGTGGTAGAGGAGTGGATAGCAGAGACCGAGCGACAGAATGACGAGCACGCCGTTGATATAAAAGACCTCGACCGCTTTGGCCACGGTCCCGTGAAAGTGAAACCGGATGCCGCGCCAGCTGCTGTTGTAGAGACGGAACGAGAACGAGCGGACGAGAAACCAGGGCACTGCCCCGATGACGACGAGCAGCACCAGTGCATTGAGTGCCGGGTTGATCTTGGGGCTGAAATAGAGCGCGGCCAGCACGACAACGGCTATGATGCGCCCTCTGAGGATGGCCTTGGGATTGCCGTGATAATCGAAGCTCGACCCCGCGATTTTCGTATGGCGATAGAAGTACTGGTTCTTCCGCACCTTTGCCCATGCGGAATAGATGCCGCAGGTGACGATGGTCAGGAGCAGATTGACGATCCAGATGCGGAAATATTCTTCGCCGGAGCCGGTAAATTCGAAGTTTTGCCGTATCGGATTCGCCGGCGTCCGTTCTGTTGCGTGTGCTGATTGCGGCGGCGGTGTGTCGAACTTTCTGGAACAGTGTTCACAGGTGAATCCGTCGATGGTCATCTTCAGCTGTGAGCGGGGAAACTCCTGATCGCACTGCATGCAGCGCGCGAGCGGCTCGTCCGACCTGGCGCTCTGTACGGGCATTGATTGAACAGCTGCAGATGCTGGCGACGGTGAAGGGACGACAGAAATTCCTGCTATTTCACGATACGGACGCCACTTGCCGATGCGTTCGTTCCAGACCGGTGTGTCCGGCGTAATGACACCCGTTGACACACGCTCCCGGAACTGCTCCTCGGAAACCGGACCGATGCGTGTGCCGTTCTCTCCATAAAACCAGTTCATACCGTCCCCCCTCAGAGTAAAAACAGCACCATCATTCTAGCATGGAAGCGTGTCCGCGCATCAGACTTCCGGCACGAACTGATGTTTCAGTCATGGAGATCCGGAGATGCCTTGGCCGACCCCGCAGATGGACGCTGTGCGCGGCGCTTCCGTTTCAGTTTCTGTTTTCTGATCCGCTCCCGTTCCGCGTCTTCATCAGTAGGGAGTCCGCGCGCTTTTTTGATCTTTTCGACGAGTTCACGGCGGGCAAGGAAGCGGTTGATCGACTGGCTCCGGTCCTTCATGCATTTTACTTCCACGCCGGTGGGCGCGTGGCGGAGGTAGACGCAGGACGAGGTCTTGTTGACCTTCTGCCCGCCCTTGCCGGAGGAGCGCACGAATTTTTCCTCGATGTCCTGTTCGCGGATATCGAGCGCTTCCATCTGCTGCTGCAGCCAGCGGTTTTTTTCTTCGCTTACGGCATATGTCTGCATGGCATTCCCCGATCTGCTCCGAACGGCTGAATCGAATTATACCAGAGTGGTGTCTTTGGTGCGGCAAACGGGCAGCCTCTGACAGGGAAATGGTAAAATATTTTCTGTATTTGCAGTTTTGGGGGGATTGTCATGGAACCAAGAAGACCGTACGAAGAGGAATCTGCCGGAAAACGTTTTGCGCAACTCAGTCTCTTCATCAATAAATTTGTGCTGTCGCTGCCGCTGCTGGCGGTTTTTTTCCTGCTGTTTCCGGATAATGCAATCATTGCGCGCGGTACGGAAAAGTCGGCCGGCATGCTGCTGATCGGCACCGGTCTCCTGAGCTATCCGCTGGTATTTGCGCTCAGCAGAACCTTTGCGAAGCAGTGTTTTGAAAAAGGCGCGTACCGCCGGTCGATCTATCTGAGCTGGATGCCGGTGAGCTGTATTCTGCTTGTTGCGCTCGGGTATGCGATCTGTTGACAGAAACTGCATGACGGATGTGAGGACGGGTATCCTCACATCCGTCCGGTAACACTTATTTTACAGCCGGTGCGGTCGTCTGGTTGTCGTGTTTCTCCTGGTAAATCTTCTTGCTGGCTTTATCCTGTTCCTTCTTCAGTTTCGCCCGCTCTTTTTTCGTCAGATTGCCGTCAGCCTTCATCCGTGCTTCTTTCTTGCTGATACGCTCCTGCTGCTTGTTCAGTTTCTTTGCTTCCTTTTCGGTCAGCTGGCCGCTTTGTATCCCTTGGTCAATGCGCTTCTGCTGGTTTGCCTGACGCTGGTCGATGCCGGGGCTGTCGGTTCCTGCAGCAAGTGCGGGTGCAACGGCGAACGAGAAGGTGATGCCGGCTGCAACAATTGCGGTAATGATCTTTTTCATGCGGTCTCCTTTGAATCTGATTTGTGGTATGAAGAGGAATATCCTCAACAGGGATTGGTGTATTCAAACTGCATGCCATTTTTGTGCAACAAATAATAATCCAAATTTTTCAATCATCTGAAGGTCATGCCATGCCTGCTCGTCCGGGAATCTGCATTGCAGGCACAGGAAGTGTTTCCTGATTTGGGGAAAGGGCGATGCCGGATTGCCGGAATGCTCTCAACCAGCTTGCCCCCTGAATTTCTTGAACTATGGTTTCTCTTTGCTACACAATAGGGCATTACTGTTCTGTCAGTGCAAGGACTGATCAACTATGCATGACCAGCTGCAACGAATCGACGACAATCGTCTGCTTGTGCCGAAAGGGTTTCGGCCCGGCATGCTGACCGATGGGATAATTTATGTCAATGCCGCGCTCCAGAGAGACCTCGAAGCCGGTTCGGTGGAACAGGTTGCGAATGTGGCTGCGCTGCCGGGCATTGTCGGCAATGCGATGGCGATGCCGGATGTGCACAAGGGCTACGGATTTCCGATCGGCGGGGTTGCCGCGTTCGACCTCAAGGAAGGGGTTATCTCGCCGGGCGGGGTCGGATACGACATCAACTGCGGCGTCCGGCTCGTGCGTTCCAATCTCACCAGAGATGAGGTGCTGCCGAAGCTGCGGGAGCTGGTCGATGCACTCTATACTGCGATTCCTTCCGGTGTCGGTTCCAGGGGCCGCATCAGTCTTGGGGAGAAGGATCGGGAGCAGGTTCTGCTCAAAGGAGCCCGCTGGGCGGTTGAGCAGGGCTATGGCGACAGGGATGATCTTGAGCGGATCGAGTCGGGCGGGTGCATGGATGGAGCGGATCCTTCGCTGATCACCGCTGAGGCCTATGATCGCGGTAAATCCCAGCAGGGCACGCTCGGTTCCGGCAATCACTTTCTTGAAGTGCAGTATGTCGATGAAATCTATGATGAAGGAGCTGCCGGCGTGATCGGGCTGTTCCCGCATCAGATAACGCTCATGATCCATACCGGTTCGCGAGGGTTCGGCCATCAGGTCTGCACCGATTTTCTCGCTGTAATGGGCCGTGCTGCTGCAAAGTACGGCATTGTCCTGCCTGACCGGGAGCTGGCTTGTGCGCCGTTTGCAAGCAGCGAGGGGCAGGACTATTTTGCTGCCATGAAGGCATCCGCGAATTATGCGTGGGCAAATCGCCAGTGCCTCATGCATTGGGCGCGTGAGGTATTTTATGATCAGTTCCGCATGTCGCCGGCCGAAGCCGGCATGTCGCTCATTTACGATGTCGCGCATAATATTGCGAAGATCGAGGAACATACCGTCAATGGCAGACTCCGGAAGGTGCTGGTCCACCGGAAGGGCTGTACCCGGGCGTTTCCCCCGGGACATCCCGAGCTGGCCTCCCGGTACCGCGCTATCGGCCAGCCGGTGCTGTTGCCGGGAGACATGGGACGGGCGTCCTACGTAATGCTCGGCACCGCTGCTGCGATGGCGCAAACATTCGGTTCGACGAGCCATGGGGCCGGCAGGCTGATGTCGCGCGGGCAGGCGATCCGTCAGGCGAAGGGGCGCGCCATCTGGCGTGAGCTTGAGGATCAGGGTATCCTCGTCCGGGCGGCGGGGAGAGAGACGCTTGCGGAGGAAATGCCTGAGGCATACAAGAATATTGCATCGGTCGTTGACGTTATTGAACGAGCAGGAATCTCCAAGAAAGTGGCGCGGCTCCGGCCGCTCGGGGTGATCAAGGGATAATGGAACCGCGAAAACTGAGAATCGGCAAGATCATGTATGCGAATGTGTTCCCGATGTTTTATCTGCTGGAGCGGTATTGCGACTGCTCCGATTACGAATTTGTCGAGAGCGTTCCTTCAAAGCTGAACGCGATGCTCCGGGCCGGAGAGCTCGATGTCAGTCCCTCGTCGTCGATCGAATATCTCCGGAATCAGGAGCGTTACCGATATGTGGACGGCGTGTCGATCAGTTCCTGCGGTGAGGTCGGCAGCGTGTTTCTCTTTTCGCGGAGGCCTCTTGAACAGTTGAGCGGCTGCACAATCCTGCTGACGAGCCAGTCTGCCACCTCGGTTGCCCTTCTGAAGATACTGCTGCGCCAGTCAGGCCTTTCCGGCGTGACGTTTGCTGCATCCGATCGGGCTGAGAGCGGCGATGCAGAAGCCTTTCTCCTGATCGGGGACGACGCGCTTGTCTTTCGTTCCCGCGTGGTGCCGGGCAGCGGGCTTCAGGTCTACGATCTCGGCGATCTCTGGTACCGCTGGACAGGGCTCCCGTTTGTGTTTGCCCTCTGGATTGTGCGGAATGAGCTCCCGCAGGACGAAGAGTTTCAGCAGACGTATGCACGGTTCATCCGCGATGTGCTCTGGGCGAAGACCGAGTCGGTGAAGCGGCTTCCCGAGATCGCTGCTGTGTCTCCTCTTGCCGGAACGCTCTCCGAGGATGAGCTGCTCGCTTACTGGAAAAAAATCGACTACGAGCTTGATGACGCCCATCTTAAAGGTCTGGATCGGTTCCGGGAACTCGACCTGATTTCATAATATCCGCTGCTTTGCTCTATAATAAAAACATCATATATTCCGAATGTTTCTACTGGGGGCTCGTTCCATGACACGCGCAGGTCGGCAGTGCCGCGCTTTCTTCTTCGCACTGTTTATTTATGTTATTGTTTTACCAGTGTTTTTTTCCGAAAGCGCTCTGTCTGCACCTGAGCTCAAGCACCCGCGTTCCGCGATGTTTTACTATGGTTCCGCCCCTCTGCCCGATGAGCTTGCCCTGTTCGATATTATCGTTATCGACTCCGCCGCTGCCGACGACCTGAAGAATCGCGCATTCCCGCCCGAGTCGGTCTACGGGTATGTCAGCCTTGGCGAGATGCGCAAGGATGACCCGCTCTCGTCTCAGATTGACCCTTCGTGGATCAAGGGCGGGAATCCGACGTGGCAGGCGCATGCCATGGACCAGACGGCTTCAGGATGGCGACAGTTTTTCCTCGACCGCATTGTGGCGCCGCTCCGCGGCAAGGGTATTCGCAATGTATTTATTGACACCATGGACAGCTATCAGCTTTTCGCGAAAACTCCGGAGGACCGGAGCCGTCAGGAAGCGGGAATGATAGCGACCATCCGGGAGCTCAAGGCGAAGTATCCCGACATGAAGATCATGCTCAATCGCGGGTTTGAGGTCATCGAACCGCTGAAGGACGTCGTGAATGGCATGGCGGTGGAGTCGCTTTTCCGGAGCTGGCATCAGGCCGATCAGCGATACGGCGAGGTGAGCGAGAACGACCGGAACTGGTTGCTCGGACAGATTCGCCGGGTGCGCGATACCTTCGGGATTCCGGTGGTGGTGATCGATTATGTTGCTCCCGCTGAACGTGAGCTGGCCCGCCGGACCGCGCAGCAGATCAGCAATCTGGGATTTGTTCCCTGCATTACCAGCGGATCGCTCACCACGCTTGGCATCAGCACGGTCGAGCCGTTGCCGCGAACAATACTGTTTCTCCACGAAGGCATGAAGCCCACCGATTTTTCCATGAACGATCCGCAGCGTTTCGGTGTCATGCCGCTGAACTACCTCGGCTATCGGGTGGAGTACCTTGATGTCAGCGAGGCACTGCCAACGGCATCGCTCGCGGGGAGATATGCAGGCATCGTTTCCTGGCTTGAAAAAGCCCCTCAACAGCAGCGAGAGTATGAGAACTGGATTCTCAAACAGCGGATGGACGGCATCCCGATCGTGCTGATCAACAGTCTCGGAGCTGCGCCGGAGAGCCCATTTATGCAAAAGCTCGGTTTTGCTGCCAAGGCGATTACCGGCCCGCCTGCGAAGGTTACCGTCAGCACGGTGGATTCTTCACTTGCCGGATTCGAGATGCAGCTGTTTCCCGTTCCTGATGCGTTCATCCCCCTTGTGCAGAAAGACCCTTCAGCGACGGTGCTTCTTGATCTGGTTGATGATCAGGGGCGGCATATGCATGCAGCGGCGCTGACGTCATGGGGCGGCTATGTAATGTATCCGTTTGTGCTCCGGCAGATGGGAGATGCGAACATCTATCGCTGGATCATCAATCCGATGATTTTCTACCAGAAGGCTCTTCGGCTTCCGGTAATGCCGGTTCCCGATCTGACTACGCATAACGGACGCCGCATCCTGTTTGCGCATATCGATGGAGACGGGGCTGTTTCCCGCGCCGAGATGAATCCGAAGATGCTGGCAAACCGCATGATGCTTGAGGAAATACTCAAGCGATACCGGATACCGACCACCGTTTCGGTGATTGAAGGGGAGACGTCGCCACGCGGCCTCTATCCTGAGCTTTCTGCAACTGCCGAACAAACCTATCGGGAAATTTTTTCGCTGCCGCATATCGAGCCGGCAAGTCATTCCTTTTCACATCCGTTCTCCTGGTCAAAGGCGGCAAAGAACACGGACGAGGAATCGTACCATCTCAATATCCCCGGATACTCCTTTGATCTCCGCCGGGAAATCCTGGGATCCCTGGACTATGTTCGGAAACTGGCCCCTGCCGGCAAGCAGCCCCTGTTCCTCTGGACCGGCGACTGCAACCCGGATACCGACGCGCTTGACCTTCTGGAACGTGCGGGAGTCCTCTCGATGAACGGCGGCGATACGGTGATAACGAAAGAAAATCCTTCCTGGACCGCGATTGCACCCATCGGGATTCACAAAGGGCCGTATTTCCAGGTCTACGCGCCGAACCAGAACGAGAATATGTATACTGACCTCTGGACAAAACGGTTCTACGGATACGAACGGGTGATCGAGACCTTTCAGCTGACCGACCGGCCGTACCGTTTCAAGCCGATCAACATTTACTATCACATGTATTCCGCAACCAAACCTGCATCGCTCAACGCGCTCAGGAAAGTGTACGACTATGCACTCCGGCAGGATGTTGTGGCGGTCTTTGCTTCGGAATATATCAGGAAGGCGCGCGAATTCAGCCGCGTTGCGGTCGGCAGGACCGAAAACGGCTATCGTGTGGCCGGAACCGATGCCATCCGGGAACTTCGCATTCCGAAGACCGCGGGGTATCCGGTTTCTGCCGGCGGTGGTGTAATCGGGTTTTCCGATCATGAACAGGCGCGGTATCTGCATCTCGCTCCGGGGCGCATGCATGATGTGGTGTTGCAGAAGGAGCCCGGCAGGGGCGTGTATCTCGAGAGCGTCAATGCCGCTGTTCCGCGCTGGACGCCTGTCGGCAGGGGAGTTGATTTTTCACTCCTGAGCCATCAGGCCGGGATCACCATGCGGCTGGGAAATATGCAGGGATGCACGGTTCGAGTGAACGGCATCGCACGGTCACCGCGCATGGTGGGGAGCGGGATCGCACAGTTTGAGATAAAAGGGAAAGAAGATGTACTTCAAACGGTCTCAGTTAGATGCGCTGATTGAGCGTCTTCGCGCGCGCCGGCGCTTTATCACGCCGGCAGGAGTACTGGTGTATGTCGCGGGGGTGGTGCTGCTTCTGATTATCCTGTACCCCGGGGAGCAGGTATATTCGCTCATTCGGGAGACGGCAGTGCATGACGCATTCAGCGTCAAGTATTTTGAGAATCAGCTTGCGGCCCGGCCCGACGATCTGATTGTCCGCCGTGCTTTGGCGCGTGTGTATCTGCAGACGCAGGACATCGAAAAGCTCAAACGGATACTGCCGCCGCTGCTGTCGTCGGCAGATGCAGGACTGCTCCGCGAGGCCCGCTTTTTTGAGGTATTTGTGTATCTCTATGCAGCGCAGGAGCAGTATCGGGAGTCCCCGGAACTGCTGCGCAGCGCGGTGCAGTCCCGGATCAGCGCCATCGACGAGTTGCAGAAACTGACCTCCAGCCGCGATCTGCTCTCGTATGGCGATCAGGCGGTCGGTCGGGGGATGCTCGTTGCGGCAGTGCAGCTCTATCTGTTGGCGATGGACATTGCCTCTGACGAACAGATGAGGCGGCGCGCGTTTGTGCGAGCGGTCGGTGCGCTTGAGCAGACGGGCGATTCCAGAAAGGCGCTTCAGTTTGCGGAAAAGTATGCGGGAGCCGTACGCATGGATCAGCAGACCGCCTGGTATCTCATGAACCTCGCGCGAAAGGCGGAACGGAGCGATGTGGCACGCAAATATGCACTCATGCTGCTGAAAATGGAGCGGGATGAAAAACGCTAGGTGTTCTGCCATATGCATACTCATCTGCAGCGTTTTGTTTGGAGTGTTTGCTCTGCAGGCGCGTGCGGAGACGCCGTCCGGAGGGGCCGATATTGCCCGTTATGAGGTTATGGCCGATACCTTTCTTGAGTCCCGTGATTTCACCAATGCCATGACTGTTATCCGCAAGGGGCTTTCCCTCAATCCGGCAAGCCGGCCGATGAAGCTGCGTCTGGCGCGTCTGCTGGAGTGGAC
>JAAYUK010000263.1 GCA_012517735.1 Nitrospiraceae bacterium
ACCGACGCCACGGTGTGAACGCTGCCCGCTGTCTCTCTCGCAGCGAGAATAGACACGCTCTGCAATGGATTGGCGCTGTGCAGACAGGCGGGTTTCTTGTAGTATAATAAATACCGTATTCCCCCCCTCTGCTGAATAACTCATACTTATCGACAACAGGAGGCTGTATGATTATTGAGGCAATTGTCCATGACGCGTCGATTACGATTCCCGTGACCGATGTATTCCGGGCCGATCTCGGCGTCATCAATGCGAAAATTGAGGAGCTCGCCGAATCAAAAGGATCCGACATCTCAGCACTCGATGTACGGGGACTCCTTCCGGCAATGATCAAGGGCATAGCCGGCTGCGAGCGCGGTTGTCCGGCGGATGCGAAGAGCCTGATTTCGAGAGGCTACAAAAGTTTTGATCTGCGGTATATTGAAGGCGGCATTCTTACCGCCCAGACAAAAACACCCAACGGCACCCTTTTGAGCCTGAAGATGTTCCCCGACTTTTAGCCGGCCTGTCCGGTCGTACCATGGACAGCGTTCACACTACCGTTGTCGGGGCGGGAGTTATAGGTCTTGCCATAGCATCCGCATTGAGTCACGCCGGTCGGGATGTACTGGTGCTGGAACAGCACGAACACTATGGGCAGGAGATCTCCAGTCGTAACAGCGAAGTAATCCACGCAGGCATCTATTATCCCCCAGGTTCACTGAAAGCCCGACTCTGTGTTGACGGTTCGCGAGCGCTTTACCGGTATTGCGAACAGCACTCGATACGTTACCAGCGGATCGGCAAGTTGATCGTTGCCCGGATGCAGGATGAAGAGAGTGAGCTTGAAACACTGCTTCGTGCAGGACAGGCAAACGGCGCACGCGATCTGGCCCTGATCGGGCGGGAAAAGCTCCGTGCGCTTGAACCCCGGGTAAAAGCGGTTGCTGCCATCCATTCCCCGCATACCGGCATTGTCGATGCCCATGGCCTCATGCGGCAGCTGTATCACGAGGCTCAGGCCGGAGGGGCGGTCTTTTCATTCGGAAGCCGTGTGACGGCGATAGAGCGCTCTGCAGATGGATACCTTGTTACCGTTGAGCCTGAGAACTACCGGTTTGTCACGGACATTCTCATCAACGCCGCAGGACTGCATGCCGATCGAATTGCTGCTCTGGCCGGCGTGGATCTCGATGCAGCCGATTATCGCATCCACTTCTGGAAGGGGTCATATTATTCGTACGCAAAACCGTCGCCGGTCAGCCGGCTGATCTACCCGTTGCCCCATGCTGGTTTGACGGGGCTTGGGATTCATGCCACGCTCGACCTTGGCGGGCGTTTGCGGTTCGGGCCGGACGCCGAGCCGGTCTATGCTCCCGACTATCGGGTCGATCCCGGCAAGCAGGAGCGGTTTTTCCATGCTGCAGCATCTCTTATCGACGGATTGGAGCAGGAGTCTTTCGCCCCGGACATGGCTGGTGTGCGTCCGAAGCTGGGTGGCCAGGGTGTGCGTGACTTTATCATCCGGCATGAAGCTGACCGCGGTCTGCCAGGACTCATCAACCTGGTCGGCATCGAGTCTCCGGGGCTTACCGCATGCCTTGCCATTGCCCGCATGGTCGGAGAGCTGGTGCGGGCAATCTGAATTGCAGTCGGAAAGAGCCTCTTGGGAAACGCGGTTATTCATCAATCAGTCCGTATTTTTTGAGTTTTCTCCAGAGAGACACCCTGTCTATTCCGAGCGTCTGGGCAGCAAGCGTTTTGTTGCCGCCGACTTCATCCAGCACCCACTTGATGTAATCCATTTCCTGCTGTTCGAGCGAGGGAATCTTGCCGTCTTTCTTTCGGAATATTTTTACATTGAACAGTTTGAGATCTTCCGGCAGGTGCTCGATTTCGATACGGTTGCCCTGGGTCAAAGCGACTCCGCGACTGATGATATTTTCGAGCTCACGGATATTTCCGGGGAATTCATAATGCGTAAGGAGTGCGAGCACGTCCGGAGACAATTCAGCAACAGGTTTTTTCATGGAGGCAGCATGTTTTTTGAGGAAGAAATAACTCAGAAGCGGGATGTCGATCCGACGCTCCGAGAGCGGTGGCAGGTGAAATGAAACGACATTCAGCCTGAAATAGAGGTCATTGCGAAAGACCCCGCTCTTGACAGCCTCCTGGACGTTTCTGTTGGTTGCGGCAATAAACCGCACATCGGTTTTTATCGGGCGGCCCGAACCGAGCCGCATGACTTCTTTTTCCTGAAGCACTCTCAGCAGCTTTACCTGCATTGAAGGGGGCATTTCTGTAATCTCATCAAGAAACAGTGTGCCGCCTGATGCTGTTTCAATCAATCCCTTCTTGGTCTCATTCGCGCCGGTAAACGCCCCCTTTTCATGGCCGAAGAGTTCATTGGCCAGCAAACTTTCACTGAATGCCCCGCAATTGACGGCCAGGTACTGGTTATCCGCCCGCTTGCTCTGCGCATGAATGTACCGTGCAAGCAATTCCTTGCCCGTCCCGCTCTCGCCGCTCACGATGACATTGCAATCAGTAGGAGCCACCTGTCGGGCCGTATCGAGAATTTTCTGCATGCCGGGGTCCTGCGTGATGATTTTGATTTTGCCCTGAAACGCCTCCAGTTGCTCACGGAGAGTCTCATTTTCCCGCTTCAGGCTGATCTTTTCCAAAGCATCCTTTACGACTTCCCGGACTTCATCGAGCTTGAACGGTTTTGCTATATAGTTGAACGCGCCGTCTTTCATTGCCCGGACAGCCGAATCAAGCGTTGCATATCCGGTGATCATGATGACTTCCGCATCGGGGCGGAGTTCGCGGCTTTTTTTGAGCACGTGCATGCCGTCTACTTTTTCCATCTTGAGATCGGTGAGAACGATGTCAAATTCTTTTTCTTCAAGCGCCTGCAGAGCCGCCTGGCCGCTTTGAACCGCGGTTACCTCATACCCTTCCTTTTTCATGATGTGCTCAAGGTTCTTGAGGGCAATCTTCTCATCATCCACAATAAGAATGCGAGCTGAAGGTATCATATGGCTAGTCCCTCTCTGGACGGCAGACGGACGACGAAAGCCGTTCCTTTTCCGACAGTGCTTACAACGGCAATACAGCCTTCGTGCTCATCAATAATTTCGTGTACGATCGAAAGCCCGAGCCCGGAACCCTTGCCCACCTCTTTGGTCGAGAAAAAAGGATCCATGATCCTCGGCAGAATCTCCGGCGGAATCCCGGCGCCTGAATCCCTGATAATGATGTAGGCACTTTCTTCTCCCGGCTCGCATTTGTCGCGATTGACCAGAAAGGTATACGCCTCGGTCTGATCGAACGTCCCGGCTTCAAATGGCGATATCGATGATGCGGATATCTGCAAGCTTCCACCGGCCGGCATGGCATCGATCGCATTTTTGAGAAGGTTCAGAAACGCCTGCTGAATCCGCTGCTTGTCGGCATAAATGACCAGCGAATCAGGAATGTCGATTTGCAGATCAATCGTCGGGGGCAACTGCCCTCTGACAAACCGGACCGTTTCGTGCAGAACTTCATGGAGATTGATCGTCTCCCTTTTGAACGTCTTTTCTCTCGAAAAGTCCAGAAGGGATCTGACGATATTTCTGGCCCGATCCGTCTGACTTTCTATTTGTTGCAGGAGTTCCTGCCGGTATGCCTTGTCCGAATCGTCCAGTTCTTCCATAAGGATCTGTGATGAGCTCGAAATATTGGAGAGCGGATTGTTCAGCTCATGGGCGATGCCTGCCATGAGCGTTCCGAGTGACGCAAGCTTCTCTGACTGAACCAGATGCTTCTGCCGGATCTGCAATTCCCGCAGCATCTTGTTGAACGCATTGGTCAGGGAAACGATTTCCCGGTCATTCGTTGCAATCACCATTTTGCTGAACCCGCCTGCAGCGATCTGCTCCATTTTTTCCTCAAGCTCTTTCAGCGGCTTCACAACCATCCGGGAAATCAGATGCCCGACCCCGAGCCCGGCCAGGGAAAAGATGAAGATTGATACGAAAAGAATCCGCTCAGCGTTGGTAAGCAGTTCCCGGATACGGTTCTTTTCTGTCGCGGAGATGGTCTCCGCAAGGGTGGTAAGTTCTTTGCCGCGCTCTCTGATCTGGTGTTTGAGCACAGATGCGCGTGCTGCGGGCTGTCCGGCAAGGGAGGCATACTGCTCAAGAAGTTTCCGGTAATCCTGAAGAACTTTCCGCAGATGAAGAATCTCTGCTGAAACCAGAAGATTCTCATACTCACGCTGATGTTTTGCCAGAATCTCCTCTGCGCGCGATACGTAGCGGATTGATTCCTCAAAGTCTTCACGCTGCTGATAGAGGAAAAAATTTTTTTCATACCGCCGCATTTCAAGCGTTGTTTCGAAAAACTCTGCAATGACATCGGCAAACATGATTTTTTTGTCGATGACCGAAAGCTCGGTCAGGGTGAAAAGGAAGAGCGCGAAAATAACCCCGACCCCCGCATAGTAGCCGAGCGAAATCTTTTGTCTGATACTGGGTTTATAATCCATCCTGTCCCATCTTACCCTGATCTATTGCAATTTGCAACATTTTTGAAAAGCGTTGCAACAGAGAAGGCGCTCACGAATCCGGCTGTCGCCTCCCCGCGGTTCTTTTGCGCGCATCTGCCGTATATATCAATTAAATCAGGATGTTCATCGGTTTCGTCTTGCTGGGAGGGTATTTCCGGAGAACGTTATCGCGCTTTGTTCACGGCGCGTTTGTTGCATTTTGCATCATCATGCATGCGCGCCATAAGCCAGTCCGGCAAGATAACCGACTGATTAATAAATTTATTTTAATGCCTTCCCTTGTGGCACGTTCCGTGAATTGGCAAAAGAAAACGCGTAAGGGGGAGTCAATGAATCTTTCACAACACCTTGAAGACCTGTTTTCGGCAGTCGCTTTTGCGGAGGAAGGAGATGTGCGGACAGCGCGTGAATTCCTGAACCGTCGCGAAAAAGCCCTGCTGGTGTTTACCGGACAGGACGTGAAGGCAGAGGCGCTGAAGTACGCGATCACTTTCTGCAAGCGCATGAATACTGAGCTTGAAATCCTCTGCCCCCAAAAGGCGCTGCCGGCTCTTGAAAACGTCAAGGCGCGTCTTGATTGGGAAGATGTTGTCTATGCAGTACGGACGGTGGATGGCTGCCTGAAGCAGGCTGTTGTTGACCTGGTGGATCGCAGCAGCGATATACGCTACGTCGTCATCAAGTCTTACGACCGGCTGAAGCTGGGCTGTGAGACCGAAAAGATCAATGTCTGGCAGGGAATTCATTGCCCGCTCGTTGTGGTGGGTTCGTAGCAGAAATATAGCGTGGGAGCGTGGGCATGCAAGGTTCAGTGAAGCGAAAAAGGTCTGCAGGAATCAAGGTGGTCGTCATGGGGCTTGTGTCGATTTCGTTGTATGTTCTTTTGCTTGCGGAACAGGACGCGATAAACGATTATTTTGGCAGGGGCGGGTTGTTTGCATTTTTACCGATACTGACAGCGTTCATTTTTTCTTTGGTGCACGGCTCCTTTACTGGCAATTTCTGGAGCTTCTTCGGCATGCATCCCAAGCAGAAACAGGAGGGACATTAACATGCAGGACATCACTGCGGTTGCGCAGAATTTTATAGCGCTTGACGCCATGACGGTCATTTATCTCTTTCTGGTTGGATTTGTCGGGGGACTGGTCAGCGGATTTATCGGATCAGGGGGCGCATTTGTCCTCACCCCGGCGATGATGAGTCTGGGGGTACCCGGATTGGTAGCGGTTGCCAGCAATATGTGTCATAAATTTCCCAAAGCCCTTGTGGGTGCGATCAAGCGGGCCAAGTACGGGCAGGTTGATGTAAAGCTCGGTATTATCTTCGGTGTTTTTGCAGAATTCGGCGTTCTGCTGGGCGCTGCTCTGCAGCAGCAGATCAAGGAGCGTTTTGGAGACGCGGGATCGAACCTTTACGTCAGTGTAGCCTTTGTTGTGGTGCTTGGTATCGTCGGTTCGTTTGTGCTTCTGGATGCAGTAAAGACCTACCGTTCGGGGCAGGTTGACACTGAAGAGCAGGTAACGCGGCTGGCC
>JAAYUK010000264.1 GCA_012517735.1 Nitrospiraceae bacterium
CAGCCGCCGCAGGCTGCAGCCCCGTATACGGCAAGTTTCGGTCTGGAAAAACCTCGGCGCATGGCTTTATGATACCACCGGCATCATTATTTTTATCCCTAAAAAAGAGAACCGTTCAAAAATGCGGGATATTCAATATATCCACAACCGAATATTTGATCTTTTCTCTTTGATCTGGAAATTTGTGTTACTTCGTCTTGTTTACCCGCTTATTCAACGCCTGACGCGAAATGCCGAGAAAGGACGCCGCAAGCCCCTGATTGCCCCCGGCACGTCTCAATGCTTCCTGCACCAGAAACTCCTCAGCCTCCCTGAGCTTCGGAAAACGTCCGTCCGGAATGCTCAGCGCCGGAATCTCATCTGCCGGGACCGGACCCGTGCGGGGTCGCTCCGCTTCCTTCCTGATGGTCTCTTTGAACGGCTCAAGGGAGAGCATGCCGTATTTGCTGCGCGCTGCGGCATCAAAAACCATGGCGCGCAATTCCCTGACATTCCCCGGAAAGTCGTAGCTCATCAGCAGACGCAGCAGTTCGGGAGAATAGACCGGTTTTTTTCTGCCGAGCCGTTCAGCCGATTCTGCCAACAGTTGATCAAGCAGAAGCGGGATATCCTCCCTCCGCTCACGCAAGGGGGGAATATGCACCTGATGAGCGCGCAGCCGATAGTACAGATCCTTGCGGAACGTGCCCGCATCGAGCATTGCAGGTATCTCGCAATTCGTCGCAACGACCACCCGTGCATCCGAATGACGCGCAACATCGGAACCGAGCGGATAATAGGTTCTGTCCTCGAGCAGCCGAAGCAGCTTGACTTGGGACTGTTCTCCCAGATCGCCGATTTCGTCAAGAAAAAGAACGCCGCCTGATGCCTTTGCAATAAGCCCCTGACGATTGTCATCGGCGCCGGTAAAGGCGCCCTTTTTGTGACCGAAAAGCGTGTCGGAAAACATGGTATCGTCGAGACCGCCGACATTGACCGGAACAAATGCGCCCTTGCGTCCGCTCAGGTCAAACAGCGCTCGTGCGATCAGCTCCTTGCCGACACCGGTTTCTCCGGTAATCAGCACCGGCTGATCGGTCCCGGCAATCACTTCGAGATACTGGAAAACCGCGCGCATCCTCTTGCTTCGGGTGACAATGGCATCAAATGCCGAGGCGTGCTCGAGCGTATCGCTGAGCAGCCGCTGCTTGAGCGATGAGAGCTCCTCTCGCAGGGTACTCAATTCGAGGGCACGGCGCACGCTGCCAACGAAACGGCTCTTGTCGACCGGCTTGAGGAGATAATCGAAGGCGCCTCCCCGCATACAGGTCACCGCCGTCTCGAGCTCATTGACCGCACTCATGATGATCACCGGAATATGCGGATGATCCTCGCTGATCATCGAAAGCAGTTCGCACCCCGGAATACGCGGCATCGAGAGGTCGAGGACAACCACTGTTACGGGATGCGCAGCGAGATACCCCGGAACAATCGTGCTGTCGCTCATCGTCACAACATTGCGGATGCCGGCGCTCCGGAGAATCAGGCCGGAAGCAAGAAGAATCTGGGGATCATCGTCCACCAGCAGCACCACTGGGGATGGCGCCTGAGACGGCATGTCAGTCACGCTCCCGCGGCAATACCACGGTTGCTAGAGTGCCAACACCGGGTTCGGAAGAAAAGAGCAGCTGTCCTCCATGTTCGTGCACGATCATCCGGGTAATGTAGAGTCCAAGACCGGTTCCCCCCGAATCTTTCCGGGTAGAAAAAAAAGGTTCGGTTATCCGTTCGAGCGTATCCTGGTCCATACCGCACCCCTCGTCACGAATCGTCAGGATCAGATCTCCCGTTTCAGCAGCCAGCGATGTAGACAGCACAATGCTGGCCTGACGGGAAGGCAGTGATTCAAGCGCATTCGTAAGCAGATTGACCACAACCTGTTCCATGCGCTGGACACTGCCCCTCAGCGGAGGCAGGTGATCCTGAAGATTGAGTGCAATTTCGTCGGTGCACCTGCTGATCTGCTCACGGAGCAACGACAGCGCGCTCAAAATGACACTGTTGATGCTGAAAAGAACGCCGGGACCGTCACAACCGGTTCTGGCATATGCTTTGAAGGAATCGATGATATTCCTGATGCGGCACGAACCATCCGCGATACCGGCGATCAGCCTCGGCATGATCGTGCGGACTTCCGCAAACGGCAGCTCGAGTCCTCCCAGCGAAAAGTCCCCATGCTCCTGATAATACTCATCCAGCACCTGAACCGTATCCTCCCAAATCTGCGCAACCAGCTGCGCATTATGGAGAATGCAATTGTTCGGATTGTTGATTTCGTGTGCAACGCACGACACCAGAATATCGGGCGGAGG
>JAAYUK010000053.1 GCA_012517735.1 Nitrospiraceae bacterium
CGCATGACACTACTGCAGCTTTACTCCGCATTTTCGGCAGACATTCCGGTTGATATCGGCGCCAAGGTATTTTCCGCACACCGGGCAGCGCCAGTTCATGGCGCTGAACCCGATAAATGCTGCAATAACGATTGCCAGCAGCGCAAAGGTCAGCCCCTTCGCATTGTCACCCAGGATGTCCGTGTACTGGTAGAGATACCCCAGGAGGAACATCAGGGAAACAGCCGTCAGAAATGCAATGAACTGGCGCAGCTGCCGCGCCCAGAATTGTTTGCGGATCAGGTCATGATCAGGCAGTTGCATAATACGGAATCCTCATTCCGATTGCTCTTGAGCGCCTTTCGGAAATCCGCAGGCTATTTTCGACCGGTAAGGTACGGCTTATACTGCCTGTCAACGCCGAGAATCCGAAAATCCAGTCAAAAAGCCCCACGATTCAGCTCCTTTCAGCAACCCTTGCTCAATTTAAGAGGACAGAGGCCATCTGAAGAATATCTTTTTTCTCACACAAATCTCGCGGATGCAGGAAAAGAATACATACGACGGAACGATTGTCATGCCGGATATTATAAGAGCCGTGATCAAACGGGGTCAACGAGCCACATTAAACCTTCCCGCACCTGTTCTGTCGATATGGGCAAGACAGCAGGCGCAGTTTATGCAAGAAGACTGATTGTGAAGTACATGGCTCATAGCCAGAAAGAGAGGAAAACATGAAAGCTCGCATATCGACGTTGGCAATAGTGGTTATCGCTGTACTCACCGCAGGCACCATCGCATCGCCTGCCGGCGCAGTGGTCAATCTGAATATCGGAATCAACGCCGGCCCCCCGGCGTACGTCTTCCACGCGCCGCCGCCCGTAGTTGTGATTCCGGGAACCTATGTGTACTCGGTACCCGATATCGGGATTCCGGTCCTCTTTTACGGAGGATACTGGTGGCGTCCCTATGAAGGAAGATGGTACCGGGCTGACGGATACAATGGTCCGTGGACCTATATTGTCCCCGCCAGAGTGCCGGGACCGCTGGTAACCCTGCCGCCCGCCCATTATCACCGGATTCCTCCCGGGCACCCGTATATTCCGTACGGCCAGTTGAAAAAGCACTGGGTACGATGGGAACGTGAACGGTACTGGGACCGGCACGACCACTGGCGGGAAGACCGGAGATCGGGAGATCACTGGAAACATGCGGGCCATCATGAGTACGGTCATCCCGGAAAGCATGGAGGCCGGTAAATGGCCTTCATCACCTTACAAAATAGGATGTGAACCTGCACCAGTCACGCTGCCTGAAAAGGGCGGACAGCATACAAGCTGCCGCCCTTTTCAAAAGGCAATCGATTCTGCATGAGCCTTTTCGAAAGCTCTACAAACAAACTCCCGCAGCTACGTCCGGTTATTGCGCAGAGCCGATAACCTCAAAGGCCGCCCAAAAAAATGGATGCGGATTATACTGATCCTTAATCTTGCGCTGCGCAAACCGGAGAGCTGTCGTCCTGTCTCCATCACTCCCGAGTGCCCGATAGAACTCTTTCATCAGCAGGGCGGTTGCACGGTCATCAACCACCCAGAGGCTGGCGACAACAGATCGTGCACCTGCATACAACAATCCCCGGCTTAATCCTACGACATCATCACCGTTGCCGATGGTGCCCAGTCCGGTTTCACAGGCAGAAAGGGTAACCAGCCCGGCATTGAGGCGCAAATCGTAAAACTCACCGGCGGTCAGCAATCCGTCGCTGTCTCCGTCCGGGGCAAGGAGAAGACCTGACTGAAGCGGTTTGTCAGGACGAAAAACACCATGGGTTGCGAAATGCACAATCCTGAATTGTTGAGCATACTTCCTTACCGCGGCCTTGCTCGCCTCCTTGCGGAGAAGAACCTTTGCATTCGTACGATCCTGCGCGATTTCGCGAGCCTCCTCCTGGGCAAAACGAAGATTCATCTTCGGATCGTTCAGGTCAGGGTTACCGAAGGCGATCAGGTCGCCCGTGGGCGCTGTGTTGCCGCCTTGCAGGTGCTTCATGACACTGGCACTCGGCAATACCCGAATCTGGTACCGGTCGATCAGGAAGTTCTCCTTTGCGGGCAGGCCGCCGAACGGTACATAATGGAGCACTCCGTGAGGTACGATGGTGAGACGATCTCCCGTTACAGCACTCTCGATCGGCTCCACAACAGCGCGATACAATTCCGCGCCGCTCTCGAGCATGGGTCTGAATGCTGCCGGTGCATCCGTCCACGAACCCGGTTTCCACCCGGCTCCACGGTCTGATTTCACGCTCTCGACAATCTGCTTCCTGAAGCGCATCACCTTCTGATCCAGCCCGGCGAACGGTACGATTTTTCCTTTCACCCCGTCCCGGCTCACTGCGAACAGGTAAAGGTCCTGACCATGATAGTAGTACTCGATCAGCGTCTCGCCGGAGGAGAGCGCTTTCTGCATTTCCGCAAGCGGCATCGGCGGCACGGTGACCAGCGATGCAATACCGGGAGCGTTCTTTACAATGGCATCCTTCGCCATGATGACCGCTGTTCGTCCGGATTCAGCGGCGCTCTCCCAGTCTGCCCGATAGAGCGACGCCGCAGACCGTATTTCTGCGGCATCCAGTTCGCGAAGCAATGCAGCCGTCTTTTCCGGGGTTTCGCGTCCTCCCGAAAAACTTCGTTTGGACGCAAGCAGATCCACAAAGGCACGCGCCTTTGCCCGCTCCACGACCTCGAAGGCTTCGCCGATCCGCCCCTGCATGAATAAGAGCCTGACAAGCTGTGCATAAACACTCTGTTTGTCGCCGACAAATCCGATCCTGCCCGCTTCGGTAGCGATAGTCCGGCGGTGCCGTTCAATGATCTCAATCGCTCGCTTCAGGAATTCGATGCTTTTTTCGATTTTCCCCTCGCGCTGATAGATTGCTGCAAGATCGGCGAGTATTACCCACAAGACGCTTTCAAAATGCTGGACGATTTTTTTCTGAAGCAGCGCCTCATATTTCTGTCTGGCCGGCTCGAATTCGCCCATCTCAAAGAGAATCTTGGCGATCCTGAAATCGCTCAGGGTATTGCCGCGATCCACCCATGCGGTGAGACTCGTGTCGGTCCCCACATCGGCGTAATGAACGAGCATGGGAAAGACGAGGGCAACCTCCATCGCCGTGGCAAATGCCAGAAATGGACTCCCGACATACTCCTCGATCGCCTTCCGTGCGTTCGTATAATCCTTCATGATGAAATAAATGCCGGCGATGGCGGCATTTTTGATGGGGCGGAGCTGAAATGCAGCCATGGAGGTAACGCCTTCGATTTTTTCGATATACGCGAGCGCCTTCGCGCGGTCGCCCTTGAGTGCGGCAAGGATACCCGCAGTTTCGTACACATGAATCACCGGTATCTTGTACTGGTTATGAAAACTGGAGTATGCCTGACTCAACTGCATGAGAGCGGCATCCACATCTTTCTGCACGTCGTCAAGATCGGTGCCGAGATCGATCTGATTCCGCGCATGAAACGCCAGCAATTCCGCAAGCATGGCATCGCGTGATGTCCTGCCGATACTGTCGACACCCCGCGATCTCGAGTCGAGGGCTTCACGGCATGTCTGGAATTTCCCGAAATCCCTGATCTCGTAAAGTGAAATGCAATAATAATACAGGTCCTCAAGGGGTGCTGCGGCTACTGATGTGGTCTGCTCGAAGTGCTGCACTGACTGGGGATACTGGTTCTTGAGCGCAAACTTCTGCATCGGGGTGGTGCATCCAGCGAGAAGCGTCAGCGAAAGCACCCAGACGGCCAACGTTCTTTTGTCCATGAGATCCTCCGAATCCAGACAGGATGGAATACCAGTCCGGACGCGCAGCCGCTCAGAAGAGGATTCATGGAAAGCCTGTGGTTTGAGGACGTTGTGCGGCCCGCGCGCTCGCCCGTCAACCCTTCGCTGCGCAGCAGCGGGGGCTTACCATGATCATACCGCGTTTTTGAACAATCCGCAATTGCACCTGCCGAAAAACAACCGGCCTTCACCTCGGGTATTTTTCCCTGTTCACGAAGCGCACATCCCGTGGTAGAATGCGGCAGTAAAAGATCATTGCATCACTCCAAGGAGGACACCATGAAAAAAATCCTGCTCATTGTTGCATGTCTTGCCCTGCTCGGCGAGGCAGGTCCGGTCTATGCCGCATCGTGCGATGCGGTGCAGATTACGCCCATCAAGGCAAAACAACAGTTCAGCGACTATTATGGAACGACTCTTACGGCAAATCCGGCCATGCTTGCTACCCCGTCCGTCACCTATAAGTGGGGCATCACCAACCCGAAGCCGCTCGACATGGCCTATTTCGCAGCGCACGTCATGTCAGGAAACAAGAAGTTCGAGTATTTCCGCGCCCGGATCTCCATCGACAGCGGGCTGAAAGCGCCCATGAACTTCACGTTCCAGAAAGGCGACCGCAACGGCGAACAGCTCCACACCGTCACGGTCAAGCCAGGCGAAACCATCGCTGTGGATTTCCCGCTGAATGGTGCGCAGAAGCTCTATATTGCATCGGAGATCAGGATCAATCACGGCGGGGCGCAGAGAATCATTGTCGGCGAGCCCGAATTCTACAACTGCAAAGAATAGGAGGGCCGGTCGTCTCCGGCGAATGATTCGAACAACGGCATCCTCACGACGGCTGTCAGTTCAGAACAGTGTCGGCTGTACGGCGGGACACTTCAGGGAACGTCGGCAATGCTGCAAACATGCCGAGATATATTTGCTGTGCCCCGAGCGGGGGCAATGGGTTTTATCCGATGCATGGGGCGAGGCTCCTGCAGCCGCTTTTACGGCAGCGTCCGCTGCGCGGGAAGCCGGGGCAACGCTTTGTTTCATACTGTCACTTTACCGGAACAGCCCGGATAATGCAATGCTTTCTCCCCGCCCATCATGCACGCCGTGGAATCGCGCATCCACCCGCGTCTGCTTGACAGCGTCGCGGGGAATGTCTATACTCATTGCATGAAATCCCTTCCGGTCAACGCAAACGTCATTATTCGAATTTCCGGGCTCGTCGACGCCGCGGCCGGGGGAGCTGTTTTGTAATTACTGCACCGTAACATCAGATATCCCGAAGGCCGCGGCACCCACCGCGGCCTTTTTTATTGGAGGAACGCATGAATCCGAATCAGTCGGCACCATACCGCCTGACGTATCCGTCGCGGAGAAGCTTGCCGCGCAGGCTCCATAGGGTGGGGCACCTGGAGCACCCAGCCCCGCAGCACCTGACAGGCAGTCCGGTGCATATTCGCCGCTGCAACGCGTCCGACTGTGCCGAAATTCATGCGATTATCACCGATACGACCGAACCGTTTCGCGTCGAATCGCGAACGCCTGCAGGATGGACGCAGGACAACCTCCGGACGGCACTGTCGTCCGGCATGACTGTCTGGGCATATGAGCGATACGGTGTCATGCAGGGAATAGTTTGTATCGAGGAACACTCCCCGGCATCCATTATTGCCCATATTGCCGTGCGGGCGTTCCGTCGGGGATACGGAATTGGCGGGAGGCTCCTGCGCCATGCGGAACGGCATGCCAGCACGCCGCTGCTCGTGCGTCTCGACGCAGGTGCAATCTGGACGATCCGTTTTTTTGAAAAATACGGATATCGGCCGGTGCTGGAAAACGGCTCTTCGCATATGCTCGACAGGCATCGGAAAATAGCTGCAGAAGACCGCGATCTTCACATCACACTTGCCAGGAGAAATTGTTGCAGGCATACGCCAAGCAAAAACTTGAGGGCATTGACGGAATCGGGTCAGCAACGTGACGAGAGGGAACAGGGTTGACAACACGCAAAAGGAATCTCTATACTGCTCCCATGTTGACCGTTCTCCAGTGCAAGAAACGCGTTGTCCGCTCTGCATGGCGTATCATGACCATGGTCGGAGGGGTATTCCTGTAGGATTTTGCAGGACACAAGAGAATGCACCAAAGGCCTCGGCACCGCTGATGGCCTTTTTTATTATCCGGATCAAGGAGGGATTCATGCTTTACTCTTCACGAATGAGAGCCCAAGCACTCGTAGCATCCCTGCTGATGCTGTTTCTGATTGCGCTTCATGCATCAGCTGACAGCGGGCTGACCAAAATTGCGGACAATGTCTATGCATACGTCGATATCAAGAAAGCCTCTCCGGCAAACAGCTTCGGCGCCAATGCCGGTATTGTCGTCGGAAGAGACGGGGTCGTGGTTATTGATACGCTCATCTCGGTCAAGGAAGCGCAACGCTTTATCAAGGATATCCGGAAGATCACCGACAAGCCGATCAGATGTGTCATCAACACCCATTATCATCTGGACCATGTTCTGGGCAATGCCGCATTTGTCCGAACCGGCGCTGTTGTGATCAGTCACGCGGAAGACCAGAAGAACTTCCGGGCAAAGGGAGAATCCATCCTGAAGAACGCCAGGAAATACGGACTGACAGAAGCCGACATGGAAGGCACCGTGCTTGCTTATCCGCAGATTTCATTCACTGACCGGATGGAGATTGATCTTGGCGATCTGCGCGTGCAGCTCATCTCTGCGAAAAACTCGCATACCGGCGGCAGCCTCTTTGTGTTTGTTCCGGAAAGGAATGTGGTTTTTGCCGGAGATGTGCTCTTTACCGGCTATCACCCCTACATGGCCGAAGGAGACCTCGCCGGCTGGACAGTTGCGCTTGATGCGCTTGCACAGCTGAAGGCAGCGGCGATCGTTCCCGGCCACGGCCCGGTATCCTCAAACAAGGATATTACTGATATGAAGGAATACATTGTTCTCTTTGACGGGGAAGCACGAAGGCTGTCGGCGCTGTCCAACGACCCGGAATTTCTCTATGCGGAATTGAAAAAGGTGCTCCCGAACCGTCCCGAGAGCGATTTTCTTATTCGCGCCAATATTCAGCGCTATTGCAAGGGCAAGTAATGAACTCCCCGGCAAGCCGTGCATCGAAGAGTATGAAGTCCTGGTGGCGTTGGCAGCGTGTCTTGCCGACGCCAGCACCAACCATACTTTAAGGAGAATCATGGCATGTTGAATTGCACGATAACCATCAGAACAGCCGAACCGGCCGATGCCGGAAGCATTCTCGCAATTCAGAAGCGCGCATTTCAGCGCTATGTGGGACCGCTGACGCCGGCACAAATACCGCCGCTCCATGAAACCGAAGAAGCAGTCCGGATGGACATTGAAACAAAAACCGTGCTGGTGGCGTTTGCCGACCGCTCCCCGGCAGGGTCAATCCGCTGTGCGATAAAAGGCGGCGTGTGCATGATCGAACGCCTGTCCGTGGATCCCGCGTTCCAGCGAAACGGCATCGGGAAGGCCCTGATGAACGCCGTCGAAGAGGAGGTATCCGGACGCGCACATAAACTGCACCTCGAAACCGGATTGCTTGCGGACAATCTCCTCCCGTTTTATACCCGGCTCGGCTATGTCACCGAAGCACTGCTCCCGCAGCATTATGGCGGTTTCGACTGGATCGCTCTCGCAAAACAGACAGGAACCACTCCGGCTCCCGAGCTTGAAACGCTCTCCGCAGTCAGGGCGCATATCGATGCGGTCGACAGGGTTGTTGTCCGGATGCTTGCACGCCGCCTCCGGTATGTACAACAGGCTGCCCGATTCAAACGCTCATCAGGTGACGTTCGGGGCAGCGCCCGCGTCGAAGAGGTGATCGGCCGTATCAGAAATGAGGCACAAACGAATGGGTTCGATCCGGACATGGCAGAAAGGATCTATCGGACCATGATCGAATACGGTATTCAGACCGAGCTCAACGAGCACGCGCGCATTTCCGGGACACGGGCAGGACACCATGCCTGAGATCGACCTGAAGAACCATGCCCGCATACGGAATGCGGAATGGTCGGGCGGAACGGATCAGTCGTGAACCTTCCGGGCTGCCGGTAAATACACCCGAAAGGTCGTACCGCGGCCCGGAATCGATTCGACCGTAATGAGACCGTCATGTTTCTTGATGATCGCATGACAGATCGTCAATCCGAGCCCGATACCTTTCCGGCTGTATTTATCCTTGGTCGTAAAATAGGGATCGAAAATTTTGCCGATGCTCTCCTCCGGAATGCCTACGCCGGTGTCCTGAATCGAGACCATCACATAATCGCCCGGCGGCAGGGACAAGGCACTTTCTTTGTCCAGCGAGACCACCCCGCAGCCGATTGAGACCCTGCCGCCGTCAGGCATCGCCTCTGCCGCATTGATCAGCAGGTTCCGGATCACCTGATGAATCTGTCCTGCATCGCAGTCGGCCATGAGAGTTTCGTCGGAACAGAGCAGATCATACGCGATGCCGGAACCGGCCAGCGCGCTGGTCACAGCATCCTTCACCAGGTCCGCAATCCGCACCGGTTTCCTGATCGGATCTCCTCCCTTGGAGAAGATCAGGAGACGATGACCGAGTTCCCTGGACTGTTCAAGAATGTTCTTCACCTGCAGCAGATAGGGGTAACTGCCGTCCTGAGGTTTCGTCTTCATGACAGCCAGTTCGATGTTGCCGATCGCGGCGGTCAGCATATTGTTGAAGTCATGGGCAATACCGCCGGCAAGGATGCTGATCGCCTCAAGCTTCTGAAGCCGCAAGGTCTCTGCCTCGATCCGCTTGCGTTCAGTGATATCCAGGTAGCTGGCGCGAAGGAGTTTCCGGTCATGAGACGGCACTCTGAGCAGATGCACCTCACAGAGGATATCCTTGCCGGCAGCCGTCCGGACGAGCCGCTGAAAAACAACGATCTCCCCTCTTAGTGCCCGCTGAATATGTTCTTCCATGCTTTTTTCAGCAGGAATCCCGTCCGGCTGCTCGGGAGAGTAGAAATCTCCGGGACGGGATTTCAGCAGATCTTCGCGACTGCATTCGCAGAGCCGCGCAGCATTGGCATTCACGTCGACAACTCGTCCCCTATCCACGTCAAAGACAATGACCGCCTCCGGAGCGTGTTCAAAGAGCACTCGAAGATGCTCCTCTCGCTCCCGCACTGCATCCTCCGC
>JAAYUK010000054.1 GCA_012517735.1 Nitrospiraceae bacterium
GCCGACGAAGCGAGTTTGGCCTTGCCGAGAACAAGACTTTTGAATGTATCGTAAGTACCTGATTTGTCGTCCCGGGCGTACAGGTTGATTTTTCCCGGCCGGCCGCCTATCCGCGCCCAGTCCGTGAGCTCACCGCTGAAAATCAGCTGCAACTCCTTCTTTGTGATCCTGAATACCGGATTGTTCTTATGGACGATAACAGCAATGCCGTCAATGGCAAGAATGTGTTCATTCTTTGCACTCATGAGATCACCAAGTGACGAAAGTCGTGCTGCCTCATCCGTGGTTATCCGGCGCGATGCCGCTCCAATATCGCAGGCTCTTTTCTCAAGTCCGTTGAATGCCGTTGCCGATCCGTAGGACTGTATCTCGACTTCTGTGGGGGTGGAATTGCCGGGAAACGATCCGCTGACGAGTACTTCCTCCGCCTTCCTATCCTTGATATCGACCTTTCCGGCACCAATGCTCCTGAAATATGCGGCTACCAGAGCGGGGGCCAATTTCGCACCGATGGTATTGGATCCATGTATCCGGAAGAGCAGGCCGTCCCGGATATCAGGCCTGCTTCCCGAAACAGTGGTCAATCTCGTCTCGCTCATAATGCTTTTCACCCGCGACGATGGTATCTGCACATAATAATAGTCATCCATGAATCCGGTTATTTTCCCCTCAACCTCCCTGCCGGAACGAAGGAACATCACGTCATGCCGCACTGTTCTCGATGCGTACTTGACTCGTGAAACATCAGCACTCGCTATCTTGAGATAATGGTAACCATCCCTGATGACATAGACGGACGCCTCGATTGTTGAACCGTCAGACAGTTCGATGGTTGCCCCTTGAGCCGGAGATATCCACAAAAGCAATGCACAGACTGTAAAAAGCAGGATGAAAACGCGCCGATACCCTTTCATATATGCGCCTCAATTTCAGAAATGTGTGCCATACCGGGCACTGGTGCCCCGACCGTTCCGGTGGATAGTCAGCACCATACAATACTGCCGTCCGTCCGGCACGGCATCCTTATGCCAAACGTGCCAGAATGCCGCTCGTCAACCGATACCGCAGTGATGAAACAACGGTTTCCTGACAGGGGGAAAGAACCGAATCCTTGCCGACGAGATAGCGGTTTCCACGCCAGGTTACTGTGCTGCTCATCAAGGGAATAAACCACACCAGCCCGATAATGATATCCTTTACCGGCACCAGAAGATACCGGAACGGACTCATGTCTCCGGCAATGCGGCATGCAATGGCGTAATCGCCGAGTATCTTGAACAGGCTCACGAGTGACGCCGCGGAAAGGGTTATGGCGTTGGCCTCCCAGAGCAGCAGCGGCAGGCTTATGACAAAAACCGGATTGCCGATCAATTCGGAAACATAACGGAATCCCCCGATCTTCCAGCGCAGTTTTGCCCATCGGGTATGTCTGTTGAGAAATTTGCGGACTCCCCAGAACTCGTTCACATTATTGATCATATGGTTCGAGAGCACAACCCGCTTGCCAGATTCATGCATACGCCTGCCGATCAGGTAATCTTCAGCCAGCACATCCTTGACACCATCAAATCCGCCTATTGCATCAAGGTCAGCTCTCCTCATGAGCATAGACTTTCCGATAACACAGGGCATCTTCACAATACGGTCGAGAAAGCAGACACTGCCGAGCACAAACGAATTCATGTGCAGATTTTCAAACACGGAGCCCAACGAGCGTCCGCCTACTCCCCGTATCATGTTGCTGACGAGCCCGACGGCTGGATTGGCCATGTGCTGCATGATATCGGCCAGATAGGTTCGTTCGACCTGGACATTGCTGTCGCTGACCAGGATATACGGATGCTTCGCGATCCGGTATGCCGGAATGAGATTGTTCACCTTCGGATTGAGACCGCCGTCATGACACATGACCAGCACGGAAATATCGCGATCAGGGAAGGCCTGTTTTATCATGCACGCAATTTTGTATGCAGGATCATTGTGATTCCGAACCGAAAAAATGATTTCATAGTCAGGATAATCAAGCATGCAAAAGCTTGCGAGGTTATCGAACAGATTATCGTCAAGCCCCTTGAGCGGCTTCAGGATCGAAACAGGCGGAGAAAAAGAAGGGGAGAGGGAAACAGCACTCTCTCCTGAGGGGGGTGGGGATGAACTGGAAAGGCTCGAATAAACGCTTGTGAACTGAACCATATACGCAAAAAGACCGATAACGGCTATTCCCGCACAGATCAGAAAGAACTCCATATATTCCTCCTCGCTTTGACCACTGATTCCTAATTCCGGAAAAGCGTGATTGCAACTCCCCGGTTATCCCTAATGCAATTTTTGACCGCGCTCGTGTCTTTCTCGCAATTCAGCAGGGTCTTCCAGGAATAAATATGACGCGCCTTGTGGAAATCGCTGTTTGCTATGTAAGGATATTTCTTGAGACCAACGACACTGAATACATCGTCCCGGTTTGCAACTTCCCATGCGTCAATGTATTTTGCATACCGCTCGCGGTTGTTCCAGAGAAAGAATGTGTTCTTGCTCATGCCGGACATGGCGTGCGGATGACAGGCAACGGTAAGCGCCTTCTGACGCTTCGCCTCAAGGAATATCTGCTCATAACTCCAGTCAGCCGGGATGAACTCCTTGATATCGAGAATGAGCAGGTGAGCTGATTTTTCGTTCGAGAGATAGTTCTTGCTGATTTCGACGCCGGGGATTACGAGCATGCCGTACTTTTTCCGTGCGCGCTCAGCCTCTTCCCTGATTGCCCGCATATAACAATCAAACGTACTATCATTCAGCGATATGTTGAACCGATTGGCAAATGCCCCGATCGTGCTGTCGCTGTTGACCACATGATCAGTGATTGCGATGACGTCAAATCCGGCCTGTCCGAAAATGTCGATGGTCTTGGAAAGATCGATTGATCCGTCAGAGAATGTCGTGTGAATATGAAAATCGCATAAAAGCATTGAACCTATTGTAAGAGTGGCATGTTACAGAGGAATGAAGGAGATATGACCGTTGCATTACATTCCTCCGGCGGCGGTCAACCGCCGGAGATCGGAAGGATACGTCTACGCGATGTGCAGGCGGAGATGCCGTTGCCACTCATGCGCCGAGACAACCTTCAAAAACGGTTTTGCCTGCTCTTCGGTCATGGCTGGATTCCGGTGCGTAATGCCGAAATACCTGCACATCACCTGAAACAACGCTGTATTGTCGATATATCGTCCGATACCGATATCTGATGTACGGTTGCCGTAAGCAAGAACAATCTGGTCTTCAGCCGTGTGATTGGTTGAGGTGAATCCGACATTGCCCCGCCTGAGCCGGGCGGGACCGAGCGATTCTCCTTCCGCATTTTTCGGATACTCGCTGTGCGCAAGTATCCTGCCGAACATCGCATCTGGATAGTA
>JAAYUK010000002.1 GCA_012517735.1 Nitrospiraceae bacterium
CTCGGCAAGGATATCTTCGGCAATCCGGTCGTGACCGATCTTGCGAAGATGCCGCATCTGCTCGTCGCCGGTGCGACCGGTTCAGGGAAGAGCGTCTCGGTCAATACCATGATTGCGAGCATCCTCTACAAGGCATCGCCGCAGCAGGTGAAGATGCTGATGATCGATCCCAAGCTCCTTGAACTCTCGGTTTACGGTGATATTCCGCACCTCATCTCCCCCGTGATCACCGACCCCAAGGGCGCATCGGAGGCGCTCAAGAAGATGGTCTTTGAAATGGAGCGGCGGTATCGCCTGCTCGCCGAGCAGGGCTGCCGCAACATCGATACCTTTAACCGGCAGGTGTCTCCCGAGCAGCGGCTCCCGTACATCGTCGTCTTTATCGACGAGCTGGCGGACCTCATGTTCACCGCGCCGACCGACGTCGAGACCGCAATCGCCCGCCTTGCGCAAATGGCCCGAGCGTCGGGCATCCATCTCATCCTCGCAACCCAACGGCCGTCGGTCGATGTCATCACCGGTCTTATCAAGGCGAACTTTCCGGCGCGCATCTCGTTTCAGGTCACCACGCGCATCGATTCGCGCACCATTCTCGATACGCAGGGGGCCGAACAGCTCCTCGGAATGGGCGACATGCTCTTCATGGTGCCAGGAGTGCGCCTGACCCGCATTCACGGCGCATTTGTGAGCGAAAACGAAATCAGAAAGATTACCGACTTCATCAAGAAGCAGGGGCAGCCTGACTACAGCTCTTTTGAAAAAATGGCGGTGCTGGAAGAGCGCATCCGCGAGGAAGCCGCCAGTGACGAACGCGATGAAGTCTACGACCGCGTGCTCGAATTTGCGGAACAGGCGGGAGAAGTCTCGATCTCGTCCATCCAGCGGCGCTTCAAGATCGGCTACAACCGTGCGGCTTTGATCATGGAAGCGCTCGAAGAGCAGGGGCTCGTCGGCCCGCCCAAAGGCGCCGGCAAGCCGAGAGACTTCCTCGGCAGGCGTTAAACCTGCCGACAAATAAGTCAGTCCGCATTTATATACACACAGCACACAGTTTGGAGAGACCATGAAAAAAACGATTATTCTGATAGCCGCATGTTTCCTTGTCATTGCAGGAGCGCTCTGTGCATATGCAGCCGATGCTTCACCGCAGCCCGCCACTGCCGCCGAAAAAGTAGCAGCCATCCAGAAGGCATATGAAGACATCAAGGACATTAAAGGTTCGTTTGTCCAGAAGAGCACGATCAAGGATCTGAAAAAGACCGAGACGTACAAAGGACAGTTCTTTATCAAGGCAAAAAAGATGCGCTGGGAATACAAGGGCGACAAGCAGCAGATCGTCTACATCACCGGCAAGGAGATCATCATCTATCAGCCGCAGCAGAAGCAGGCGTTCAAGGCGGCGTTCAGCCAGGCAACCTACGGACAGGCTCCGATAGCACTGTTGAGTGGATTCGGCAACATCGACAAGGAATTCGCCGTCGCGCTGAAAGAGGAAAAGCTGATTCTTACGCCCAAAGCGCCGATGGGCAATGTCACGAGTGTTGAGCTGAAAACATCGGACGAAGGCTTTCCGATCAAGTCTCTCGTCGTGATCGACAAACTCGGCAACCGTGTCGACATCGACTTCAGCAATGTGAAGACCAACACGAACATCAAGAGCAGCACCTTCGTGTTCAAGGCCCCCGAAGGCGTCGCCGTGCTGGAGCAGTAACAAGAATACTGCAAATAACTACGTTCAGCGCTGACCCTGATTCCCCGGCGCAGCCGGGGGTACGATCGATATAAGATACTGATAATCCGGCTTCATCGGGACACCTTCCACGCAAACACGATCAGCGGGAATGGTCACGCAGAAGTCGTGCGAACCAGCGGCAATCCGGGCGCTCAGAGGACCATAGTTTTCCGCTATGTCCATGGTTCTGCCCCGCTCACCTGCCCAATATACGTCAACAGCAGAGGCGGCTGCATTCTGGACATCGATCTGATACCGGGTCAGGCCCTTCATGTTCGACCACTGCTCAACAATAGCTACATATACTTCATTGACGACCAGATCAACAATTGTTATCGCCTGTTCCTGAATATCGATGGCTCCGGTTTTCAGTTTGACCGAACCGGAACCGTCCATGAGTGGAAGCTCAACCGCAACTGCATAGTTTCCGGGAGTCAGCAGGATCATCTCGCCTGATGACTTCGGGGTGGCAACGGTTTTGCCGACTGAGTCGGTGACCGCAATCACCGCAGATGCTGTAGGAAAGAAGGCTTCGGGGACTGTCAGCGTCAGCATCATGCTGCCTTGGCCAGCCATTTTCACTCCCTGTTTTTTGACGCTCTGCGTATACTGTGCAGGAGGTGCGCCCTCATGCGTGACGCGGACACCGTTTTTCAGTTCGTAGGAATAGTCAGTCACATTTTCCGCACAGACAATAGCCACGGACAAAACCATGAAGAATGAACAGATGCTCAAGGACAACAGAACCTTCCTCATCATACAAGCCTCCTGTGCAGGCAATTGAACGAGCAGACATCTATCTGTCACTCTAGTAAAAAACAGAAGCGCTGTCAATCTGCCGAGGACGGCAGTTGCAACGGGGCCTCCTTCATGGTAGATTCTTGCATGACGGGCGGAAAGGAGAATCATGGCATGTCCACGCTGAAACTGGATGATATCGAACTCTACTATGAAACCGACGGCAGCGGCATTCCGCTGCTGCTTGTCGCAGGACTTGCCTCTGACGCAGCGAGCTGGCAGACGCTCACACACTATCTCACGCCCCATTGCCGATTGATCATGCCCGATAACCGCGGGGTCAGCAGAACCGGCCCCCTGAGCGCAGAGATCAGCATTCAGAAGATTGCCGATGACTGCGCGGCGCTGGTCCGTCATCTTGGGCTGCCATCAGTGCATGTCATCGGGCACTCAATGGGAGGCATGGTAGCGCAGGATATTGCCATTCGCTATCCTGAGCTGGTCGACAAACTCATCCTTGAAGCGACGGTATCGGCAAGCTCAAAGCGGAACAATTCCCTGTTCGCAGACTGGGCTATCGGCTTCGCTGCCGGGATGGATCCTAAACTCTGGTTCCGGAATATTTTCTATTGGATATTCTGCGAACGGTTCTTCGAAAACGAGCAGGCAGTTCGCACCGCTGTCAGATTTTCGATTGACTACCAATACCCGCTTGATCCGGTGGCATTCGGAAATCAGGTGAAGGCAATCGCAGCATACAACAGCACTGAGTTGTTGTCACAGATCACGGCAAAAACGCTGGTTGTTGCTGGAAAAGAAGACCTGCTCTTTTCAGTGGATGCATGTGCACGGTTGGCGGAGGCAATACCTGGCGCTGTTTTTTCGGTCATGGACGGAGCGGCGCATTCCATCCACATGGAGCAGCCGAGAGAGTTTGCCGATTGCGTGCTCGATTTTCTGCTTGATCGCCGATAATTTCAGTAAAGTAGTATCTCCGCATGAATGAACAATAGGAATGCATCAGAGGAACACGTTTGCTTTCTATTGCTTGTTTTTGAGGAGCTTCAGAATCCCGCCGAGCAGATCAGCCGGACTTGGCGGACAGCCGGGTATGACCGCGTCCACCGGGATGACTTCGTGAATGCCGCCGAGCGAAGCGTAGCTCTTGCCGAAGATGCCGCCATCGCGGCCGCAGTCGCCGACCGCAGCGACAAGCTTCGGAGCCGGCGTGGAGTTATAGGTACGCTTCAGCGCGATCTCCATGTTACGCGATACCGGCCCGGTCACCAGCAGCATGTCGGCGAAACGGGGCGAAGCAGTAAAGTGGATACCGTACTGTTCGCAGTTGTAAAAGACATTGTTCATCGCATGGATCTCAAGCTCACAGCCGTTGCATGAACCGGCATCAACCTGACGAATGGTGAGGCTGCCGTTGAAATGCCGGTCGATAATCGCCTTCAGTTCTGCGCCGATCTCGCGAATATCGGTGTCTGCAGGCAGATCGACCGGCTCGGTTTTAATGCCGGTGCGCAGTATCTGGTAGAGAATCCTGATCATACGTCATTCCCCGAGTATGACTGATTGAAGCTCTTGTTGCAGAGCGGAAAATCCGGAACAATGTTGCCGAGTACGCAGCGCTCCAGCCCGATCCAGCAGAGGCTGGAAGGATCGCGCACCATGCTGCGGTTGATCTCGCCCTTTGGGCCGCTCTGGAGCCAGTAGATGATCTCGCCGCGCCAGCCCTCAACCGCGGCAAAGCCGGTCGTATCGGCAGCCGGACTGCCGACAGGAGCGGAACGCTGTCCTTTCGGCATGGTGCTGATCATTTCGCGGATGAGGCGGAGCGATTCCCGGACCTCTTCGATTCTCACCCACGCGCGGGCATGCACATCACCGGCGCTCATCACCGGGATATTTACCGGAATGCGGTCATAGGGAGCAAACGGGAAATCCTTCCGGCAATCCAGCTGCATGCCGCTGGCGCGGGCCACCAGACCGGTCATGCCAAGATCACGAGCCTCTTCTGCAGAAAGAATACCGGTGCTGCGCGTCCGGTCTTCGAGCGAAGAGTTCTCGTCAAAGATCATGACCAGCCGTTCAAACTCATCTTCAACTGCCGACAACTCTTCAAGAATGACTGCCTTGTATTGCGCGTCCAGTCCTGCAGCAACGCCGCCTGGAACCACGCAGTCCATCATGAAGCGGTGGCCGAATATCTCTTTGTTGGTGCGAAGCATTGTCTCCTTGAGCCGCATGGTCTGGTAGAGCATGAACGCAAAGGCAACATCGTTGCAGATGGCGCCGATGTCGCCGAGGTGATTGGCGATGCGTTCACGCTCCAGCATCACCGCCCGCACCCATTGCGCATGGTCCGGCACCATGCAGCCGGTCATTGCCTCCAGCGCCATGCAATAAGCAAGGCTGTGGGCAACCGTCGTGTCGCCCGACACCCTACCGGCAAGGCGGGCAGCCTCCTGCCACGAGAGCGACTCGAAGCGCTTTTCGATCCCTTTGTGGACATAGCCAAGCCGTTCCTCGAGATTGATGATGTCCTCACCCATCGCCTGAAAGCGGAAGTGGCCGGGCTCGATGATCCCTGCATGCACCGGGCCGACCGGAATTTCGTAAATCCCTTCGCCTTCGGCTTTGCCAAAGACATATTCTCCCGCGACCCGCGGCAATGCCTGTGAACCGTCGAAGGTCTTTCTCAGCGGGAATGCATCTTCGGGCCAGTCCTCGAACTTGATCCACGGTCGCGGATCAAGATGTCCATCCGGCACCACACCCATAAGACTGTGCATCTGGCGCTCGAAACGATACGCCGGAACAAACCGCCTGGTGAGCGACGGGAACGACGGATCATCGAGCGGCAGCGCGGCGCATACGATCAGATACCCGGAGTCGCGGCGATAGCAGGCGTACACACCAAATCCGCGGCCAAGGTGCGTCTCGTCAGACGCCCACTCGGCGGCAAGCAGTGCGCCTGCGCGCTTCAGGAGGCGCGCTGCCTCTGCAAAGCGCTCTCGCGGAACGGAGCAGACCGGAACCGTTGCGGGAAACGTTCCGGAAACCGGGCTGACCGGCGCGTCAAGCTCCGCGGTCAGAATTTCAAGAAGTGTCTTCATTTCAGCAGCTCCACCGCCGTGCGGAACCACTGATGGAGGACATCGGGAATATACAGGCCGATAGCCAGAACCAGCACCATGTGCAGAAGAACCGGGACATGCGCCGCCTTCATCCGCACCTGATGCTGCGGAATCTCTCCCGAAACCATCGACTGCACCCTGCGGATGATCGCTGCAAACGCGACCGCCAGGCCGAGCAGGAGGAACGGTGTCAGCAACGGTGACTGTTTCATGGTTGCGGTCAGGATCAGAAACTCGCTCGTGAAGATGCCGAACGGCGGCATGCCGACGATGGCAAGCGCGCCGAGCATGAGTCCCCAACCGACCAGCGGATTGCCTTTAAAGAGGCCCCTGATGCGATCCATCTCCTGCGTCCAGTGCATCTGCGAAGCATGCCCGACCGTGAAGAAGATCGCCGACTTGGCAAGGCTGTGCACCAGCATGTGCAGAAGGGCTCCAAAGGTTGCCAGTGGCCCGCCGAGCCCGAACGCAAAAGTCGCGATTCCCATATGCTCAATGGACGAGTACGAAAACATCCGCTTGATGTCTTTCTGGCGGAGCAGGGAAAACGCGGCGACCAGAATCGAGAGGATGCCGAAGCCCATCATGATGTCACCGGCCCGATGCGTTCCGGTTGATCCGTCAACCAGGACCTTGCACCGAACGAGCGCATAGAGCGCAATATTCAGCAGGAGCCCCGAGAGAACCGCTGAAATCGGCGTGGGGCCTTCGCTGTGGGCATCGGGCAGCCAGTTGTGCAGCGGCACCAGACCTACTTTGGTACCGTATCCGACCATGAGAAAGACAAAGGCGAGCGAAAGCACCGTCGGCTCAAGACTGCCGCTCACGGCATTCAGGTTGGTCCAGAGCAGCGAATCGCCGCCTGCACCCAGCACGCGCTCCGCAGCGAAATAGAGTAGAACCGTGCCGAACAATGCCTGTGCAATACCAACACCGCACAGGATGAAATATTTCCACGCCGCCTCAATAGCGGTAGGGGTGCGGTAGAGCGACACCAGCAACACCGTTGAAAGCGTTGCCAGCTCCATCGCAATCCAGAGGACGCCGACGTTATTGGTCAGCAGGCAGAGCAACATCGCAAAGATGAAGAGCTGGTACATGGCATGATAGAAGCGCATGCGGCGGTAACCGATGCGGCCGTGCTCGCGCTCGCGCTCCATATAGCGGCGGCTGAAGATCGCGGTTGTCATCGATACGAATGATGTGAGCACAGCAAGATAGACATTGAAGGCATCGACAAAAAAGAATTTGCCGCCTGCAAGCATCGGCCCCTGCGCATATACCTCGATCGCAAGGCCGATACCCGCGACAAAAGTAGCCAGCGACGCGCCGATGTTGAGCTCGGCAGCGCCCTTCCGGTCTCCCACCATCGCGAGGATCGCCGACCCGACCAGCGGCACGCCGAGCAGAATCAGGAGCATGGTGCTGGTATTCACCATCGCCGTCATTCATCCTCCTTCAGTCGCGCCATCTGCTCCACATCGAGGCTGTCAAAGGTGGTATGGATATGAAAGAAAAAGATGCCGAAGATGAATGCGGCAATCAGCATGTCGAGCGCCACGCCGAGCTCCACGACCAGCGGCATGCCATACGTCGCGCTGGTTGCTGCGAAGAAGAGCCCGTTTTCCATGGCGAGAAACCCGATGATCTGGGTCACGGCATGCCTGCGCGTGATCATCATGAGCAGCCCGATCATGACCGTTGCAAGCGCGATCGCGAGCGTCGAGCGGGTTATCAGCGTGGAAAGCTCCCGGATCGGCGAGGTCAGGTGATACGAAAGGACGACGAGCGCAAGGCCGATCAGCATGGTGGTGGGGATATTGACGACCGTCTCGACCTCTTTATGGATCTTGAGCCGGTGGATGAGCACATGGAGGATGTATGGCAATGCAATTACCTTTAGCGCAAGCGTCAGTACCGATGAAATATACAGATGATGCTGGCTCGCAACATAGCCGACCACCGCCGTATTGAGCGACAGGAACAACCCCTGCCAGGTGAACAGGTGAATGAGTCCGTAGATGCGCTTCTGCACCAGCATGCCGAACGCCGTCAGCAGCACCATTGCGGCGAGCAGACTGTTGATATGGGCGGCAGTCATCATGTCCATGGTCAGTCCAGAATGAAGAACGAGAGCATGCCGAGCGTTGCGAGCATGAACGCGGCTCCCAGGAATTCAGGGACGCGGAAAATCCGCATCTTCGCCAGTCCGGTCTCGATCAGGACAATGCCGACGCCGGCCACGGCGAACTTCAGCACAAGAAACAGCAGGGCAAGCGGCAAAGAAAGCATCTCATTGGCGAGCGCAATCCCCCAGGGTGCAAATGCCGCAATCCCGATCGAAACAAACAGAAAGAGTTTCATCGCACTCGCCCACTCGATCAGCGCAAGGTGCCTGCCGGAATACTCGAGAATCATCGCCTCGTGGATCATGGTCAGTTCCAGATGCGTTGCCGGATTGTCGACCGGCACCCGGCCGGTCTCTGCAAGCGCTATCAGCACAAAAGCAAGCAGCGCAAAGGCCAGCGACGGCTTGATCGATGCCCCGGTCGTGCAGATGACCTGCACGATCTGGGAGAGCGACGTTGACTTGTTCGCCAGAGAGACGGTAAAGATCGCCATCAGCATGGCCGGTTCCGCAAGGGAAGCGATCATCATCTCGCGGCTCGAACCCATGCCGCCGAATGCCGTGCCGATGTCCATGCCGGCAAGCGCGGTGAAGAAACGGGCGATCGCGAAAAGGCCGATGATCACGATAACATCGGCTGACGGCGAGAGCGGCAGATCGACCGTGATGATCGGCACGATCGCTCCGGCAAGCACCGCGGTTCCAAAAACGAGATACGGGGTGAACCGGAATATCCAGGACGCATTCTCCGCCAGCAACACCTCTTTCGCAAAGAGCTTGGCAAGATCGCGATACGGCTGGAACAGTCCGGCGGAGGTGCGGCCCTGCGCCCAGCACTTTACCATGCGGACCCATCCGAGAAATACGGGGGCAAGAGCCAGCAGGAGAACAACCTGAAGCAGCTCGACAAAAAGATAGTAGAAACTCATGACGCAAACACCAGCAGCACGAGAATCGTGACAAACGAATAGATCAGATACGCCTGGATACGGCCCTGCTGCAGCCTGCCCACCTGCCGGGAGAGCCAGAAGCAGACATCCACAACCGGCCGGTACATCCAGTTCCAGACACGATCGACCACGCGCAGATGATACTGCAGGCGTTTCGGAAATGCCTTGTGCGCAGTCTGCGGGGCAAGACTGACCTCTTCCCTGATGCTGAACAGATGGCCGAATATGCGGCGGATCGGCATCGAAAACGAAGTGGCGGTATACTGCATGCGGGCGTTCAGCTTCTCGAATCCGCAGTCCCAGATCGGCACCCGCCTGATGGCACCCGGCCGGACATGCAGCAGGAGATACACGGCAACGACAACCCCGAGAATGCCAAGAAACACCGTTGTCCCTGAGTAGGATGCCCGCTCGGGAGAAACCGGGGTCAGCCACAGCCAGCCATAGGCAGCAGCCGAAGAGCTGATGCTGGATCCAACAAACTGTTTTGCAAGAATATCCATCCAGTTGATGTAGACGACCGGGAAAATGCCGAGGCACACACAGGTGAGTGCTGCCGACAGCATACCGATACGCATCGGCCAGTCGGCTTCATGCACATGCGGATGGTGATGTCCGCGCCAGTGGCCGAGAAAGGTTACGCCGAACGCCTTGACAAAGCAGGCGGCCGCGAGCGCACCGGTCAGGGCAAGCATCGCCGCCCCCATCGGAATCAGCAGCTGCATGATCGGCGCAGGAAGCGACGGCGAGAGCAGAAATGCCTGGAAGGTGAGCCATTCCGAAACAAAGCCGTTCAGCGGGGGCAGTGCCGAAATGGCGACACAGCCGATGAGAAACAGGGCTGAGGTCCACGGCATGCGATGAATCAGCCCGCCCATCTCCTCCATGTTCCGCTCTCCGGTGGCATGAAGTACCGAACCGGCCCCCATAAAGAGCAACCCCTTGAAGATGGCGTGGTTCATCGTGTGATAGAGACCAGCGATAAATGCGAGCGCAGCAAGCATCGGTAGCTCAAACGAGGTGAAAATCATGGCAAGGCCGATGCCGATGAGGATAATGCCGATGTTTTCAACCGAATGATATGCCAGAAGACGCTTCAGATCGTGCTGCATGAGCGCATAGAGCACCCCCATGACCGCCGATATGAGTCCGAGCGTCAGAACGATCGCCCCCCACCACCACGGAAAGGTATGAATGAGATCGAAGGTTACCCGGACTATGCCATAGATAGCCGTCTTGAGCATGACACCGCTCATGAGCGCAGAAACATTCGACGGCGCAACCGGATGCGCCTCCGGCAGCCAGACATGGAGCGGCACCACACCGGCCTTTGCCGCAAAGCCGAAGAAGACGAGAAAAAAGGCAACTGTTGCCCAGAGATCCGGGATCTCCGCACCGCGCATGGCATCAAAGGTATAGCCGCTGAAACTGCCGGGTGTGGCAATGCCCGCGAGAACACCGAATGCAAGCAGGATGGCTATGGCGCCGATATGCGCAACGACCAGATACAGGAATGCCGCCTTCCGGTTCTCCTGCCGCTCGTGCTCAAACAGGACCAGAAAATAGGATGCTCCGGCCATGACTTCCCACGCCACCAGGAAAAAGAGCGCATCGTCGGCAAGAATGACCATGAACATGCCGGCAAGAAAAAGACAATAAAAAATGATCAGGCTGGTAACCGGCCGGTTCGCGGGAATACCCTGAACATACCCGATGGAATAGACCGACACAAAGAGCGCAAGCAGACCGATTATCGTGAAGAAATACCCGGCAAGGGGGTCGAACCGGACATGAAACGGCAGGTCCGGCAGCCCGATCGGGAGAATGCCTTTCACCGTCATCTCGCTGCCTACGGTCCATATGCCCGCAATGGTAGCGAGCAGCGAGGCGACCGACGCCAGCGCAAAGGAAAACATGATCATCAGCCGCCGGTTCCCGCGATACAGCGATGCGGAACCCGCAGTCAGCAGCAGCAGCACGATTGCGCAGGCGGCGAGCGAGAGCGGCTGGAGCATCATGCGTGCACCTCACCGAACACGCTGCTTTCCGTGCGGGAGATGACTGCCATTATTTCATCAGGATCAGACGAGCTCTTCAGACAGGAAACAAGCGCATCGTCCCGAAGCAGTCGAAGCAGCTTCGCCTGGATGCGAAGAAACCGGCGTTCGTTTTTCGGGAAGATGAAAAAGAGCATATCGACATCCTCATGATCGACAGCACCAAACGGAACTGGCTTCTGAAGCCTGCAAAGCGCTATATGCGAAGATGCGGTGAACTTTCCGAATACGCGGGGATGGGGGAAAGCCACGCCATGACCGATAGCGGTCGGACAAAGCGCCTCCCGTTCGATGATCGCATCAAAGAGCCCGTTGGCATCGATCTGCGGAATGTGTTTGGCAATACGGGAAAGGCACTCTTTCACCGCGTCGGCCTGTGATACTCCGGGCACATCGAGATACACACCGCCGCGACGGATGAACTCCGCAACCGAGAGCGACTCCTCGTCGCGCTCGGCAATCGCCTCTATCGGCGTTTTGCACGCCCGGGTATCCTCGATCCACGATGCAATCTCGCGCCGGTCGAACCGCCATTGCCCGCCGACGCGGAAGCACGGAATCGCTTCGTTCTGGATCATGCGGTAGATGGTTTTTTCGGAGACATTCAGCAGACCGGCTATATCTTTAACACTCAGGTTCACGTTGTCCAGATTTGTCCTAATTTGTATTGATGTGTCACTGGATGTCTATTATGCGTGTCGGCAGATACCTCTGTCAACAAAAGCGCCATGAAACCGCTTTAACCCAAAATTGTCATTGGATTCGACCCAAATCGCTCCGAGCCGGGCTGGGCTGGCAACAGAGCGGATTTATTCGGCGAAGCGGCACATACAGAACGTATGTGCGAGGCGAATACCTCGGAGGACGGCTGGATGCCGTCCGGGAAGCGGGGCCCCCGAAAATGTCGGAGACTTTTCGGGGTGGCAGTTGAGCGGCGTTGCCTGTCCTGCCAGGCTAATGACAATTCTCGGTTTAACGATAGATATCTTTGCGGTGACCGACTTTTACTACCCAAACCGTCAGCTCCGTATCCTGAATGGAGTAGACAATCCGGTAGTTTCCTTGACAGACTCAATACCGACTCTGATCGCTCAACGGCTCCATACCCCTCGTCAATTCAATTGTTGTACTATAAATGGACCATGTGGAGCGTACGGATGCGGGCATCGAAGCGGATCGGACAGGCCCGGGAAGAGCACATTTCGGGAGCAGAAACGCTCTGTTCAAAACGCAGGATCAGCAGCATGGCGCAGGCATTTGTTGACCGGGCCATTACGCACCCGCGCGGGATGCCGGATCGTATTGTTCTGACAATTGAAGAAGTCACCACTCCCGTAAAGGTCGCCCCCATTCTGCCCTATACGCAGGCGGTCTGTTCTGATCCTGCGTCTGCACGAAGCGTTGCTGAAGAGCGGCTGCGGTCGATCGGCATCAGCACAAAGGCGATTGATGCCGCATTTCGCATTCTGACTGCACGTCGCCAGATGCGCGGCGCAGCCCTTGTGGATGCTCAGCGCGGCACACGGCTGGAGCCGGACCGGAAGCGCGGGGTCAGGGCGTCGCGGCTCGGCATGCGCCCGGCGGACTGCCGAAGATTCATACAACAGCTGGACAGTGCCGGTATCAATACTGATACTGTGCGGGAAGCGATGATGCTTGCCTCAAAAATCGCGGCACATCCGTCAATCCTTGCAGAACTCTGTATTTCTGATGATCCCGACTATACAACCGGATATGTCGCCTCCGAAAGCTTCGGCTATGTCCGCCTGCCGAACATCAAGAAAGCGGGCAGCCAGCATGGAGGCCGCGTCTTCTTGATCCGCCCGGGAGCGGGTATTCCTGATATCGTGACGTTTCTAGAGCTGACGCCCGTTTTGCTGACCATGCGCAGAAAAAGCACTCCGAAAAACCCGGAAAGCACCCGATGAAGAAAACCGTGCATCTCATCGTCAATCCTGTTGCGGGCGGTAATGCGCGCAGCAGCATCCGGAAAGCACAGGATATTTTCGCAGGTGCCGGTTATGAAGTTGTTCTGCACCTGACAACACGCACGGGCGATGCTGAACAATTCGCCAGAGACATTTCTGCTGCGTCGGGTCCGCGGATGCCGCTTGTTGTTGCAGCCGGCGGAGACGGTACCATCAATGAAGTGGCAAACGGCCTTGTCGGCTCCCGTTTACCCATGGCCATCCTGCCATTCGGAACAACGTCGGTGCTGGCGCGCGAAATAGGCGTGCCTCTGGATGACATTGATGCGGCAGTCGACTACGCGATTACCGAACAACCTCGTCCGGTATCCCTCGGACGAGTCGCTTTTGAAAACAGCGTGACCAGATTTTTTGTCCTGATGGCGGGCATCGGCTTTGACGGAGAGGTCGTACACCGCGTGAACCCGACGCTGAAACGACTGATCGGCAAGGGAGCCTATGTGCTCAGCACCGTCAGGAGCGTCTTCAGCTATAAACCGAACTCATTGACCATCACCTACTCACGGATGGACGGGTCTGTTGCAAAGGCGCAGGGAACATCGATCATTGTGAGCAACGCTGCCCGCTATGGCGGCGATTATATGATTACACCGCAGGCGCGACTGACGGTGCCTTCGCTGGAACTGATGATCGATCAATCCCATGGGCCGGCTGATTTCCTGCGCCTGTTGTCTGCCATCGGATCGGGCAGAACAGTACCTGGCGCCAGGTATGAAACGGTTACGGCGATCCGGATCGACGGGGTGGCCAGAATGCAGCTCGATGGAGACGCGTCGGGCACCACGCCTGTTGTGATAGACGTGGTGCCCGACGCGTTACAGCTGGTTATGAAAGAGTAGTCTTACTCAGCCTTCGGCGCTTCAGCAGCTGCCGGTGCAAAGCAGGCTTCTTCCTTCTCAAGACGTGCCCAGTATTCATCAACCGCTTCCTGAGCAGCCTTCAGCATCCACTCGTTTTCCGGAGCGAACATGTGTTTGAAACGGCCCTGCGGCTTGAGGAAGTCGACGAGCGGCTTCTTCTCGCGCGGACGCTGGGTGATCTTCGTCACACCGTTTTCGATTTCGAACAGCGGCCAGTAGCAGGTCTCGACGGCCAGCTTCGCCATCTTGATCGCGTCGTCGGTCTGGGTTCTCCAGCCGCGGTTGCACGGTGCGATCACGTTGAGGAACTTCGGTCCCTTGATCTCATGGCACTTGCGGACCTTCTTCATGAAATCGCCCCAGTGGCTCGGCGAGCACTGTGCAACATACGGAACGCCATGCGAAGCGATGATCTTGGTCAGATCCTTACGCTTCTGGAGCTTGCCGGGATTGCAGGTGCCGACCGGGCAGGTGGTGGTATCGGCGCCGAACGGAGTTGCCGACGAACGCTGGATACCGGTGTTCATGTATGCACCGTTGTCGTAGCAGATATAGATCATGTCATGACCGCGCTCCATGGCACCCGAAAGGCTCTGGAAGCCGATGTCGTAGGTACCGCCGTCGCCGCCGAATGCGATGAACTTGATCTCATCCGTGATCTTGCCCTGCTTCTTCAGCGAACGGTACATGGTTTCAACGCCGGAGATGGTTGCAGCCGCGTTCTCAAACGCGCTGTGCATCCACGGGATTTTCCATGCGGTGTAATCGGAGATACAGGTCGAAACTTCGAGACAGCCGGTAGCATTTGCTGCAATAACCGGATAGTCGGTTGCCAGAAGGACCATCTTGGCAACAATCGGAGCGCCACAACCCGCGCAGAGACGGTGGCCAGGCGTAAACTTTTCTTCCTGCTTGGACAGCTCTTTTAAGGTCAATGGTGTCGCCATGTTATTCCCTCACTCCAATGTATTCTTTCACGGACTTTACCTTGCCGTCTTTTGCGATCTGGATGAGTTCGTCAATCGTCTTCTCAGCCTGATCCGGCATGTAGTCGCGACCGCCGAGACCGTAGATCTTGTTGATCATGACCGGCTTCGTCGGCTGTGTATAAAGCGCGCTTGCAATGTCCTGGAAGAGCGGGCCGTAGGAGCCGCCGAAACAGTCTGCGCGATCCATCACAGCAACTGCCTTGCAGTGTTTGAGCGCTGCGCCAAGCTGCTCATACGGGCACGGTCTGAAGAGACGCGGCTTCAAAAGACCAACCTTGACGCCCTTGTCGCGGTATGCATCGACAACATCCTTGGTGGTACCTGCTGCAGAGCTCATGACGACGACTGCGATTTCTGCGTCTTCGAGCCGATAGGTCTCAAACAGGCCGTACTTTCTGCCGGTGAGCTTTTCATACTCTGCTGCGATTTCGAGAACAACGCCCGGAACCTTCTTCATGACTTCATCATGTGCCTTGCGGTATTCCATGTACATGTCGGTCAGGATCAACGGACCATAGCTGACCGGATTCTTGATGTCGAGCAGCGGCTTCATTGCCTTGTATTCGCCGACAAACTTTGCCGCAGTCTCATCATCGAGGTATTCCATGGTCTCGATCGAATGGCTGGTGATGAAGCCGTCGAGACCCACCATGACCGGCAGTCTGATATCCATATGCTCCGCAATGCGGAAGGCCATGAGCATGTTGTCAAACGCTTCCTGCGCATTTTCTGAATAGAGGTGAATCCAGCCGCAGTCACGCGCGCCCATGCCGTCGGAATGGTCGCCGTGAATGTTCAGCGGAGCTGCAAGCGCACGGTTTGCAACACCCATGACGATCGGCAGGCGAAGACCGGATGCGATGAAGAGCATTTCCCACATGAGGGCAAGACCCTGCGATGCCGTAGCGGTGGCGACGCGACCGCCTGCAGCTGCCGCACCGATACATGCGCTCATTGCACTGTGCTCGGACTCGGCAAGAACCATTTCGGTCTTTGCCTTGCCGTTGGAGACAAAGCTGGTGAAGCGCTGCATGATTTCCGTTGCCGGGGTGATCGGATACGCTCCGCAGACATCCGGGTTGGCGATCCGCATTGCATTGGCAACCGCTTCGTTACCGGTAGATGCAACTTTCTTGGCCATTATTTGTCCTCCTGTTCCATAACGATTGCCTTCTGGCCTTTTTTGCCAGGGCATTCGAGGGCACAGAGACCGCACCCTTTGCAGAAATCATAATCAAACGCTTCGCGTTTGCCGTCTTTCACCTTGATGGACATATCCGGGCAATAAACCCAGCAAAGCAGGCAGTGAATGCAATTCTCTTCAATCCATTTCGGCTTGTTCGCACGCCAGGAGCCGGTCTTGAACTTCCGGGCACTGCCCGGTTCGGTGACGACTGCACCGGGATTAACTTCTTTCCATGTTTTCATCCTACTTTTACCTCCGCATACCCGCGTTTTACTGCCTCGAGGTTGCCGTCGATGATCTTCTGGGAGAACTTCTTTCCGAAGCTCTTCTTCACATCATCAAGGGCGTTTTCAAGCGTGATCAGGCCTGTTGCCTTGGTTACCGTACCGATCATCGGGGCGTTCGGCATGGCGCGGCCGATCGTATCAAGGGCGATCTGTGTGGCGTCGATCGTGATGACCTTCTGGGATGCCTTTGCCTTGATCTTCTCGCGGATCTCTTTCGGCTCCTTCTGGGTGTTGACGATGAAAATTGCATCATCAAGCGCACCTTCAGTCACATCAATAGTATCCAGAAGCGTTGCGTCGACAACACAGATAACCTTCGGATTCCTGACCGGACAGTGGGTCCGGAGTTCCTTGTCGCTGATCCGGTTGTATGCCCGAAGCGGTGCTCCCGCCCGTTCCGGACCGTACTCAGGAAAAGCCTGTACATCACGGCCGCCGCTGAGGCACGCATCAGCGAAGACCTTGGCTGCAGTAACGGTGCCCTGCCCGCCTCTGCCATGCCATCTGATCTCTACATTCTCTGCCATGGTTCCCTCCTTGCATAGTGCATATCGTAATACGATATTGCTGTTAACCCATTGGAAACATTGCCTTTTTTTAGGCTCCTTCATTGTACCAGAAAAAGACAAACCGCTTCAATGTAATTAATCTTATACGGCGTATTCGGAGAATTTATTCTCTATTCGCGCCTGCCGTGAAGGTGAGGGAACCATGGCCGGAGCATCGAGGGAAGGTGACCAGAAACCCCATGCCAATCCTTCATTTATCAGCAAGTTCCATCTACTCAACCGCTTTGGCGTGGCGATGCATCTGCAGCAGCGATGACCCGGGCGATAAACTTCAGATCATCCATGCACAGGCAAGTATACCAAAAACCATAAAAAAAAATGATACCTCCATAAACATCATTATGAAAATACGCAATCAACGTCTGTCTGAAATCTCCTTGAGCATCCGGATGGACACGGCGGCGTTCCTGCACATAGTCAGACTGGTACTGTCAGCACATCTACGAAAACATCGCCGGCATTCATGTCTGGCTTCACCGAATGCTGGAGTGCACTGAAAGCAATCGCTCCATCTCCATTAAGCAGGAATGCGAATGCATACTTGGGAAGGGAAAAGAAGCAAAGACAGCGAGCTGCTTCCAAAAAGAGAGAGGGGAAGAAATGGTCGGGGCGAGCCGATTCGAACGGC
>JAAYUK010000265.1 GCA_012517735.1 Nitrospiraceae bacterium
AGTGGCGGCGGAAGCACAGCCGAACGATTCATCTGCCTCGAGTGAGCGTTCACGAATAATCATTATGAATCAATGGGTTGGTTTGTGCTCTTGACACCTCCCGATTGGTTTGTGATATAGTAGCACTCATCAAGGCTGAGTGCTAACAAACCAACTCACTATCATTTCAAGGAGGTTGAAGTATGAAGATCAAGCCGTTGAAGGACAGGGTCGTCGTGAAGTACTCCGACGAGGGTCTCGAAAAGACCGCAGGTGGTATTTACATTCCGGACAATGCAAAGGAAAAGCCGCAGAAGGGTACGGTTGAGGCGGTCGGCTCCGAAGCAAAGGAGCTGAAGGTCGGCCAGACCGTTCTCTTCGACAAGTACTCAGGCTCCAAGATCAAGATCGACGACGTCGAGTACCTGATCGTCAAAGAAGAAGACATTCTCGGAATCATCGAATAAAGGAAAAGGGAGGATACTGAACTATGGCAGCAAAGCAGCTTTTGTTTGATGAGGCAGCACGGCAGGCGATCATGCGCGGCGTCACCGTTCTGACCGAAGCAGTAAAGGCAACCCTCGGCCCGCGCGGCCGCAATGTTGTGATCGACCGCAAATTCGGCGCTCCGACCATCACGAAAGATGGCGTTACCGTTGCAAAAGAGATCGAGCTGAAGGATCCGTATGAGAACATGGGCGCCCAGCTCGTCCGCGAAGTCGCATCCAAGACCTCTGATGTTGCCGGTGACGGTACCACGACCGCTACCGTTCTGGCATATGCAATCTATAAGGAAGGCATGAAGTATGTAACCGCCGGCGCAAACAGCATCGACATCAAGCGCGGCATCGACAAGGCTGTCGAGACGATTGTCGCCGAACTGAAGAAGATGTCCAAGCCGGTTGCAGACAAGAAAGAGATTGCCCAGGTCGGCACCATCTCTGCCAACAACGATGCTACCATTGGCGAACTCATCGCCGACGCGATGGACAAGGTCGGCAAGGACGGCGTCATCACCGTTGAAGAAGCAAAGAGCATGGCGACCACTCTCGATGTTGTCGAGGGCATGCAGTTCGACCGCGGGTATGTTTCCCCGTACTTTGTAACCGATCCGGAGCGTATGGAGTGCAGCCTTGCGGATGCCTATGTGCTCATTCATGACAAAAAGATCAGCTCCATGAAGGATCTGCTCCCGATTCTCGAGCAGACCGCACGCCAGGGCAAGCCGCTCATGATCATCGCTGAAGACATCGAGGGCGAGGCGCTTGCAACCCTCGTTGTCAACAAGCTCCGTGGCACCATCAATGTCTGCGCAGTCAAGGCTCCCGGCTTTGGCGACCGCCGCAAGGCAATGCTTGAAGACATCGCAATCCTCACCGGCGGCACCGTGATCTCCGAAGACCTCGGCCTGAAGCTCGAAGGCGTCAAGCTGACCGACCTCGGCCGTGCACGCAAGATCACCGTCGACAAGGAAAACACCACCATTGTCGAAGGTGCCGGCGAAGAGGCGAAAATTCAGGGCCGTGTAAAGCAGATCAAGGCCCAGATCGAGGAAACCACCTCCGACTATGACCGTGAGAAGCTCCAGGAGCGCCTTGCAAAGCTCGTCGGCGGCGTTGCAGTCATCAACGTCGGTGCGGCGACCGAAGCGGAGATGAAGGAGAAGAAGGCCCGTGTTGAGGATGCTCTCCATGCAACCCGCGCAGCGGTCGAGGAAGGTATCGTGCCGGGCGGCGGCGTTGCACTGATCCGCTGCATCAAGAGCCTCAACGATCTGAAGCTTGAGCACGATCAGCAGATCGGCGTGAATATCGTCAAGAAGGCGCTCGAAGAGCCGATCAAGCAGATCGTCAACAACGCGGGCGTCGAGCCGGCGATTGTTGTCGAGAAGGTCAAGGCCGCCAAGGATGCCAACCAGGGCTACGACGCATATTCCGAGAAATATGTCGATATGCTCGAAAGCGGCATTATCGACCCGACCAAGGTCACCAGAACCGCCCTGCAGAACGCTTCTTCTGTTGCAGGTCTGCTTCTGACCACCGAAGTGATGATCACCGAGGTGCAGGAAGAAGAAAAGAAGATGCCGGCGATGCCGGGAGGTATGGGCGACATGGGCGGCATGTACTAAAAAAGCGATCAATCGAGGATCGAACCGCAAACCCGCGGGGAGATTCTTTGAAGGCAGCTTACACGGGGTGGCCGATCGGCCACCCCGTTGTTTCATCATGACCAGTGGATTCTGTTACTTTTTGCCAAATACTCTGCTATTCTTACTAGTATGATAAAAAAACTGAACTATCTCATTCTTATCAGCATGGTGTTGGGCCTTGCTGTTGTCGGCTACCAGCTGTTTGCTCCGACGAAGGACGACTCTACCGAAGTTGAAGTGCAGATTCCGGAAGGGGCGACGTTCCGCGAGGCGGTTGCGATTCTCTCCAAAAGCGGGCTTATCCGTGACGAGCTCCTGTTTATCGCTATCGGTCGGGTGACCGGAATCGACAAGCGCATCCGGGCCGGTTTTTATGTATTCAGCGGCAAGGTGACTCCGTATGACGTGCTGCTCAAGCTGCGTCTCGGCAAGGTGCTCGAATATGAAGTGACCATTGTCGAGGGTGACAGTCTTCTGGAAATCGGCAAGAAACTGCTGGACGCGAAGCTCATGGCTCCTGACGTCTTCAAGGAGCTCGCATTCAGCAAATCATTTCTCGATGATCTTGATATTGAGTCGCCCAGCCTGGAGGGATATCTGTATCCGCAGACGTATCGATTTTCGAAAGGCACCAAGCCGACGACCGTCCTGAAAGTCATGGTCCAGAAATTGCGTGAAGAATACACCGAAGAGCTCGAAAAGCGGGCAGACCAGCTCGGCTTGACCGAGAACGAGGTGCTGACGCTTGCCTCGATTATCGAGAAGGAAGCGGTTGTCGACAGCGAACGGGCGATCATCTCGGCGGTCTATCACAACCGTCTCAAGAAAGGCATGCCGCTGCAGGCCGATCCTACATCCGTCTATGGGTTCAAGAGTTCCCGGCAACGCATCACCCGCGAGGATCTGCGACGGAAGTCTCATTACAATACCTATGTCATCCAGGGGCTTCCCCCCGGCCCCATCGCCTCGCCGGGTATCAAGTCGATCAGGGCGGCGCTCTATCCCGCAAAGGTGCCGTATATCTTTTTTGTTGCAAAGAATGACCGCTCTCATTATTTTTCGACCACGCTATCGGAACATAATGCGGCCGTGGCCCGTGTCCGTGCAGGACAGCGGCTGGAGCAGGAACTCCCCGATACCGGGCTGTCAGCGGAGGAGAAGGGCAATGGCAACGGCAAAGGGAATGGAACGGCGAAATGATTGAGCGCAGAATGACCCGGCAGATTGCGGTCGGCGGTCTTGCGGTCGGCGGTGGCGCACCGGTTTCGGTGCAGTCAATGACCAAGACCGACACGCGTGATGTTGCGGCCACGGTTGCCCAGATACGGACGCTTGAGGCAGCGGGCTGCGAGATCATACGGCTGGCGGTGCCGGATGAAGAGGCCGCGCTGGCGCTCGGCACGATCCGGAAGCAGGTGACCATGCCAATGATCGCCGATATTCACTTTGATTACCGGCTGGCGCTTGAGGCGATCCGTCAGGGTGTTGCGGGTCTGCGCCTGAATCCCGGCAACATCGGCGCGGAGTGGAAGGTCCGGGAAGTGGTGACTGCGGCAAAAGAGCGGGGCATCCCGATCCGCATCGGAGTGAACGCCGGTTCGCTCGAAAAGCATCTCCTCGAAGAATACGGCCATCCGACGCCTGAAGCCATTGTCGAAAGCGCCCAGGGGCATATCCGCATTCTTGAGGATCTCGATTTCCGGGATATCAAGGTATCGCTCAAGGCGTCCAATGTCATGATGACGGTCAATGCGTACCGGCTGTTTTCATCCCGCTACGACTATCCGCTCCATATCGGGATCACCGAAACCGGTCCCCTGTTTCCGGGGGCCGTGAAAAGCGCGGTCGGTCTCGGCATTCTGCTTGCCGAGGGTATCGGCGACACCATGCGGGTTTCCCTGACAGCGCCGCCGGAGGAAGAGGTGCGCACAGCATATGAAATCCTCCGTGCAGTCGGCATCCGCCAGCGTGGTGCGGAGATCGTTTCGTGCCCGACCTGCGGCCGCTGTCAAGTCGATCTGCGGCCGGTCGCCGAGGAGGTTGCCCGCGTTCTGAGATCGGTCGAAAAGCCGATCACGGTGGCGGTCATGGGGTGCGTGGTCAACGGTCCGGGAGAGGCGCGCGAAGCCGACTTCGGCATTGCCGGGGGCAAAGGCATGGCGCTCCTCTTCAAAAAAGGGGAAGTGGTGAAAAAGATTCCTGAAGACCGGATGCTGGCGGAGCTTGTGGAACTGATCAACGGCGACTGATGCTGTCCTGATGACTACCCTCGATTTTATCCGCGACATCCAGATCTATCAGCACAAAAACGGCTACCGGTTTTCGGTTGATGCATTGCTGCTCGCAACGTTCGTCGATATGGCGCGGGTCAACCGTATCGCCGACCTCTGTACCGGCTCCGG
>JAAYUK010000266.1 GCA_012517735.1 Nitrospiraceae bacterium
GCTGGCAACAGAGCGGATTTATTCGGCGAAGCTGCACATACAGGACGTATGTGCGAGGCGAATACCTCGGAGGACGGCGGGATGCCGTCCGAGAAGCGGGGCCCCCGAAAATGTCGATGACTTTTCGGGGTGACAGTTGAGCGGCGTTGCCTGCCCTGCCGGCCTAATGACAATTCCAGGTTTAGCCTACTGCATATTTTACCCGGCAAAAAACGCCATATTCGGGTCTTTTTTTGCCAATATTCTGACACCGGCCATCGGGCGCCTGGGATTTTCACTTATTTTTCAATAAAAAACTCTTCTGATTCTCCAGGCATACCAATTGCATGCTTGTATGTGTTGTAAAAGCATCATGCAGGCAGAGGAGGAGAACGAAATGAGCTCAAAAATGGTCGCACTCAATCTCTCTCGCGATATCAAGAAAATGATTGCGGTGAATGCAATCTTTCTGACCTTGTTCATTCCGGTGCTGCTGGTCAGCGTAAAAGGACTGCGGGACGTCAGCACCATTTCGATCATCGCCGTATGGGGTCTGGTGCTCAGCGTCGGCAATTTCATCTTTGTGCATCATTACCTGACTCGGAAGACCGAGACGAACCTGAAGCACTCGATCGACAGGATGCAGCACCAGCTTTCGTTCGACGAGCTGACCGGCGTCTACAATCGCCGCGCCGGCATGGCGCGCCTGCGGGAAGAGCTTTCCCGTGCCCGCCGCCACGGGCGCACCCTTTCGATCGCCATGGCGGACATCGACAAATTCAAGAACATCAATGATACTTACGGCCATCTTGCCGGGGACAAGGTTATCCAGAGTGTAGCGCAGTCGCTGAAGTCGCAGCTTCGTGAATGCGATCTGGTCATCCGGTTCGGCGGTGAAGAGTTCCTGCTGGTGCTTCCCGATACGGACGAAAAACAGGCAGTTCAGCCGCTCGACAGAATCCGGCAGCGGTTGTCGTATCAGCCGATCCGCTTCGAGAATCAGACGATTCACTGTTCGATCAGCATAGGCGTTGCTTCGGTTCTGCCGGAGGAAACTGATGTTATCGATGCGCTCAGCCGTGCCGATCAGGCTCTCTACTGTGCCAAGCAGTTCGGGCGCAATCGCGTTGTGCATCGTGAGCAAATGTCGCAGATGCGCCCGATGATGCCCGCTCACGCATAAAAGTTCTGCAAGAACCCGAAACAGGTAAAACAGGCAGGGGCGTTTCCTGCCTGTTTTGCCTGTTTCTTTTCCCTGTTGCTGGCGCTCTTCTGCTCCCGGATATTTGCAATCATTCACTGGATTGCCTATACTTGAGAGTATTAAACTCCTCCAAACATGGACTACACGATCAAAATAGGCGGCGAAGCGGGACAAGGCATTCTCACGATCGGTGATACGCTTGCACGCCTGTTTGCGCGCTCGGGCTATCATGTCTTTACCCATCAGGATTACGAATCCCGGATACGCGGCGGCCACAACATCTACCAGATCCGCGTTGCCGACCAGCCGGTCATGGCGTCGAGGAATGGAATCGACATCCTCGTCGTACTCGACAGCGCCACGATTCCCCTGCACGAAAAGGAGCTGACGACCGACGGCCTTATTGTGTATGACGCTGCCGCCACC
>JAAYUK010000055.1 GCA_012517735.1 Nitrospiraceae bacterium
CGACGCAATCAGATATTATCAGGAGATTGCCGGCACCAACCCTGATCCTGCGGTACAAAGGCTGATAAACGAACGGCTTTCCGTCCTTGGGGAATGAACCCAGAATTGTCACTAGCCTGGCAGGACAGGCAACGCCGCTCAACTGCCACCCCGAAAAGTCATCGACATTTTCGGGGGCCCCGTTTCCCGGACGGCGTCCAGCCGTCCTCCGAGGTATTCGCCTCGCACATACGTCCTGCATGTGCCGCTTCGCCGAATAAATCCGCTCTGTTGCCAGTCCAGCCAGGCTCGGAGCGTTATAGGGTCAAATCCAATGACAATTTTGGGAATGAATCTGCCGCAAACCGTTTCGCGGGCAGATTGGCGGTTGTTACGGATGCTTCCGGTCGAGGATTTTGATTACCTTGTCCGCGCGAACCCAGAGTTCCCGGCCATCTGAGTGGCTGATCCGGTACCATGCATGGTCGTCGTCCCCGTCTTTCCAGCCGGTAATGACAAACCGCTCGCCCTGATCGGCCCGGGCGGCGATGCGCGCGTCCATTGCCGGTTCGACCCGGAGATTCGCCTTGCCGGCGGCGATCACGAGGGTCTGGGGGGAACCTGTCGACGCTGTTTCGACTGCCGGCTGCGAAGCCGTCTGTGCAGTTGCCGGAGATGACGGCGCTCCGCCGGGATGGCCGGACAGGTTCAGACGGAAACCAGCGATTCCAACAAGCCCTGCCATCATGACTCCTGCAGCGACGGCAGCAATCGCGCCACGCGAAAAGCGTTTTGCCGCCGGGTGCGGCGCATCCTGAAGATGCAGGATCGCCTGATCGGCATGTTTGCCCCGGACCTGCCTGCTCCCGTCCACAAAAGCAGCCATCATGGCTCGCGATGCTGACAGATTGATGAGGCGTGGAATTCCTCCCGAATAGGCATAGATGCTTTTTTTTGCCGCCTCGTCGAACAGAATCGCAGTCGCTCCTGATTTCATCAACCGGTACTGGATGTAATCGACCGTCTCCTGATACGAGAGCGGGGCAAGGCTGGAGCGGACCGAAATGCGCTGATTCAGCTGGCGGAGCGATGAATGCATGATTCGCTCGCGAAATTCCGGCTGCCCGAGCAGCACGATCTGGATCAGTTTTTCCTTTTCCGTTTCGAGATTGGACAACAGGCGGAGTTCTTCAAGGGTTTCATCCGGCAGGTTCTGTGCTTCGTCGACAATAAGAATGACCCGTCTGTCCGCTGCGGTCGTCCTGAGCAGAAATGAGCGGAACTCCTTGATCATGTCGTGTTTGTTGTTCCCCGAGAGGGGGACTTTGAGATCGTCAAGCACCGCGGCAAGAAACTCTTCGGGGTTCAGGCGCGGGGTCATGATCAGGGCGATTTCCGCGCGATCGTTCCAGTGCTCGATGAAGACTTTCAGAATGGTGGTTTTCCCGGTTCCCGGCTCGCCGGTTGCGAGGAAGAAGCCCTCCTTCTGCTCAATGGCAAAATTCAGCGATGAGAGAATCTCGTTATGCCGTTCGGCCGGATAGAAATAAAACGGGTCCGGCGGCATCCGGAAAGGGTCCTGCTGCAGGTTAAAAAAAGCGAGATAGTCGTTCGCCATATGCCGTCCTATTTCCCCATTTTCGATACGAGTTCATAGATCGGGAACATGAGCCCGATAACGATTATTGCAAACAGCAGGCCGATGATCGTGATGACGATCGGCTCGACCAGCTTGCCGATCCGGTCCGAAACGTCATCAAGCTTCCTGATATAGTATTGAGATAGAAACGTGAATTGTCCGTCCAGGTTTCCGGTCGATTCACCGATATCGACCATGCGGAGGACGAGCGGGGGAAAGACGGGATGTTTCCGCAGGGAATCGGCAATGGGAGAGCCGAAGGAAACGTCCTCCTTGACTGATACCAGTGCCCGCCGGAACACATCGTTGCCGATCACGTCCGCAATGATGCCGAGCGCCCGGTCTATGGTAATTCCTGCAGTGATCAGGATTCTGAGCTGCTCGGAAAAGAGCGCCAGAAGTTTGTTGATCACAACGAGCTTCACCACCGGAACGCGGAGCTTTGCCGCGTCGACCCAGTAGCATGTCGCCGGATACTGCTTCAGGAGCTTGACTGCGGCAAACAGAAGCACCGGCAACAGGAGAAAGAGAAACCAGAAGTCCTGCATGACGTTGCTGACGACAATGAGCACGCGCGTCACGAACGGAAGCTGCACCTTCATTTCGATAAAGACCTTCAGGATCTTGGGCAGAACATATGCCAGCCAGAAGATCAGCGCCCCCATGGTGGTAACGATCGCAAATGCGGGATAAATCATGGCCCGCTTGATGGATTGGGAGAGCTCTTCCATCTTCTGGAGATGATCGGCGATATCCTTCAGACTGCGGTCCAGTCTGCCGGTTTCCTCACCGATCCGGACCAGCCGCACAAAGATATCCGGGAAAACGTCACGATGCAGTGCAACGGCATCGGAAAAGCTCGCGCCTCCTTCGATGGCGAGTTTTATTTCGGTGATGATGTGCTGGAAAAAGGCGTTCTCCAGGGTCGAGATGATGTCGCCGAGGGCTGTGAGCAGCGGCACTCCGGCAGCCAGCATGACCGACAGATTATTGGCCAGCTCGATGATGTCGGACCGTTTGATGCGGCGGGCCCTGAATCCCCGCCTGATCCCTGCGGCCAGCCGGCTCGATTCGGTGATCGATACCACATACAGGCCGCGATCGGAAAGCATGCCGTAGACGGCGGCGGCATCGGCGGCCTCCAATGCCCCACGGCTCTCCTTGCCGGTTTCATCGAGCGCCTTGTAAGCAAAGAAGCTCATCCCGCTACCCGCAGCACTTCCTGTATGGTGGTTACTCCTTCAACCGCCTTCTTCAGCCCGTCAACGCGGAACGGCCGCATGCCGTTGGCAATGGCGGCTTCTTTCAGCTTGCCGACCGAAGCGGCGGAATAGACCAGTTCGCGCAACTCATCATTGATCACGATGATCTCGGAGATACATGTCCTCCCGAGATACCCGGTCCCGCTGCAGTGCGGGCATCCTGCGCCGCGCCTGCCGGAGCCCTGATCAAAACCGGCATCGAGCAAAATCCTCCGTTCCTTCGGAGACAGTTCGTATTCAGCGGAGCAGAAGGGGCAGTTTTTGCGAATCAGCCGCTGTGCAAGGATCGCCAGCAGGGAGGACGACATGAGAAACCGGTCGACGCTCAGGTCGAGCAGGCGGGGAATCGCGGTGACCGCATCGTTCGTATGGAGTGTCGTCAACACCAGATGGCCGGTTATGGAGGCGCGGACAGCAATCTTGGCGGTCTCTTCATCGCGGATTTCCCCGATGAGCATCACGTCGGGATCCTGCCGCATGAAGTTACGGCCGGCAAGGGCGAAGTCATACCCGACTTTTTCATTGACCTGGGTCTGCTGAACAAAGCAGAGTTTGTACTCGACGGGGTCCTCCACGGTTATGACGTTGCGCTCGAGGATATTGACTTCCCGCAATGCCGCATATAATGTGGTGGTCTTACCGCTGCCGGTCGGACCGGTAATGAGAATGATGCCGTGCGGTTTCGCAAAAAGGGATTGAACCTGCTCGACATCAGCGGCATCAAAGCCCAACCGTTCGAGCCGGGGCAGGTCTCCCGATCCCGCAAGAATGCGCAGGACGATATTTTCACCGAAGATCGTCGGAATCGTCGAAATGCGGACATCATAGCTGCGCGAGAGAAACGGAAAGGTGAAGGATCCGTCCTGCGGGAGCCGCTGTTCGGCAATGTCGAGCTGGGAGAGGATCTTCAGCCGGGATGTCAGGGCGTTGCCGGCAATTTTCGGGAAGGTATGGCCGTGCTGTAAAACGCCGTCGATGCGGTAAAACACGTTCACCACGTCTGCGGCAGGGTTGATGTGGATATCGGTCGCATTTTTGCGTATGCCGTCCATGATCATCACGTCGGTGAGCGTGCTTACATTCTGGCCTCCCGCGGTATTGGTGGTGCGCATATCCGTCAGAATGGCGTCGATGCGTTTCTGGATCGGATTTTCGAGGAAATAGTAGGCGCGTTCAACGGCTTCGAAAAGACTGTTCGCATCGACCATCGAGGCGCGCGGCTGTTGCCGGGTGAGGCGGGTGACCGTATCGATGGCCAGAATATTGCTCGGATTGGTGATACCAATGTGCAGTCTGCCGTTTTCAAGCTCGAGCGGAATGAACTGGGCTTTTTCAGCCACTTCCTTCGGCACCATGCGCAGAGCTTCTTCGGAAACGGAGAATTCGCTGAGATCGATGAAGCTGAATCCCCCCTGTTCGGCAAGGATGATCCCCATCTCCTTTGCCGAGACAAAACCAAGCTTGATCAGGGTGTCGCCGAGCAGATCTCCCGTCATGCGCTGCTGCATGAGGGCAACATGCAGCTGTTTTTTGCTGAGCAGACCCCGCTGGAGCAGCAGGTCGCCGATGCGTATCGGAGTTGTCTGGGCCATGGCTATCGGGCGAGCAGCATCGGCTGGAGGATGACCACCAGCTCGGATTTCCGGTTCATCTTGGTCCGCTTGGTGAAGAGTTCCCCCAGAAGCGGAATATCGCCGAGCATCGGCACTTTGTCGTCCACCACCTGTTCACGCTGGTCGATGAGGCCGCCGATGACGATCGTCTGGCCGTCCCTGACCTTGACCGTCGTGCTGAGCTCACGGAGATCGACGGTCGGAAGCGAAATCGACGTCTGGTTAATGCCGAACGTCTTGTCCTCCAGGCTTACAAGATTGGATACGATCGGTGTGATGGTCAGCGAGATCTCGCCGTTTTCATTCACGAACGGGATGAGGCCGATGATAATGCCGGAGAGCACATTGCCTTGGGTAACCGTATAGGTGACCAGATTGTTCACGGTGGAAGAATTGATCGAGGTTTCCACTTTTGCGATATAGTTGGTATTCCGCCCGACACTGAGCAGGGCGGTCTGGCCGTTCATGATGCTTACCCGCGGATTCGAAAGAGTCCGCACATCTCCCTGCTCCTGCAGTGCCGTGACAATCGCCGCAAAGTTGCTGCCGGTCACTCCGAGATTGAATCCCGGTTTTGCAAATCCCTGCTGGGGTGCCGGGTTGGGACCCGATTGAATCCCCGAGAGCGTGCGTGTCCCCGGATTATAGTTCACGCCGGTCATGGTATTCATGACCAGATTGGACGCGCCGTAGGTGCCGACGCCCGCTTTGTAGCCGACGAGCGCCCAGTCGATGCCGAACTGGAAGTTGTCGGAGAGGCTTACCTCGACGATTTTCGCCTCGACCAGCACCTGGCGGTTGATCACCTTGCGAACCGCGTTGAGATACTGCTCGACCCGTTTCAGGTTTCGTTTGGATGCATTGACGACAATGGTTCCGGTCAGGCGGTTCAGGGTGAAGCTTTCCTGGACTGTTCCGGACGCGGATGCCGGTCCCGGGGCAGCGGCAGGTTTCAGAATGCCCGCCAGGGATTTTTCGATCGTGTCCCAGAAGTTGAAGGCGGTCTGGTCGCTTTTGGTGTTTTGCGAGACATTACCGCGCAGATTGTTGGTGCCTGAGGATGTCGAACCTCCGGATGTCGACGAGGATGATCCGGTCGAGGTGCCGCCGGTGTTGTTGCCGGACGCACCGCTCAGGATATCGCCGCCGACATCGACCGAATAGTTCTGAACGATCGCCGGGAACCCGAGCTCATAGACGCGCGAGTCGGTCGCCCTGATGAACATCATGTTGTTTTCGATTGCGTAGAAATAGTCGACCGAAGCGAAAATAGTATCGAGCGCATCCTTGGCGGTAACATTTCTGAGGGTCATGGTCACCGGAAAGTCGGGGTTCACCTCGCGCTCCATGATGAGGTTCAGTCCGGTCGCATCGGCAATAACATGGAGAACGTCCCGCAACGGGGTGTTGCGGGCGATGACATCGACTATGCGAGTCTTGAGCGGCGAAATCTCCTCGATCACCGGCGCCGGTTCCGGAAGCTTCAGCTCCGGAATCTGGGGACGATGCGCCTGCGCAGAGCGCGTCTCCGGCGGAATCTGGATTTCCTGTTTTTTTTCGCGTGCTGCGCATCCGCCCAGCAGCATGCCGCCGAGCAGCGCCGCACAGGTGCAGACGATTGTGCAGCGACCGATGTGCGATCGTGTCAGTGTTCCTGTAATACCAGCCATTCCTGACCCCCTTTGCCCTTTACCAGTACCCGTGTTTTTTCGATACGTGCGATGCGTGATCCTTCGAACCGGTCACCTTCCCGCACAACCTGTCCGTTTATGATGGCTATTTTGCGTTCCGCATTCATGAGAATGAAGGTAAGACTTCTTGTTTGGGCGTTTCCCGGAGCCATTTCGGCAAGCGGCGTTTCGGGATACCCTGCTTTGTCCCCGGAAGCGGTCCGGAACGGACTGGCCAGCCCATGCACTTCCTGAGCCTGGCGAAGGTCAAGCCTGAGCGGTTCAGCCGGGACTGCCGCCCGTGCCTGCTCCTGCGGGGTAACCGGCGGATTGAAGTGAATCGATCGTGACGCGGCAAATGCAATCAGCAGGGCAATGACCGGAACGGCCGAGAAGAGGAGGAATCGTGAACGGTTGACCGGGGCAGCCATTACTGGTGCCCTCCCTGCTGCGGCTTGGCGGCCGGCAATGTTTCCGGGATGCGGAGCAGTCCGGTGACCGTAAACGGGAGAAACGATTTTTTCTCGGTCTCGCTTCCGATGGTGATACTGCTGATTGAAAAGAGCGGTAACCGTGATTCGTTCAGCCATGCAATATCGTTCACAAAACGCGAGTAATCGGTAATGGCGCCGGTGATGATGACCGGAACAACGCGTTCTCCGGATCGCGTTTCCACCGCAGTCACCGATATTTCGGCGGCGGGCATGCGTTTCTTGATGTCATCGAGCGCATGCATGAGCATCGTGTCCGGCGTTTTTTCCGGTTGGGGCAGGAGTGTGGCCATGCGTTCCCGGCTTGTCTTCATGTCCCGCAGTGCCTGTTCAACACGGGGACCCGCAAACTGCGCCTGCTGGAGGCGATCTGCTGCCCGGGCAGTTGCGTCGACATATTTCCCGAAGACCAACGCACAGAAAACGAGGACTGCCGTCGCAGCTCCCAGGACTGCGATGCGGACCATATTCTGCGTCAGACGGGAACGCAGCATTAGTCCCCCTGCCTCTGAAATTTTACCGCAAGCTCAAAAGAGCGGGACTTCAGTTCGACCTTTTCGTTCATGATCTGTGCTCCCTGTATGCCCTGAATGGTCTGCTTGAGATGGAGGAAATGCTTGTGCATGGCAGTGAATTCAGTGTCGGCAAGGGAACCTTTCAGGACTATCGACATTGCGTCCGCTTCGGATTTCGCTGTTGCCGCATGGATCCGTACCCGCTCGAAATCCGGGTGACCGAGTGCCGCAAGACGCGCCAGCAGGACTGCTGGATTCGGCACAGAGTGCGCCGCATTCAGGAAATCAACCACCGGGCGGTATGGCTGAAATGCCGCCCGCTCCTGCTGGTATGCCCTGAACAATGCCTCTCCGCGGGATAACTCTGCCCGCAGGTGTTCGCAACGGTTTTTCAGTGAGACCAATTCGATCCCCCGCCAGACGATAAAGGCAAGTGCAAGGCAACTGATTACGCCGCAGGCGACGGCTATCAGCCGCAATATCCGGCGCTGGGACAGATAATCGCGGTATTCGGGCGGCAGCAGGGAAAAAGATTTACAGCGTGCTCCGTAGAGGGAAGCGGCGACCGGACCGATGGAGTCGGACGGTATGCCGGCAGCCCGATCGGGAGTCATCGTCAGGGTTTCAGCCGGAAGGATCAGTTCTGCTGCGAGCGCCGCTTCGGGAGCAGCGCCGACAAAGACTGCGCGGGCCGGATTGAGCCGCATGGTCTGGCGGCAGTAGTTGACGGTCATGTTGATATTCTGGATGTCGATGCTGCTGTATTCCGGCGAAAGCGCGGTGACCCTTCGGACAAAGACCAGTGCATGCTGTCTGAACAGCAGCAGGATGCGCTCATCTGCAACCGACGCGATCATCAGGACCGTCTCATCCTGGTATTCCGCGGAGGCGGGCAACAGGTATGAGACCGGAAGAAAATCGGGGACAAGCGCGGTTATGGTTTTGTTGTTCTCCGCAAAAGGCGTTGTGATGCGTGACAACTCTTCGACGCCGACGGCATAGATGAACGACTCGAGCATTTTTTTGTTGTCCTGCACAAGTTCGCCGACCGGAATCGAGAAGAATGCAAATTCCTTGAGATCCGGAAAACGTTTGCGGATTTCCGCTTCCAGGATTTTCTGCATGAACGCCGGCTTCAGAACCGGATGCTGCAGGGTATACTGGTATGCATCCGAAAAAACGGCGGTAACAATGAACGACGAAGCGGTTTCTCGCTTCAGGTACGCGGAGAAGTCGGAAAAGGGAATGGAAAGGCTTTTTGTGAGGGAGAGGGAAGACCCCGCTGCCTCAACATGAAAGATTTTTACCTGATCACGTTCAAAGCTGACAACAACATTGTGTGCCAACGCTCCCCCTGGCTGCATGCGCCCATGTCACATATTCAGATTATTATATATGCAAGTATCGGGAAGAATCTAGCGGTTACGCATCTGATGGCCGCGTCGGTGCTGTTTCCAGAGGGGATTGCACGACCCGTCGCGGAAGGCAATGGCCGTTGTCTTGCCGGCAAACTTGATGGTGTGGGCGATCAGGGAGAGGCTGCCGTCTTTGGCGTAATATTTTGATCCGGTCACCTCGATCTTTTCCCCCGAAGTAAACACAATACCTTCCTGTGCGAGATACCAGCGGGGGGCGGTGACCACCTGATAGGTTTTTGTATCCGCCTTGACCAGAAGCACAACCGGTCCTCGCCGGTACATGCCGCTGTCTGCAATGACCCCTCTGATTGTGACCTCGGTATTTTCATCGTATCCCGGAACATCGTCGCTTTCTTCCGCAGCCACCGCCGCGGACACGCAGCTGAAAAGCAAGAGCAGGATGAATGCAGGAATGAGATAATGATACCGACGCATGTAGTGTCTCCCTGAATCTGATACGATTCAGCGGCTGCCGAAAGACAGCCGCTGAATGATTATACCCTGTTTTGCACTGCAGGCGGTTTTTAGAAGCAACAGCCTCTGCCGTATCCCATACCCATTCCACCGCCCATGCCTCTGCCGCCGCCACGGCCATAACCATAACCGTATCCGGCAATTCCCGCCGCCTGTGCCTTCTGGGCGAGTTCGGTTCTCAGCCTGAAGATTTCCTGATGTTTTGCATTGATTGCATTCCAGTCAGGATTTTGCTGGGCTCTCAGATTCCACATTTCCTGATGGAGCTTCACGATCGTGTCGCGCTGTGCCGCTGTGTCTTTCTGGAAAGCCTGAAACTTCGCGGTCTGTTCCGGGGTCAGATTTGCCGGTGTGGTGCCGGTCAGCATCGGGCAGCCTGCCGGCCCCATGCCCATTCCTCTGCCCATGCCCATCCCCGCTGCGAGGGTGGTGCCTGCCAATGCAAGTACCAGCACAAGGGCTGCTGCGATGATGATTCTGGTCTTCATGGTGATACCTCCTGAAACGAAATTGTTTCTTTCAGAAGAGCAACCATCGTGCCATATCTTGTAAGTCTATAAAAATCATTTAAAAACAAAGATATATTTCCTTGCGGCCAGATTGATTTTTCCGGGTGCCCCGATTTTGATGCAAAGATTGCGCGGATTGGTGCAATCTTTGCATCGCCGGTCTCCTCCCAATCCATATAAATGCCGATGATGGGCACCACTGACGAAAGAGACTGTCGCAGCCTCCCAATTTCCTGCTTTTTTATTGGTAAACACTGGCAGCGATTTTTGTGGTCAATCCGCCCAGCATGTTGGTATAGCTGCCGAGCTCGTTGTCGTACCATCCGTAGATCACTGCCTGCGTAATCGGCACTTTGACGGTGGTGAGGGCATCGGCCGGCACCTGTGTTCCGGAGGATGCCAGCAACGCCCGCAGGTCGAGACTGACCACTGCGGTACGGGTATGCGTTTCGTTTCCTTCAATGATGGTGGCCGGACCATACATGCCGATAATATCGGATGATACATTCTGTTCTTCCGTAAACCTGATGAAGCCTCGTCCATCTTTTTGCCCAGCGTCACGATAGATGGAGTTGATCAGCTTCCTGTTGATGACCGGATTTTCGCTTTCATCGCGCATTGCCGCAACGAGGATGATCAGTGACCCGGTCGAAACCGGAACCCGCACCGACTCTGCTATAAATCCGATGGTGTTCATGGCCGGAATGACAAGTCCGAGCGTTTTTGCCGCGCCGGTGGTGGTAAGGATGATATTGTTGAAGATGCTCCGGTTTTTTCTGAGGTCGGTCGCCCCTGCAGCCGGCAGGCGGTCAAGGACTTCCTGCGAACCGGTGCTCCCGTGAATGGTCGCCATCGAGACGCTCAGGATCTTGTCCGCCCCGAAATAGTCGAGGAGCGGCTTTACCATATACGCGAGGCAGGTTGTCGTGCAGGATGCTCCCGAGATGATCGCATGGCGCTTCGGTTCAAACTCATGGTCATTGATGCCGAGGACCAGCGTTTTTGCATCGTCCGGCATCTGAACGCCCTTTTCCCTGATCTTGAACGGAGCGGACACGATCACCTTGTCGGCCCCGGCTTCGATATGCCCCCGGGCGGCTCCGCCTTTCGCGTCCGGCATGAGGGTCGGGTCCGTATATTTCCCGGTTGCATCAACAACCAGTTTCACCCCATGCTCCCGCCACGGTATCTCTTTCGGATTTCTCGTCTGGCGCAGCACGGTTACCGGAATGCCGTCAACCACCATGCGGCCGCTTTCCTCATTGAGATCCGTAATGACCCGGTCAGCCTTGTATCCATGAAGATAGGTGTGCAGTGAGCCATAGGTTGAATCCTTTTCGATATACCGTGCGATATCTTCGAGTTTGGTGCCGACATTTCTGCCGATATTCACAACGATTTCGGAGAAGTGCCGTCTCCCGATGTGGTGCCACAAGGTCAGTTTGCCGATTCTTCCGAGCCCGTTGATGCCGAGCACCGGCCGTTGCCCTGAAAGCATGTTTACTTCGCGTGTTGTCATGATATACCTCCCTGTGCAAATTATTCCGCCATGATCCGTACTTCCTGCGAGGCATGGCGGCCGAGATGGATGGCTCCGCCCCTGCCGTCGATGCTGAGAAAGTCTCCGGCTTTGATCGTTGCCTTGTTGAGCATGCAGGTCTTGTCGGCCTCAAAAACCTGGAGCCTGGGGCAGCCGACGATGCAGACCTTTCCGAGCCGCTTCGCGATGATCGCCGCATGCGAGGTCGATCCTCCGCGTGACGTCAGCAGACCATCTGTTGCGGATATGAGCTGAATGTCATCGGGCACGGTGTCTGCCCTGATCAGAATGAGCGGTGTTGCTGGTTCGGCCGTGCGGAACCGTTCGATATCGCGCAGGTCGAACACGGCGCGGCCGCTGAGTGCTCCGCCGCCGACGCCGATGCCGCTCGCGCAGTAGCTTGATGAAAGTTCTGGTGTCGGAACGAAGGCGGCAATGCTCTCCTGACGCATGACCGCCATGTCGCGCGTCTGGAGGATGAAGAGCTGATCCGCGGTCTTCCCTTCGAACGTAAACTCGATCTCCTGGGCGCTCCATTGTTCGGTATATACCAGATGTTTGACGGTCTTGAGGAGCGCTGCATATATTTCCGGGAAGAGCTCTTCCAGAGAAATGTCGTAGGTGCGCTCTTCGAAATGCTTCTGTTCGATCGAAACCGGAAGGGTTTTGACAAGGCCGGAGACAATGTCCTCTCCCTGCGCGCCGATCGCAAAATCTCCCCAGAGCATCACCCGGTCGGAAAGTTCGCGGGGATTGCGGGAGAAGACCACACCGGTGCCGGAACTGGTGTCGAGATTGCCGTATGCCATTGCCTGAACCAGCACCGCGGTGCCCCATTGTTCCGAAATGCCGAGAATTTGACGATAGGCGCGCGCTTTCTCCGAGTCCCATGACTGAAAGACCTGCATGATTGCTGTTTCAAGTTGTTCGAACGGATCGTCACTGATGGTAATCCCATTGCGGACGATGCAGTCGCGGTATGCGAGCGCCACCTCCTGCATTTGTTCGGGCGAGAACTGGAGCTTCATCTCGATTTTATAGCGCTGCTTGAAGGAGTCGATGATCGCATCGAATACATCGCGCTCCATGCCGGAAAACATGCCCCAGCACTGCAGGAAACGGCGATAGCAGTCCCATGCGAACCATGGTTTGCCGGTCAGGCTGATCAGTCCGTTGACGGTTGTTTCATTCAGCCCGACATTGAGAAAGGAATTCATCATGCCGGGCATCGAAAGTGCCGCGCCGCTTCTTGCGGACACGAGCAGCGGACGGTGCGGGTCGCCGAGTTTTCTGCCAGTCGCGTCTTCAAGCCGCCGCAGCTGCCGTGCGATCTCATCCGTCAGGTGTTCCCGCGCATACCGGAACTGCCTGATTGCAGGCATGCAGCGGAAGACCTCGGTCGTAATCAGGAACCCCGGCGGAACCGGTATGCCGAGCGACGAGAGCCGGATGAGGTTATACCCCTTGTTGCCGAGATGAATGCGGTCACGGGTAGCCCGGTTCGGCGAGTGGACGGACGAGACGATCTTTTTTGGATCATAGCTCATCAGAAGATCGAGATGTTCCTCGTCAAGCACCTCCGCCTGTTCGTGGAGCGTCCGGAGAATGCTGCTGATAAAGGTATCCAGCTGCTGCAATCCCGGCGATAGGGCAACGAGGTCCCGCAGCAGTTTTTCGGTCACGGTGCTCACAAAATCGTGTTCACTCTTGCCGCCGCTGTCCCGGTATCGCGGAACGATCCGTTCATTGCCGAGCTGGAGGATGATGGTGCGGAGGTGTGCTTTCAGGGCTCCGGTGTAATAGGTACTCAGGATGTCCTGTACCCCTTCGGAAAACCCCCGGAATATGTCGATGAACTGCGAATACGAAAATCGCCGTACCTCCAGCGCCCCTGAGAGCAACTCGAGGGTGTTTTCGAGACGATGAGAGGAAATGCCGTCGAGCTTGAGTGCATGAAAGAAGAGTTTGGTATATTTCTCGATCTGGAAGAGCGTGGCGCGCGTGATGAAGCGGAGCGGAAACGCCCGCATCAATTCCTCAAACAGGGTGTTCGCGTGATTTTCCAGACGGAACGTCAGGGCCAGGGCATTGAACTTCTTTTCGATATACCGGCCATACATCGAGGGGATTCCTGCTGCGATGTGACGCTTCCGCGCGATGTCTTCGATGGCTTCGAATCGTTGGGTCGAGAGAATGATCTCTTTCAGACGGTCCAGATACTGCAGCACACCCGTCAGCCTGACCTGGATACTGTCGCTCTGGAGCGCTGCGATCAGGTCGTCGGCCGGCGGCAGTCCCATGCCTGCAGCCATTGCCAGCTGGCCCTCCAGATCGTGGGTGCCGAGCCGGTATTTCTGCCAGAGCAGCCGGTAGAACTGTATGATGAGTACGGCGCGTGAGCGTTCTCTGGCGGGTGCATCGATGTTTTCGATACACTCCTGCACCGCCGTCATGGGTGCGGTCAGAAGACCGTCAACTGAAGATGCATTCAGCGCCGCGAACAGTCCTGAGAAGAGCCGATGGAGGTCGGCAACGTATGGCCCTTCGGGATCAATTCCCAGAAAGACTTCTTCCGGAAGGTATGCCCTGAGACCGCTCTTGTCCTTTGATCGCCAGAATTCGAGAGCGGCTTCCATGAAGTCGACCATGATGGAGCTGCTCTCGACATGGCAATGTTTTCTCAGGAAGTGGACCAGCGGATCCTGCGTTCCGGTGGCGTCATCAAGTGCGGTCGAAACCTCCCGAAGCGCGCCCTCGGCATTGATGATGTTGAAATAGGCAGGGAACCCTTTTGCCAATTGCTTCACGAGATGGTACACCGGCGCAATGTCGCTGTTCAGGAGGCGGGTAATGTCTTTCTGGAAGAGGTCGGTATCGTTGATATGCACGCCACCGAGCCTCAGGTTGATCAGCAGCGCCGAGAGCAGCGACTTCGACCACTTTGGATTCTGTCCGATCAGTTCCAGCCAGACCCTGATGTTTTTCACATGCGACTTGTTGGATTTTACCTGCCAGTCGTCGGTGATGCCCGCAACATTGGGCTGCTGAAAGCCGAAGGCGATGATGGACTGATTGAACCACTCCACCAGGGCACTGTTGCCGAGGGCATAAACGCCCGTACCGATCGTCTGAATGCAGTGCAGGGTTGCTTCAGGGAATGGTCCGAAGCTCTTCCGCAGAATATCGAGCGGCGTTGCAAGGCTCTGGCGAAGCGTAGCTGGCGTTTCTGCCTTCAGCATGGCCGTGACGGTCCTGCCGATCTCCCGGACCGCTTCCTCATGAATTCCCGACAGGCTCTCACATTCCAGCACCTTGAGCAGGTAGGCGATCTTTAATGCCCCGTCCCCTTCGGACGGAAGTCTGGCGGAGCTCTCTTCATAGTAAGTAACGATCTGGAGGTGTCCGGGCAAAGCAAGCAGTTCGCGCAATCTCCCGACACCCGAGGTGCTGGCCGTGTTCCGGGTTGACGTGAGATGTTCCAGCAGGGCACGGAGGTTTTCATGCGACACCGGATGAAGAAGCTCTTTCATCCGCTGTAGATGCGGTGAAAATGCGGCAACATCATCAAACCAGAGTGACGGATCGCTTTCGTTCAGCCAGAGCGTGTAGGTCTCCCGGAACGTACGCTCAAGCAGGTCATTCAGTCCGTCGATTGAGCATTCTTCAGGCATCCTGTCGGCAATGCGCTGACCCATGCGCTTCAGGGGATGTGCGTTGGTAGCCGTAGCGAGGAATCGTGGGGTATCCAATGCAGAGATGCGGGAGAACGAATAGATCAACAGGGGCCAGTAGTCCTGCAGCGGCCTTCGTCCGTCAAGGAGCAGTTTCTCCAGGTAAAACATCAAGGCATCGACACCCTTGCGCCATATCGATGGATCGGGATGTTCGATCGCTTCGAAGAAGATGCCGGTGATTTCACGCATTGCATCGAGGCCCTGCGGATGGGAGTCATGCAGCTGAAAGTTTTTGAGCGCGTAGGATTTGAGATCGTCGAGTACACCATGCCAACGGCGCAGCGAGCGGAGCAACTCGCGCTGCAGCGCCTCTGCGGAAGGCAACAGGCCGGGATACTCCCTGACGGTATCGCAGAGGATGTGGTACTGATGGAAAACCGGACCTGAAATATCAGCTGCCATGGCTGCTCCCTGTCAGACTGTTGGCGGGTGTTCGGTGCTGACCGAGCATCCGTCAGCGAAACGAGGCGCGTCGATACCAGCGGGAAGGGGGAAAACGATCTCCGGACAGAAGAAAGCGCCTTCTGGATACAGTGTAGCAGGAAATCTTCCGTTTGAGAACCCCGCCGGCAAAAGCCCGACCGTCCGGCACCGGGAGGATTCTGCCGCCTGATTTGACTCGCCGGAAAGGCGTCCATTACTATAGAACTCTGGGATTGTATGGAAACGCTCACTCAACAGACAACGATCAGGTTTCGCGTAAACGGTCATGATGTTCAATGCACGGAAGGCACCACGATTCTTGAAGTTTGCCGGGCCTCAGGTATTCGTGTTCCCACGCTCTGCAACGACAAACACATTCTTCCGCTCGGATCCTGCCGGCTCTGCATGGTAGAGATCAGGGGGTATGGCATGCCGGTTGCGGCGTGCTCCACGCCCGCAATTGAGGGAATGGAGGTGCTGACCGAGAGCGATCGCCTGACGAGACTCAGGAGGGAAACACTCCGGCTCATTCTGGCCAACCATCCGAACGACTGCATGTGCTGCGAAAAGGCGGGCAGATGCATCCTGCAGGAACTCGCTTACCAATTCGGCGTCGTGCCGCCGGCGAATGCCCCGCGCTACGATGCCCTGCCGGTGCAGGACGACAATCGGGATATTCTGATAGACGTGAATAAATGCGTGCGCTGTGGACGCTGCATCGCCGTCTGCCGCGATCTTGTCAAGCGGGATGCCATCGTCATGCGTACCCCGGATGGTCAGGATGAAACGCGTCTGATGCCCGAAGGCAGAATAACCCTGCTTAATGAACGGTGCGATTATTGCGGGGAGTGCGTCAAAACCTGCCCGGTCGGATCCATTCTCGACAAAAAACAGCTTGGGCAAAGAAAAGCACTCGTTGCCCTTCAGTCGAATCCTGCATAACTTCCTCGCCTAATTAAAGGCACAATGACAAACCGGATTTATCTCCGGCACTGGTTGTCACGATTACCGAAGGGCCCGGTTGCGGCACTGGTTGATTCGGGCGAATAATCTACAGGTCTATTGCATAATCCTTGATTTTGTACTGCAGCGAGCGAAGCGAGATGCCGAGGATTTCCGCTGCCCGGCGGCGGTTGCCGTCGGTCTGTTTCAGGGCATTGACGATTGCTGTCCGTTCAACGCTTTTCATGTCGCCTCGGGAAGATGCTTCCTGCTGTTCGGCAGGAGTGCCTGTTCCGAGGGGCGGCAGAGAGAGTTCCTGCCCGCGGCTGATGATGATGCTCCGCTCGATCAGGTTTTCGAGTTCGCGAATGTTGCCGGGCCAATCGTAGTGAGTCAGCGCTGCATACGCACTTGCGGAGAGCGGACGGGCCGGTTTGCCGAGCCGTGCCGACACGGAGCGGACCAGGAAGTCCGCAATCGCGGGAATCTGCGCTGTGCGTTCACGGAGCGGCGGGATGGTGACCGGGAAGACATTGAGCCGGTAATAGAGGTCTTCGCGAAACTTCTTTTCGGCAGAGAGTTCTTTCAGGTTCCGGTTCGTTGCCGCAACAATGCGGGCATTGGTGCGCAGCGAGTTCAGCGAGCCGAGCCGCTCGAAGGTCTTGTCCTGTAAAACCTTGAGCAGTTTTGCCTGCAGGCCGAGTCCCATTTCCGCAATTTCATCAAGAAAGATTGTCCCGTCGTTGGCGATCTCGAAACGTCCTTTCTTCTGCTGGTTTGCTCCAGTAAAAGCGCCTTTTTCGTACCCGAAGAGTTCCGACTCAAGCAGTTGTTCCGGAATGGCGGCGCAGTTGATCTCGACAAACGGCCCCGATCGTCCGCTCAGATGGTGCAGTACTTTCGCGATAAGGCTTTTGCCGGTGCCGGTCTCGCCGTACATGATGACGGTGGCATCGGTCGGCGCAACGTCTTCAATGTCGCGCAGGATCGGCTCCATTCCGGCGAAGATGATGTCGAGCGGCGGCAGTGCCCCGAACAGGTCCGATCGCAGCTGCCGGTTTTCAGCGATCAGATTCTGCCGCTCCGCGATTTTGGCGACGGCGATGCGGAGTTCTTCGGGGTCCTTGAGCGGTTTGGTGATGTATTCGAGGGCGCCTTTCTTGAGAGCGGCGATTGCGGTATCGACGGTCGCATAGGCGGTTACGATGATGAAATCGGCGTCGGGCACGATTTCGCGCGCCTTGTCCATGAAGGTGATGCCGTCCATCTTCGGCATTTTGAGGTCGGTTATGATGAGGTTCGGACGGAACTCGTCAAGCATGCGGAGTGCGGCATCCGGCGCAGAGGCTCCTTGCACCGTATAGCCGGCATCGGTCAGGATGCTGGTCATCAGCAGCAGGAAGGACGGTTCATCGTCGATAATGAGAATCTTGCAGGTCGCTTTTTCCATTCGTTCCCCTACCGTTCCGGCAGATGAGCCGGAAGCGAAATCGTAAAAGTGCTTCCTTTCCCCGGTGCGGTTTCGAGGCTGATTGTTCCGCGGAGCACGCCGACAATGCGGTCAACAATGGCCAGGCCGAGTCCGGTTCCCCGCGTCTTGGAGGTAAAGAACGGAGTGAATGCCTTGGCGGCAGTATCAGCATCCATCCCGCTTCCGGTATCAATCACCTTTATGACTATTGTATCACGTGCTGCCGCGGCCGAGACGGTGATGGTTCCTTCGTGTTCGATCGCATCGCTGGCGTTCTGCAGGAGATTGGCAAGGATCTGCCGCAGCTTGTCCTGATCGGAGGTCATGAGCAGCGGCGCGATGCAATCAATGTCGCAGGCAATGCCCGGCCTGTGCGGAAGCGCTGCAACGCATGCATGGATCAATTCGCATAGATCGAACCGCGAGGGTTTCAGTTCCGCGGGCCGTGCATATACAAGCAGGTCTTCGGTCAGGGTTTCGAGGCGGCGCGTCTCGGCAACGATGATCTCGAGCGGCTGCTGATTGCGGGCCGGATCGGTTTTCTGCTGCTCAATAAGGTATTGGGCGAATCCTTTGATGCTGCCGAGCGGATTGCGAATCTCATGCGCAAGCACTGCCGCCATTTCGCCGAGCACGGCAAAGCGCTCTCGCTCCTCGATCGTCTGCCTCAGTTTTTCCGCCCGCTGCTGCGAGCGCATCAGCACGAGGCCGATACCCCAGAGCATGACGGTGACCCCGACCGAGATGCCGAGCTGGATTCGCGCCTGACGCACGCTGTTTTCGGCTGGGTACGGGTGCAGCGCGAGACGGAGCAGGTATTCTGCCGAATGCAGGCGAACCGGCGCATCGAGAATAAAGACCCGCTCATCGGTGCCGAGCATCAGATAATAATGCTGAGGCGTACCCTCTGCAAATGCCGTCTGCATGCGGCTGTCCTCCACTTTTCTGCCGAGCAGCCGGGCGTTTGAGTGCAGGACGGTGCGCCCGCCCCGGTCATACAGTGCCAGAAACGCGATACCTTCCCATGCGCCGTCACTGATGATGTCGCGAAGCAGGTTTTCTTTTGCGAAATCCGAGCGCTGCAGGGACGCTTCGAGGCTGGCTGCAATGCCGAGCGCCTGGAGCTTGAGCGAGTCATCAGCAGCGGATAGCGCGTTGCGATACGTGAGGGCTGAACTGAATACAACAGCGGCGGTTGCCGCTGCAAGTATGATGAGCAGATAGACGGATGTTCGTGCAACCCTCTCAGGTCGTGTTCCCATGCCTGAATTATACCGCATGATACTTTCAGCGTTGCCTGCGCATGCTCGACTGCGGGATATGCTATAGTTGCAGAAAGAGGAGCGTCTGACATGTCCTGCTGTTGACGAAGAAGGGGGACTCATGCAGAATGACGCGACCATATGGTCGAAAAACAGCCTTCCTGATGCAGTGACGGTACGCCTTCCGGCATGGGTAAAAGACTTTGTTCCTGCATCTGCCGTGTATCCTGCGGACGAAGACCGCATGCGTCTTGCAATTGCTCTGTCACGCGAGAATGTGGTGCGGAAAACCGGCGGCCCCTTTGGAGCCGCTGTTTTCGAGGAGGACACCGGTCGTTTGGTGAGTGTGGGTGTCAACAGCGTCGAGCGCCTTCGCAACTCGGTTCTCCATGCTGAAATCATGGCGCTGATGCTGGCGCAGGCAAGCGTCGGTTCCTTTACCCTGCATGGACGGGGGACGCATTCTCACGTGCTGATCACCTCATGCGAGCCGTGTGCCATGTGTCTTGGCGCTCTGCTCTGGAGCGGAGTCCGACGCATTGTCTGCGGAGCCCGACGCGAGGCAGCGCTCGCAATCGGGTTTGAGGAAGGGCCGGTTTTCGCGGAATCATACCAATATCTCGAAGCGCGTGGTATCAGTATCGTCCGGGGATTGCTTGCAGATGAAGCCGAGGCGGTGCTCAGGCTTTATCAGGAGCGTGATGGTTTGATCTATAACGCATAAACCTGGAATTGTCGTCAGCCCAGCCGGGCTCTGAGCGCTTTGGGTAGAATCCAATGACAATTGTGGACTAAATGACACCGGAACACGCACAGCAATTCCGGTGACAAACACGGTTTTTCAGGCGCTAATTGCAGAAATCCGTGCAAATTGTCCGGCTTTGTATGGTTCCTCCGCATGCCTGATAACAGCTTCGGTACGCTCCTTCGCAATCCGCTCCGCCGCTGTAATAACCCGGGCAATAGTATCTGCTTTTTTTGCCGGTCTTGTGTTCTTCGCGTCTTCGTTCAGACTCGCACTGATCCTGCCGCATCGCGGCAAGCTCGTTTTCGAGCCGGTTCGAACGGTCGCATTCCCGCCTGCTGTTCTCGCACTGCATGATGCAGGCCATGCCGAGCTGGGAAGACGGCGGCGTATAGTAGTATTCGGTCCGGTAGACCGGGCCGCATCCGGTCAGCAGCAACGCCATTATCAGCGCAGCGAGGATACTTGATCTTTGCATGTTCATGGCATGCCCTCCTGGTGCGGGTATTCGGTTCCTTGTCAGGTTCGGCCTCTATGAAGAAACGGATTCTGTCCGTCCGGAACAGCAAACATCAGACGTTTGATGGTACAATAATCAGGGGAGCGCCTCAACTCCCCATCATTCTGGCATGCTGAAAACGCTCCCGTCAACGGAGGACTCTATGGATCTGGACGCATCCCTGATCGAACGATCCCGGACGTTCGATTTTGTAGCCTTGTGGTGGTCCTGGCTTGTGCGGTATCAGGACGACATTTCCAATACAGCGCCCCCCGCGCCGCCGTTTCCGCATGTCGGGTTTGGCTATCGGGCAGGGCAGTTCTGGCCCCGCGGGGCGTGCTCCGAGGATTTTTCGGAGGAGTGGGAGTATTTTTCGGACACGCTCGAGATCGAACAGAAGCTTCCCGCAATCAGCATCAATGCCTTGTATTGTTACCAGCATTTCCCTTCATGCCGCCGCTTTATGGATTCTGGTGGCGCTGACTACCGCTTCCCCGAATAATGATCAGGATAACCGCAGGCGATCACCAGGTAGAGCTTACGTCGGGAACCCGTTACGAACTCGAAACGGTCCCGAAGTATTTCGTGAAGTTTCCTGACTTTACCGTTGCAACCCTCTATCGTTCCGGTATGGTCAAGAGTATCGGGGATGTCGATCTCGCCACGTTTCGCACGCTCGGGGGCTCGCTTGTGGTGCTTGAGACGGACATCAAGACCGGCGGATACCTGACGCACAAGGTTACCGAGGAGGATCGCAGGCGCTTCAGCGCGGTCATGGACGATCTGATTGAGATCGGGGAATGCTTCGGACAGGGCCGGCAGAGTTCGATTGAATACTTTGAGCAACTGGAGTATGAGCCTGATGTCCCGACGGAGGAAGAAATCCGGGCATTTTTCCGTCGCATAAAGAGCCCTGGCGAGTTGGAATCCATCGCCGCACGAATCAATGCCCTGCTCGGGCCGATGGATATTGTGCACCCCACGATCGGCGATCTCGACTATCTTGCCTATTCCCTTTCGAGCGGCTGCGACGGCGGCTGCGCCAAATGCAGTTTCCATCATGTGAGAAACCTGACCCCGAGATCGGAGGCTGAAGTCCAGGCGCAGATCGATCTGTACCGCGGGTTGTTCCCGGCGAGGGAGCGGGCTCAGTTCGAGATATTTGCCGGCAACCATCGCGGACTCGGTATCGATTTCGAGCTGTTCAGCGGTTTTGTCGAACAGATCCGTATCGGCGCCGGCATGAGCGAAGGCCGGGTGTTCACGTTCTGCAATGCGGAGGATGTGCTCCGCTTGAACGATCAGTACGGCATGAAAGAGCTGGAGCGGCGGATGCTGAAGATGGGCGTGTATCTGAACTTCGGGGTTGAGAGCGGCTCGTGTCAGGGGTTGAGGGAGTATGGCAAGAACACCAGTCTCGAGGCGATCCGGCAGGCGCTGGCACTGCTCAAACGAACAAGGATTCCGCATTCGGTCAATATCATTTCGGGCACGGACTGGGAAAACCACACCTGGGCGACGGTGAAGCTCTTCCGCTCGCTCTATCGGCCCGGCGACAACCGGCCCATGGTTTATGCCTCGGAATTCATGGATGAACGGGGTGAGATCGACCGGAGTCTTGCTGCCCAGCAGTATCAGATGTTCCGCAATGCCCTGAATGATTGCGGAATCTATGTTTTCAGATATACCTTTGTTCCCTTCAACACCCTGATGCCCTAAACTGTGTGCGGCAGCACGCGGGTCAGGTTCTGCATCACTTCCCTGAGGACTGCAGCATCCGGCGCTTCCGATAGTTCATCTCGCCGATACCGGCGGTGAGCGGTACGATGACGAGCAACAGGCAGAGCAGGACTACACCGTTCCATCCCCAGTGCGTATAGGCAAATCCGGACAGGGTGATGCCTCCCCATCCGCCGAGATAGTAAAACAGCACATAGAGCGCGTTGGCTCGCCCCTGGCCGCCGGAAAGCCTCCGGTTCAGTGCGCCGACAGCTGAGGCATGCACGGCAAAAAATCCGGCGCAGACTCCGAGCAGCCCGCATACTACAGCAGCAATGAACGGCAGCATGATTATCCCAAGCGACAATCCGAGAACAAGGGAGCCGGTGATGAGCGTTTTTCCGCTTCCATGCCGGTTGCTGAAGCGTCCTGCCGTTGGACCCATGAAGATGCCGACAATATATGACAGATAAAGCAGGGTAATCACCCCGGTCGGAAAATGAAACGGTGATCCGGTGAGGCGAAACGGGAGGTAATTGAAGACCGAAGAGAAGATCGAAAAACTCCCGGCAGCACAGAAAAAGAACCCCCAGAGCTCCCGCCGCCTGAGTAATGCAAGATATCCGGTGGTGCTGCTCAGGGTCTTGCCGTGCTGTCTGTCGGGCGGGAGCCCGCGGATGGCGGCAATGGTCGCGGCGAGGATGAAAGCCGCCGCAGAAATGAATGCATATCGCCAGTGCAGGGGAGGATGCACCCAGCCGCCCAGCAGTCGTCCGCCGAGACCGCCCAGCACCGTCGCCGAGACATACGAACCCATGACGATGCTCAACCGCTCCACCGGAAGCGTCCGTGCGAGATAGGCTGCAAGGCAGGTGGTCAGTGCCGGAATGAAAATGCCCTGAACAAATCGCGTTGCGATGAGCATGCGGAGATCATGCACCAGCGCTGCAGCGATGCTGCAGAGCGCCACCATGAGTCCACCGGTCAGGATGATCGGTTTGATTGAGAGACGGTCAGCCAGCGAGCCGAATGGGAGGTTGGAAAGCGCCATGCCGAGGATGACCGCGGAGACGGTCAGGGATACCGTGACCATGTCCGCGCCGAATTCCTGCTGCAGGACCGGCAGAACCGGCTGGGTGATGTAGACATTGGCGAACGATGCGGACACGAGCGCAAAGACGATCAGCTGGAGTCGTGAGGACGGGGTTTCGCTTACCATGGCCGGGCAGCGGGACAAAACGGTATTGATGGGAGACGGCAACGCATACGATCAAGCTTATCATGGATGCAGCCGGTACGGAAAGAAAAAACCCGGCAGGATTCCTCCCGCCGGGTCTGGAAAGGTCGTGCGTGTTATTTCTTCGGTGCGTCGGCCGGTTTTGGTGCTTCAGCGGGCTTTGGTGCGTCAGCCTGTTTTTCAGCAGGCTTCGGAGCTTCTGCCGGCTTTGGAGGCGCAGCGGGAGCGCCGGTCAGCTTTGCCAGCTCGTCTTTCTTGATATCGATCTTATAATTCTTCTTCACATCCTCGATGAACTTGTCGAACACGGTCTTCTGGCGGTCCATCATCAGGCGCTGGGCAATGACTGCCTTGGCCTTTTCGAATTCAACCGTGGTGCCCTTGATGTCGGTTACCATGAGGATATGGAATCCGTCCTTCATCGGGATCGGCGGGCTCGCCTGTCCCTTTTTCAGGCGGAACGCAACGTTCTCGAGCTGCGGAGAGAGATCGCCGCGCTTGAAGAAGCCCATGTCGCCGCCCTTGCCGCCGGCGATCTCTTTGAAGTCCTCGCCTTTCTGGAGGCGCTCCTGAACCTTCTTCGCTTCGTCCTGCGACTTGACGACGATCTGGCTGAGGCGAATCTGAGCATTCTCGACAAATTCGTCCTTGTTCTTTTCGTAGAAGTCCTTCATTTCCTGCTCGGAGGGCTGCTGCTTGGACTTCTCTTCGATCTCTTTTTCGATCATCTTCTGGATCATCGTCATTCTCTTGAAGTCTTCGATACGCTTGTCGACATCCTTGTCCTTGTCGATACCGCGCTTCTTCGCTTCGAGGTACAGCATTTCGCGCTTGGTCAGCTCGTCGACGAAACGGGCCATTCCTTCAGGCCCTTTGAAGAACTCCTTTGCCATTTCAGGCAATCCCTTCATTTCGTCCTGAACGTCTTTTGCAGTAATTGCGGTGCTGTCCACAGTGGCAACAACCGGATTGTTCTGGTCAGCCGGCTTGGTGCAGCCGACCAGAAGCGCACACGCCGAAAGCGCGATAAGCAGTTTTTTCATGGGTAGATCTCCTTGCAATCAAAATTCAATCTTCACTCTACCATATCCAAAAAACAAAAGTAAAAAGGCACTTTGCCTTGCCCGACAGCCGCGTGATAGACTGAAAAACAGCTTTTTTCCGCGCTGCCGCGCGCCACGCGGAACAGGGCTGCAACAGACAGGACGGAGGCGTATCCATGGTTGTTGCCGGTGTGGGGCAATGTTCGCTCGATCTCTGCGCGGTTGTCGGACAGTATCCGCAGGTTGACACAAAAGAAGAGGTGCTGCAGTGGGAAGAGCAGGGAGGAGGGCCGGTTGCCACGGCGCTCGTCACGCTCGCACGGTTCCGCGTTGCCACACGCTTTGCGGGCGTTGTCGGTGACGACGAGGCCGGCTATAAAATCCTCCAGTCGCTGCTTATGGAGCATGTTGATACGACCTATCTGGTCGAACGGCCCGACTCAATGTCGCAGCGGGCATTTGTGGCGACGGAGCGTGCCACCGGAAAGCGCACGATCTTCTGGCAGCGGGCGACCGGAGCGGAGCTTGCGCCTGATGACCTGGACAATGATTTCTTCCGGGGGGTGAAGTTCCTGCTGCTCGACGGCCGGATGAAGGAGGTTTCATTTGCCGCAGCACGAAAGGCAAAGGAGCTGAATATTCCGGTCATGCTCGACGCAGGCAGTATGCGCGACGGGATGCTTGAGCTGGCGCAGCTCTGCGATTATGTTGTCGGATCCGAGCCGTTTGCCCGGGAACTCGGCTGGAACGGAGACGGTTCGGCATTTGCGGAGGTTGTGCGGCAACTGGGCTGGGGCACGACCACGATTACCGTCGGCGAGCGGGGCAGTTACACCTATCACGGGTTCCGGTCGATTCATGTGCCTGCCTATGAGGTTGAGGTTGTCGATACCAACGGCGCCGGTGATGTATTCCACGGCGCCTATATTGCCGGCATCCTGCAGGGATGGGATCTGGAAACTGTGCTGTATTTTGCATCAGGTGCCGCTGCGCTGAAGTGCACCCGGGTCGGCGGTCGGGCGGGGATCCCCGATTTGATGACGCTGGTCAGGTTTCTTGAGCATCGGGGCATCAAGCTGACATGAAGACGGTCGTTGTCGGCATGAGCGGCGGGGTGGATTCTTCCGTAACCGCCTATCTGCTGAAGCAGCAGGGCTACCGTGTTGTCGGGGTCAGCTTCCTGCTCCACGAAGCACGGGGGAATGCAGCCGACGCGGCATCCTGCTGTTCGCTCGTTGCGGCCCGGGATGCCGGGCGCACCGCGGCAGCACTCGGTGTTGAGCATTCGGTCGTGAATCTGCGGGACCGTTTTTCGGAACAAGTGGTTGACCCATTTGTCGGCGAGTACACATGCGGGCGGACGCCCAATCCCTGCATTCTCTGCAATCGTCGCATCAAATTTCCGGCCCTTGCACAGCATGCTGATTCAATCGGCGCCGAATACATAGCGACCGGCCATTACGCTCAGGTTGCGCACGGTGCATCCGGAAGGATGCTGTTGAAAAAAGGAGCAGATGTGCAAAAGGACCAGTCGTATGTCCTCTACATGCTTCCCCAAACCATTCTTGCGCGGCTGCTGCTGCCGCTCGGCAGGCTCCGCAAGGAGGAGACGCGTGCAGTTGCGCGGCTGCTTGGGCTCTCTGCCGCTGAGCGGCCCGAGAGTCAGGAGATCTGTTTCATTCCGGACGGGGATTATTCCTCGTTCATCCTTGCAGCCGGCAGGTTGCCGGGGCCGGGGCCGATCATTCTGGCCGAGACCGGAAAGATTGTCGGTCGGCATGACGGCATCCACCGCTACACGATCGGGCAGCGCAAGCGGCTTCCTGCCGTGGGGCGTCCGGTCTATGTCGTGCGGATCGATCCTGAGCGCAATGCGGTTATCATCGGATCGAAAGATGAGGCGATGAAGCGCGCCTGCAGGGTGCGCGATCTCACCTGGATTGCACCTCCTGCCGCTCATGGCGGTGACAGCCTCAGGGTAACCGCCAAAATCCGCTCGATGATGCGCGACGAACCGGCAACGGTCTGCCTGCGGCAAGAGGACGCGCTTCTGACGTTTGACGAACCGCAGTGGGCTCCGGCCCCGGGACAGAGCGCGGTTTTTTACAGCGGAGATGTGGTGCTCGGCGGTGGGATCATACGAGAAGAGTAAACGGCAACAATTACCAGAGCAACGATTCGGAATTGCCCGGGATATGAAATGTAACGGACTTCCCCATCTTCTTAGTTTTTATGGTGCCCTCTGTATTTTGCAGGACAGGAGCGACGCAACCGTGGTTTTTATGGTATTTTAAAAGACTTATCAAGGAGATACACCATGCAAGGAAAAATTGTCTCGATCAATGTCAGCGATGCAAAGGGTGCGCGGAAGACGCCGGTGCAGGAAGCGCATCTGCGCGAGAATTTCGGTATTGAAGGGGACGCTCATGCATCGTCCGATACCCACCGCCAGGTGAGCCTGCTTGCAATCGAAAGCGTCCGCAAGATGCAGGCGATGGGGCTCGATGTGAAGCCGGGCGATTTTGCCGAGAACATTACGACCGAGGGGCTCGATCTGCTGGCGCTTCCGGTCGGCACGCGTCTCCGGCTCGGCCAGTATATTCTCGCTGAGGTGAGCCAGATCGGCAAGGAGTGTCATACCCCATGTGCCATCTATCACCAGGCCGGCGACTGTGTCATGCCGAAGGAAGGCATTTTTGTCAGGATTTTCACGAACGGCGTGATCAGGGTCGGTGATGAGATTCTTGTTTCATTCCGTCAGCCGCTTGAGTACCATGATGTTGACCAGCTTGAGTCGCCGCAGCAATGATTTCTGCCGCTGTCATCACGCTGAGCGACAAGGGGGCTGCCGGGGAGCGCAGTGACGCAAGCGGTCCGCTTATCGCCGAGCTGCTCAGCGGGGTTGCCGAAGTGCGGTATTATGACGTTCTGCCGGACGAACAGGATCAGATATGCGACCGCCTCCTCACCTATGTCGGCAGGGTCGATCTCATTCTTACCACCGGAGGCACCGGACTCTCGCCACGCGATGTTACTCCCGAGGCAACCCGCATGGTTATCGAACGCGAGGTGCCGGGGATCGCTGAGGCGATGCGTCTGGAGGGCCTGAAAAAGACCAGCCGGGCGATGCTTTCCCGGGCGGTTGCCGGGATTCGGGGACAGACGCTGATCGTCAATCTGCCGGGCAGCCCGAAGGCCGTACAGGAGAACCTTGCGGTCATTCTTGATGTCCTGCCGCACGCGGTTGAGAAGATCAAGGGTGATCCGTCGGAGTGCGGCCGATGAGCGATGTCTCAATTCCGCTCGCGTTTCTCGCCGGGGTGCTTTCCTTTCTCTCGCCCTGTGTTCTGCCGCTTGTGCCCGCATACGTCTCCCTGATTACCGGTCTTTCGGTCAATGAGCTGCGCGAGCGGAAGCACTCGCGGGAAGCGCTCGCCAAGACGGCGGCGTTTATCGCCGGGTTTTCGGTTATTTTCCTGGCGCTGGGGGCCTCGTCGTCGCTGATCGGAAGGCTGTTTCTGGAGTATCAGGATGCGCTGCGCATTGCCGGCGGTATCATGATTATCGTATTCGGGTTGTTTGTCGCCGGGATTTTCCGGATCGATCTTTTGATGCGCGACCGCCGTTTCGAGGCGTCGAGTCGCACCGGGGTGATCGGGGCGTTTCTGTTCGGCATTACCTTTTCAGCCGGGTGGACTCCCTGCATCGGCCCGATTCTCGGAACCATCCTGGTATACGCCGGATCGCACGGATCGGCATCTTACGGAATGCTGCTCCTGGCGGTCTATTCGCTCGGCCTGGCGGTGCCGTTTGTCCTTGCAACGCTGGCGCTGAACCTGTTTTTCTCCTATACGCGGAGCCTGCAGAAGTTCATGCGGGTGATCATGATCGGAAGCGGAACGGTGCTGATCATTTTCGGCATACTGCTGCTGACCAACTCGATCGGCGTTGTGGCAGGCTACTTCCCTGATTTCGGCATAAAATTGTGAGGTGTCATGAAAGAGCGGTACGAGTTTCAGTCAATTGAGGAAAAGTGGCAGCGGTACTGGGCGGAGCGGCAGCTTCACCGGACCGATACCGACGCTTCGAAGCAAAAATTCTATTGCCTCGAGATGTTCCCGTATCCCTCGGGCAAGATTCATATGGGGCATGTGCGCAACTATGCGATCGGCGATGTGATCGCCCGCTACAAGAGGATGCGCGGCTTCAGCGTGCTCCATCCGATGGGATGGGATGCGTTCGGTCTGCCGGCGGAAAACGCCGCGATCAAGAACAACCTGCATCCTGCGCAATGGACCTATGAGAACATCGCATTCATGAAGCAGCAGCTCAACCGCATGGGACTGAGCTATGACTGGGACCGCGAGGTTGCGACCTGCACTCCGGAATACTACCGGTGGAATCAGTGGATCTTTATTAAGCTGCTGGAACGCGGGCTTGCGTACAAGAAGTCGTCGTTTGTGAACTGGTGTCCCGACTGTGCGACCGTCCTGGCGAATGAACAGGTGGTTGACGGCGGGTGCTGGCGCTGCGATACGGAAGTGATCCAGAAAGAACTCGAACAGTGGTTCTTCCGGATCACCCACTATGCCGAGGACCTGCTGCAGGGGTGCGACGAGCTGACCGGATGGCCCGAGCGCGTGGTTGCGATGCAGAAGAACTGGATCGGCAAAAGCGAAGGCGTGGAGGTCGATTTTGCGATCGAGGGGAGCGACCGGAAACTTCGCATCTATACCACCCGCCCCGACACCCTCTTTGGCGTAACCTTCATGTGCATAGCGCCGACTCATCCGCTGGCGGAGGAGCTTGCGAATGATGCCGCAGGGCTTGCGGCGATCAAGGCGAAATACGGCAAGGTTGAGGAAAAGGAGGGATTGCATACCGGACGGTTTGCCGTGAATCCGTTGACCGGGGACAGAGTCCCGATCTTTGTAGCCAATTTTGTTCTCATGGAATACGGCACCGGCGCGATCATGTCGGTTCCGGCGCACGATCAGCGTGACTTCGAGTTTGCGCAGAAATACGGCATGCCGGTGAAGGTCGTTGTCACGCCGGAGCAGGGCGGACTTGCATCGCCGCTTGCCGCTGCGTATGAGGATGACGGGATTCTCGTGAACTCAGGCCGCTTTACCGGCCTGAAAGGCGCGGATGCCCGCCGGAAAATCATTGATTTCATCGAGGCGGAAGGTTTTGGCACCGGACGTGTCAATTACAAGCTGCGTGATTGGGGCGTTTCGCGCCAGCGATATTGGGGGACGCCGATTCCGGTGATCTATTGCGATGCGTGCGGCATTGTTCCGGTGCCGGAGGACCAGCTCCCGGTCATTCTGCCGGAGGACGCGCGACTGACCGGGTCAGGCGCGTCGCCGCTTGCGGAAGTTTCCTCATTCGTCAATGTGCCCTGTCCGAAGTGCGGTGCGGCTGCCCGGCGCGAGACCGACACCATGGATACCTTCGTCGATTCATCGTGGTACTTTGTCCGGTATTGCTCGCGCCGTGACGAGGAGCCGTTTGCGAGAAACAATATCGACTACTGGATGCCGGTCGATCAGTATATCGGCGGCATTGAGCATGCGGTGCTGCACTTGCTGTACTCGCGATTCTTTACCCGTGCCCTGAAGGATATCGGCGTGGTCGGTGTTTCCGAACCGTTCAAAAACCTGCTGACGCAGGGCATGGTCTGCAAGGAGACCTGGAAGTGCGAAGAGCATGGCTGGCTCTTCCCGGAAGAAGTGGACGGCGATGTGTGCACCCGCTGCGCAAGGCCGGTCGTTCGCGGGCGCGTCGAAAAGATGTCGAAGTCCAAGAAGAATGTCATCGATCCCGACGCGCTCATCCAGCGGTTCGGCGCGGACACCATGCGTCTTTTCTCGCTTTTTGCCGCCCCTCCGGAACGCGATCTCGAATGGTCCGACAAGGGGGTGGAGGGCGCTTACCGCTTCATCAACAAAGTCTGGTCCGCAGTTGCAAAAAACAGCGAGGCGGTGCGTGGAGCCGGAGCTTGTGCGGCCGGTCTGTCCGGATTGGCGGCTCCCGCAGCCGCGGTGCTGCGCAAGACGCACCAGACTATCCGCAAGGTGACGACGGATATCGAGAAGGATTACCATTTCAACACCGCTATCGCTGCGCTCATGGAGCTGGTGAACGAGGTGACCGCGTTTGATCCGCGGGATGATGCGGAGCGGGCGGTTGTAGGGTGCGCCATCAGAAACGTGATTCTCATGCTGTCGCCTTTTGCCCCCCATGTTGCCGAAGAGCTCTGGTCCGAACTCGGCGGGCAGGGGAGCGTATTTGAGCAGCCGTGGCCGGTCTGGGATGAATCTCTCGCCAAAGACGATGAAATCGAACTGGTTGTACAGGTGAA
>JAAYUK010000056.1 GCA_012517735.1 Nitrospiraceae bacterium
GGGCGCCATATGGAACACGGTTTCGCTGATGGTTCCGGCCCCATAGTTGGCAGCCAGAGTAACGACACAGAGCACGATAAAGAAGGAGAGGGTGGTGCTGCGTGCAACGTCCTTGTCCATGTTGACCGCGCTGAAATAGACGGTGAGCGGAATGCCCGGCATGCCGATGCTCGGACCGAAAAAGCCTGCGATGCTGCCTATGAACAACTGCATTCGTCCGGCCCTGTCTTTCATGCCCTGCAGCAGGTCGTGAGCGCTCCAGACTGCCGGGGCTTCAGGAGTGATCTGATATGATGCTGTGCTGTCAATCATGCGCCAATTCTGATAGATCTTGTAGAGGGAAAACGAGGAGATGCCGAACAAGGCAACGCCGACGATCAGCTTCAGGGTCCAGAGACTCGCAACGGAAAAGAGATAGAGTCCGAACGGAGCCCCCAGTGCGCTGCCAAGGACAAAATTGAAAAACATGCGGGGATGAATAACGCGCCAGTGTTTATAGACGATAATGATCTGACTGATGACCGCCATGCTGAAGGTGATCAGCACGGTGTCTTTTACATTCATGATGGGCAGGAGAAACGGTGTCGCCACCATGACAAATCCCACGCCGGCGACTGACTGCGAAAAGGATGCGCAGGCGATAACGATACTGGCATAGACGAGGTCATCCATGATCATCCCTTTCGATACTTCGCGGACTGTAGGTACATTTGTTCAGGAACGGGAAAAGCTGATGAGAACAAACAGCGCGATGCTCAGAAACATGAGTCCGTATCCGCCATAGTGAAGAACGGTGACGGTTCTGCTGCCTGCGCCGTGCGAACGCGCAATACTCGCGGCGACCGAGAGCACAGCCGCGAGTATTGCGGTGATTATCATTACTTCCCTGAGCATGGCTGACGGCATATTTCTCCCAAGCCTGCCTACTTTGATTCGACCTCCGAATACGCCTCGAGAAAGTCCGCGACGGTCGCACCGCACCCGCTCGAAAAGGCCTTCAAAGCCTCTTCATGGAGAATTTCCAGCGCCTGCTGCTTGTAATGCAGATATTCCCGCGTAGCGAGCAGTTTGAATTCCCGCGGTCTCGGGAGTTCAATCTCGATAACAGTCCGTGCGCTTGCCGGTCTGTTGGTCAGGATAACCAGACGGTCGGCAAGAAAAATCGCTTCTTCAAGCTCTGAGGTAATGAACAGATTCGTCAGGTGGTTTTCCTCAAAGAGACGCACATAGTATTCCTGCATGAGTTCCCGCGTCATGGCATCAAGCCCGCGGAAAGGCTCATCCATCATCATGATTTTCGGCCGGTTGATGAGCGCGCGAACCAGCTCGCAGCGGCGCTGCATGCCGCCGGAAAGCTGGATCGGGAATTTATCCCGGAAATCTTCGAGTCCGACCTTGCGCAGCAGATGCATCGCTTCTTCTTCGACTTCCTTTTTTGATTTTTCCCCGCGCACGATCGGCCCGTAAGTGACGTTTTCGAGAGTCGTCATCCAGGGGAAAAGCGCGGTTTCCTGGAATACGACTAGACGGTCCTTGCCCGGACCTTTAATCGGCGCTCCGTCCACGGTAATGGTGCCGGAGTCAGGCGCTTCATATCCGGCGAGCAGATTGATCAGCGTTGTTTTGCCGCATCCGGACGGTCCGATGAGCACCGTCAGTTTCCCCCGCTCCAGAGTAAAACTGCAATTTTCAATAACCTGCTGGCGCAGCGGTCCGATACCGAACGACTTTGATACCGCTGTAATCTGCATCTCTCCGCCCTGCAGGGGGCCTCCATTGCCGGAGATATGTTCGTGTGCACTCATATGATCTTCACCTCACAGGAATTCGCAACGCTAAATGATCTTGCGCCACGGAGTCAGACGATCTCCCAGAAGACGGATAACCGCACTCGAGAGGTAACCGGCGATACCGATACTGATCATGCCGATTACAATGACCGGATAATCACCGGCGACATACGACTTCCAGGTGAGGAATCCCAGTCCGGATCGGCTTGCAATCATTTCCGCCGCGACAACGACAGCCCAGGTAATACCCATGCCGACCGTCATGCCGGTAAAAAGACTCGGAAGCGTCGCCGGCAGGACGATCCGCCGGAAAATGTCGAAGCCGCTTGATCCAAGAGACTGCGCCGAGCGGATATAGCGGACATCAATATTTTTCACCCCGCCGAGAATGTTCAGCACCATGGTAAAGAATGCCCCGAGAAACGTTACGAATATCATGCTCATTTCAGGCGTCGGCCAGAAGATGACCGCTGTTGGTACCCATGCCAGAGGGGGAATCGGCCGCAGGATTTCGAGTGTCGGAAAGCTCAGATCGCGCAAATGACGGCTCAGACCCATGATCAATCCAAGCGGAATCCCGATGATCTGGGCAATAATGAATCCTGACAGTACGCGGTCGTAGCTGACCACCCAGCACTCCCAGTATGCCGGGTCCTGAAGCTGTTCCACCAGCGATGAAAATACCGAGCTTGGTGCCGGAATCATGCCGATAATCGGGACTTCAAACCGGGCGCACAGTTCCCACAGTATGACGGTGGCTATGACCGCGACGATTCCCCGGTACGTGGTTTTGCTGAAGATCGATTTTCGCAACTTCCGCAGGTTGATCCCCATGAAATAGACAGGTTTCTTCTGCGTCATACCGCCTCCTCATGTATCATCTTCATTATGCCATCTCCCTTTCGCCCGCTTCGAATGCCTTTTTCGCCTCTTCGTGCACCGACTCGATGACTTCCTGTTTCAGTTCAAGATAGCGGTCTGAAGAGAGAATTTTGTAATCGCGAGGCCGCGGAAGATCGACGTCAATCACTTTCTTTATGGTACCGGGCCGCGTTGTCATGACATATACCCTGGTGCCGAGGAATATCGCCTCTTCAAGATCATGCGTTATGAAGAAAATCGTTTTTCTGGACTGATCATATACATCGAGCAGATTCTTGTGCATGATGGTTTTGGTAAGCGCGTCCATTGCCCGGTACGGCTCATCCATGAGCAATACTTTCGGATTGTTCATCATGGCACGGGCGATCTCGACGCGTCGCCGCATGCCCGACGATATCTCACTCGGATAGCTGTGAGAAATGCCTTTCAGTCCCATCTGGGCAAGGATCTCTTCCGCCTCTTTCTTTGCTGCGGAGGCGGACATCTTGCCCTGAACGAGCGGTCCGAACGTTACGTTTTCGAGGACGGTATACCACGGGAAGAGCGCGCCATGCTGAAAAACGACGATGCGGTCTGCGCCTGGCTCTGCCTGCTTGGTGCCGGAACAGAGGAGTTCGTCGTCCAGGAAAATGTCTCCCGACGTTATATCATGAAATCCTGCGATCGCATTCAGCAGCGTCGTTTTTCCGCATCCCGACGGCCCCACGATGACACAGAATTCCCCTGCTTCAACTTCCATCGAGCAGTTGTCCAGCGCAAGAACGTTCACGCCGTCCGGATCATAGATTTTTGTTGCATTTCTGATGCTGAGCTTGCCGACCGGCTGCGGGCTCAGATGCATCTCGGATGTGCCGGTTGGACAGATTGTCGACGTTGATGTTGTCATAGTAATCTCCTCACAGTGACGATCCCCGGGACTGCCATTTCATGAGGAGCGTTCCCACAAAGCGGATAAGTGCGCTGCTCGACCACCCGATAACGCCGAGTGTTACCATGGCAATGACGATCACCGGATACTGCACCAGAATGAATGAGTTCCAGATGAGGTATCCGAGACCAAACTCGCCTGCAAGCATTTCGCCTGCAACCAGCGAAAACCAGGAAAAGCCCATGCTGATCTGAAGCCCGGTGAAGATAAACGGCAAGGCGCCGGGCACAACAACTTTGAAAAAAATGTGGCGCGATTTTGCTCCGAGACAGCGCGCTGCACGGAAATATGCTTCGTCAATCGACTCGACACCGAGCAGGGTATTGAGCGTGGTTGCGAAAAAGGAACCGAGAAAGGTCAGGTAGATGATTGCCATTTCCCGCTCCGGAAACATGAGAATCGCAAGCGGCACCCACGCAAGCATCGGAATCGGCCTCAGAATCTCCATTACCGGGAACGTATAGTCCTTGAAGGTTTTTTTCCAGCCCATGAAAAGACCCAACGGCACGCCGAGTATTGTTGCGAGACCGAAGGCCTGCAGGACACGGAGAATGCTCTTCCAGATATGTTCATAATACTCTGGCGTGTAGATCGAAATCCCGTAGGCGGGATCTTCAGACACCCACTCCTTAACGACACTGACCGGGCCTGGCAGCTTCTCGAAGCGGGGAAGCTGCCAGACCTCTGTTGTCAACCACCACGTCAGAATAAAAAGGGAGAGACCCAACAGTGTCAAGTAAGGGGTGGGGCTCTTCATCCAGAGCTTGAGACGAAAGAAGAAGAGGCTGATTGACGACACCGATACGTCCTGTGTGGCAACTGCCTTTCCCGACAATGTCTGTTCTGTTTGCATGAATTACCCCAGTCTCACTCGTTTTGGTTTACTTGAATGGAACCGCTGATGCCGGCTGACCGTAGATGACGGCGATCGGCGACTTCAGCTTCTTCTCTTTGAGAATTTTCTGCGCGATCGAGTCGTCGATCGTCCCCGGCAGAGGTTTTGCAACCTTGGTTCTCTTTTCCTTGTACAAAAATGCATAGACGTCGTCGATATTCTTCAGAACCTTGCTGTCGAAAATGAACGGCTTCCATTCCCGCTCCTTGGTTCCGCCGACGGATGCAGGGATTTGTCCATAAATGGAATACCAGAGCGCTTTTTTCGGCATGCCGGTAGCGTATTTTGCTACCATTTCGATAACCTTGGTGTAATTTTTCGGATCGGAAAGATACTGCTGGGCCTCAAGCTCCGAACGTATCCATGCTTCAGCCAGCTGCGGGTGCTGCGTCACGAAGTCATCGCGCATGATGAGGATGCCGAGGTCCGGGTTGTTGACCGCCGTGCCGGTGGCTGCGATGCGGACAAGCCCTTCACCGACGAGATCGCCGACGCGCGAGATGGTCGGTTCCCACATGGCCGCTGCATCAAGCTTCTTGATCCGGAAGTTGCTGCCGATGACCTCGATGGACTGGTTGAGATATTCTTTCGGTTTTACCTTGTATTTGTCGAACAGCATCAGCAGATACTGGTCCGCAGCGCTGCCCTTGGGTGCGGCGACAATCTTGCCGTCGAGCCACTTGATCGCTTCTTCCTGCGACTTGAACTGAGGAGCATCCTTGCGGACGAGGAGCAGCGAACACCGCATGCCGTCCGACATGCCGAGGCTCGCAACCATCTTCATTTTTGCCTGCTCCGGCTTTGTTGCTGCCAGAGTTGCCGGCATGACGCTCATATAACCGATATGCTGTTTTCCTGCGAGCAGATTGTTGGAAATAATGGAACCCTGCAGTGCGGGCTGGAATTCAACAGTTACCCCCTTCGGGAAATATTTCTTCCAGATGCCGAGTTCCTGATTTACCGCGACCTGATACGAAATCGTATCGTACGGCTGATATCCGACAATTACCTTGTCAAGCGCGAATGCAGCACCGCTTGCCACGATGAGACACAGCATAGCTGCTCCCAGCACGACTGCTGACCTGAATCTCTTCATTCCCATTGCCTCCTTTTTCAATTCGCCGTTTTCCGGCGTCGTGTTCGTTGTTCTTACTGTGGCTGACTGCAGCCGTTTACCAATCCCCGTGTCCGTCCGAATTCTGTTTCAGTTCGCCGATTCTCTCATCACTCGCGTCTTTAGTCTGTGCAAAACGGATGCCATCCTGTCGGATTACCGGAATGTGTCTGTCTTGTCACGGCCTGGTGCGGATTTGCACCCTCCACGGAGGTTAACCACAGCTGATTTCTTTCACACTTGCAACAAAGTGTCAGGATTGGTGTATAATCATCCAGACATGTAAGATTTTCCAGACGTTCTGTTTCTTGCTGGAAACGGTCAGGACGGTACCGTGGCACTTGTCTAATCTTAACGGCTTTTTGAAAATGTATTCAATGCAATGCTAAAGCGAAGGCAATCATATGGTTACTGCCGAGAGTCTTGTTTGTTTCCCCCCTGCAACGCTCTATACGATTTTTAACGCACTTCCGACCGGCATCTATTTTTGTGATACCGATTGCATTATCCGGTTTATCAATACTGCATACGCCGACTATTTGGGAACAACCCCGGAAAACGCTATCGGCAGGCCGGTTACCGACTTTATTCCCTGTACGCGGGCACGGATTGTCATGGAAAGCGGCGTCCCTGAGCTGGGGGACCTCGGGCCGCTCTCCAATGACGGTTCCGGCAAAACCCTTGTCGTAAACAGGATTCCGGTCAAAAATCAGGGAGGCGAAGTGATCGGCATGATCTCGCAAGCGTTATTCAGCGAACCGAGCGAGCTCAAGTCCACCGCTGCGCGCATTGAGCAGCTCGGCAGGACAGTCCGCTTTTACAAGGAACAGATCCGGAGCGTTCTTTCTCCGCGATTTGCGCTCAACGACATTGTCGGACACAGCGAAGCGATCGTGCGCGCAAAGGAGCTTATTCTGTTATATGCGCGCACTGAATCCCCGGTGCTGGTTCAGGGAGCTACCGGCACCGGCAAGGAGCTCTTCGCCAGTGCCCTGCATGTTGCCAGCCAGCGCTCTGAAGGACCGTTTGTCTGTATCAACTGTGGTGCGATACCGCCTGATCTCTTTGAATCGGAGCTTTTCGGTTACTCTTCGGGAGCATTTACCGGAGCAAAAAAAGAAGGGAAGATGGGCAAGATCGAGCTTGCCAACAAAGGAACGCTCTTTCTTGATGAAGTGGGCGAAATGCCGCTTGCCGCGCAGGTCAAGCTTCTGCGCGTGCTGGAAGATAAAATGATTTCCCGGCTTGGATCCACGCACCCGATCAAGGTCGACTTCCGGCTTGTGGTTGCGACAAACCGGGACCTGAAAACCATGATCAAGGAAGGCCAGTTCCGCGAAGACCTCTTTTATCGGGTAAGTGCCATGTCGGTGCATATCCCTCCGCTTTGCGAGCGGCGGGAAGACATTCCGGTTCTGGCGCGCAATGTCCTCGACCGCCTTGAGCGGAGTGATGTCAGCTGTTCGCAGGATACGCTGGACATTCTGCTGAAATACAACTGGCCCGGTAATGTGCGGGAGCTTCGGAATATCCTGGAGCGTGCCGCCAGCTTCTGCACAGCGGGTGTTATTGAACCGAAGGATCTTCCTCACGAACTGCTGCAGCTTGCATCATCACCGTGCCCGCTTCCCTGCGCCAGCCAGCCATCGCTTGCCGGCGTGCGCAGCATGAATGAGCGGACGCTCATTCTCGAAACCCTTGCGAAACTCGACTGGAATATGGCGCGTTCCGCCAGGGAGCTCGGCATCTCCCGGGCAACATTATATGAAAAACTGAAGAAGCATCATATCTCGCGGCCTGCCGGTTCTTAGATCCCCGGCACAGTACTTGAATGAAAAAGTACCGGCATGCAGATCGAACGGTATATCGACAGTATTCTGGATGTCCTCAGCGACGGAATATACATATCGGACCAGAATGGTATCACGCTCAAGGTCAACCGGGCGTATGAGCAACTTTCGGGGCTTCGGCGCGAGGAATTGCTCGGGAAGTGTGTTACCGACCTTCAAAAGGAAGGCGCCTTTGATGTCGTCCTGAATCCCGACATTGTCAAAACGCGTCGTCCCCAGACTTCAGTCCAGATCACCCGCCAGGGAGCAAAGGTAGTGCTCCATGGCTATCCGGTATTCAATGCCGCAGGAGACGTCGTTCTCGTTGTCACGTTCGTCAGGGATATTACCGCGCTCAGCAATCTGGAAGAACAATTGACGTACCAACGCGATCTGATAACGACCTACCACTCCGCGTTGGCCCGCGAAAGCGGACAGCCGGCACTGATTGCAAAGAGCCGGGCCATGACCAAACTGCTGGACACGCTCTATCACGTCGCAACAACGGATGCAACGGTCCTGCTCCTTGGGGAAACGGGGGTCGGCAAGGATTCCCTCGCCCGGAAAATCCATGAGACCAGTTCCCGCAGCAGCCAGCCGTTTTTCAAGATTGATTGTTCCGCCATACCGGAAAACCTCATGGAATCGGAGCTTTTCGGATACGAGGCAGGGGCATTTTCCGGCGCCAACACCGGCGGCAAACCGGGATATATTGAGATGGCCCACAAGGGAACGCTCTTTTTGAATGAGGTTGGCGAACTGCCGCTCCTTATGCAGACAAGGCTTCTCAGATTTCTGCAGGATCGGGAATTCATGCGGGTCGGTTCGACCAAGGTCCGCAAAGTCGATGTGCGGATTATCGCGGCAACGAACCGCGACCTTGTCAGGGCGGTCAAGGACGGTCAGTTCCGGAGCGACCTCTATTACCGTCTCTGTGTTGCAGTGGTAACGGTTCCGCCTCTGCGGGAACGCTCGGACGACATTCTTCCGCTGGCGAACCATTTTCTTGGGAGATTCAATGCCAAGTATCGAAAAAATCTGTCATTTTCGCCCGAGGCGGCCGATGCGCTGCAGGCATATGAGTGGCCCGGCAATGTTCGCGAACTCGAAAACCTTGTCCAGAGCCTTGTGGTCACCACGCGAAGCAAGGATCGTATTGAAGGGACAGACCTGCCGCCGATACTTTCGCTGCGGGCGTCCGGTCTTGCTCGCCGCTCCTTGCATGACGCCGTCGCCGAATTCGAGCATGACATAATCAGAAAGGCGTTTGAGGAATACGGATCGATCTCCGAGGTTGCCCGTGCGCTGCAGGTTGACCGGGTCACCATCTACCGAAAACTGAAGCGCTCGGTTGCTGGCCGACAGATATGATGCAATTCTGCAACTGACGTTGCATTTCCGCACAGGGCCCATTCGCCATCCGATTCATTGATACATAAAGATAATCCTGATTATTTCTCTTAGCAATTGAGAATTCTGGAACACCAATCCGTCTCTTTGTTGCAATTCTGAAACTACTCTGTACCCGTCATTCCGGAAACGCTTCTTTTTCAGCCTTTTTCAGGTTGGCACGACTTCTGCTTAAAAGAATGTGCATGTCCGCCGTCTTCGACGGACCGGATGACGGGAGCAAGCAGCGGGCGACGGAACACGGACATCGCCTGTGCAAAGCATAGAGAATCGCATTCACCGCAAGGAGGACTCATATGGCAGAATGTTGTGCAGTTCTATCCCCCCACGAACAGCGCTTGCAGGAAGAGATGGCAGGCAAATGTCAGGATTTCGGACGTCCGAGGGCATTCGGCATTCTTCGGGAGATAATCACCAAAAAACCGAAAATCGATATTGAGCGTGCAAAGTACTTTACCGAATCGATGAAGACGACCGAGGGACAGCCGCTGATGCTCAGATGGGCGAAAGCTATGCGCCATATTGCAGAAAATTGCACGGTCTATATTGATGACAACCAGCTGATTGCAGGCCGAGTCGGCAAGCAGGGGCGATACGGCATCCTGTATCCGGAGCTTGACGGCGATTTTCTGGATCTTGCCATTGAACAGCTGCCGAATCGTGTCGAGTCGCCGTTCGAGATAACGCCGGAAGATGCCCGCGTCATTATTGAAGATGTGGCTCCATACTGGAAGGGCAAGACCTATCATGAAGCGCTCGCCAAGGCTCTGCCGAACGAAACCCTCAAGCTGACGTATGATCCGAAAGATCCGTTGAAATCCCGTTTCATTGTAAACGAGACATCTTCATTCCGTTCATCGATTCAGTGGGTGCATGATTATGAGAAGGTCCTCCAGAGAGGACTGAAGAGCATCAAGGAAGAAGCGCAAAAGAAACTGGCAGAACTTGATCCGCTCAGTCCGGTTGATCAGATGGACAAGGCAACGTTCCTGCAGGCGGTCATTATCGACTGTGATGCGATCATTCACTGGGCAAAGCGTCATGCTGCGCTCGCCCTCGAAAAGGCAAACGTCGAGACCGATCCGAAGAGAAAACAGGAACTGCTCGATATGGCAGAACGCTGCGCGTGGGTTCCCGAGAATCCGGCGCGCAATTTCCGTGAAGCGGTGCAGTCCCAGTGGTTCATCCAGATGTGGTCGCGTGTCGAGCAGAAAACCGGTACGATCATTTCCAACGGCAGGATGGATCAGTATTTCTATCCGTTTTACAAAAAGGATGTTGCGGAAGGCCGTCTCACGGATCAGGATGTGCTCGAATTGCTCGAGTGCATGTGGGTCGGCATGGCCCAGTTCATCGACCTCTATATCTCTCCCACCGGTGGCGCCTTCAATGAAGGGTACGCTCACTGGGAAGCGGTTACCATCGGCGGCCAGACAAAAGACGGGCGTGACGCCACCAATGAACTGACCTATCTGTTCCTGAAGGACAAACGTGAATTTCCGCTGCATTATCCGGACCTGGCTGCGCGGATTCATACCCGTGCTCCGGAGCGCTTCCTCTATGAGGTTGCAGAGACCATCAAGGAAGGCTCGGGATTTCCAAAGCTGATCAATGATGAAGAAGTCATCCCGCTGCTGCTCGCCAAAGGGGCCAAATTTGAGGATGCCTATGATTATGCGGTTTCGGGCTGTTCGGAGTGTCGCATGCCGAATGTCGAAACCTATACCAGTCCCTGCGCATATATCAATTTCCCGGCAGCCCTCGAAATGACCATATACAACGGCAAGATGAAGCTGCAGGGAGATGAGATTATCGGCCTGCAGACCGGCGATCCGCGCACGTTCAAGACCTGGGATGAGTTCTGGAATGCTTACCTGGCTCAGCATACCAACTTCCTGAAACATGCTTTCATCCAGCAGCACATCATCAACAACCTGCGCGGGAAACACTTTGCATGGCCGCTCGGTACCATGCTGAACGACACCTGCATGAATGCCATGATGGATATTCACCAGCCCCACATCCCCAATGGCATCGATCTCGGCTACTTCGAGCTGATGGGATACGGAACGCTCGTCGATTCGCTTGTCGTCATCAAGAAGCTCGTTTACGAGGACAAGAAACTGAGCATGGACGAATTGATCCGGGCAATGGAAGCCAACTTCGAAGGGAATGAAGTTGTCCGCCAGATGGTTGCAAATGCCCCGAAGTACGGTACCAATGATGAATACGCAGATGCGATTGCCAAAGAAATCGACCGGAAATGCCTGGAGTTCACCCGCAAATACAGCAAGGAACTGGGGATACATCTCGACCTCCGTCTAGTGCCGTTTACCTCGCATGTTCCGTTCGGCAAGGTGGTCAGTGCCACTCCGAACGGCAGAAAGGCATACACGCCGCTTTCGGACGGCGCTTCGGCATCACAGGGATGCGATGCAAAAGGGCCGACCGCGGTTCTGATCTCAAACTACAACACGAAGAACTACGATTTCCGTGAGCGTGCGGCGCGCCTCCTGAACATCAAGTTTTCACCGGTCACCATGGCTGGCGAAGAAGGAACGAGGAAGCTGGTTTCGTTCATCAAGACCTGGTGTGATCTGAAGCTCTGGCACATCCAGTTCAATGTCATCAACAAGGCAACCCTGCTTGCGGCGAAGAAGGATCCGGAAAAGTACCGCGGCCTCATCGTCAGGATTGCCGGTTACAGCGCTTACTTTACCGATCTGTCGCCGGATCTGCAGGACGACCTGATCGCGCGCACAGAGCACACTACCGTATAGGCAGTACCTCGGAGCAGGCCCCGCCGTCCCTCCACCCCCCATTACTCTTTGGGCGGGGCCTGCATTTTTTAAGGAGGAACCTTGGAAGGGTTCGCAACAGTATCGACATCGACCGGCTGTGTTTTCAATATTCAGCACTATTCCGTACATGACGGACCGGGTATCAGAACGATCGTCTTTTTGAAAGGATGCCCGCTCCGCTGTCGGTGGTGCTGCAATCCGGAGTCCCAGATCGCTGCACCTGAACTCGCTTACAATCCCAATAAATGCATCGGAAGCTCTGAGTGTCATCGCTGCAAGGACGTGTGCCCCACCGGAGGAATCAGTGTCGGAGACAACGGAAAGATCGTCATTGATCGAACCCGCTGCGCAGCCTGTTTCCAGTGCGTAGAGGCGTGTCCGTCAAAAGCCATGCATGTGTTCGGCAGGGAAATGTCCGTAGCGGAAGTTATAAAGATTGTCGAGGCGGACAATGCTTTTTACTCCCGCTCGGGAGGCGGCCTCACCATCAGCGGAGGTGAACCGCTGATGCAACCGGCATTTACCCTTGAGCTGATCAAGGAGTCATTACGCCGACGCATTGATGTGACCATCGAAACCTGCGGGTTTGCCGACTGGCAACACCTGGCCGAAGTTGCGCGTCATCTGAAACTGATTCTTTTTGATATCAAATCACTGAATGCTGAGAAACATAAATCGTATACCGGTGTTTCAAACGAACGCATCCTCGCCAACTTCAAGCGCCTTCGGTCCGAGTTCCCGGATCTGCATATTCTTGTGCGGATTCCGCTGATCCCCGGGCTGAACGATACGGAAGAAGAGATTGCCGAAATCCTGGGCTTTCTTCAGGGGATGCAGAACATTACCTACGAGCTGCTCCCCTATCACCGCATGGGACAATCGAAATACGAGTTTCTGGGGCGGCCATATCCCATGGCCGACGTCAAGCTGGGCGATGAGCGTGCGAAGGCTCTCAAGGATTGGGCACGCGCAACCTATCCGGGTGCGAAATAATTGTCCATGCCCGCTCTCTTTTTCTCCGCTCGTCAAAATGAACTGTTTTCATTCTTTCGCGTCAGTACGGGCACGATTCCTGCAAATGAGTGTTTGCGAAGTAAAACGATGATGAGACATCACCCGATAAAGGAGAAGCATCCATGCGTATAATCGATTTTCGATTCCGACCGAATACTCCGGAGACCCTCACCGGAATCGCGAACAGCCCCATGTTTAAAGGGCTCTGCGAGTTGATCAACTTTCCCACCATGCAGCCGCAGTCTCTCGCAGAAGTGGTCGAAGACCTGAACCGCTACAATGTGGTAAAGGCAGTCATCACCGGTCGCGACTGCGAAACGACCTACGGCGCAAAGTCGAACAACCAGAGCGTCCTCGATTTTGTCAGCAAATATCCGGATAAATTCATCGGATTTGCCGGAGTCGATCCGCACAAGGGCATGAGGGCTGTTTACGACCTGAACACCGCGGTACGAGAACATGGAATGCGCGGCGCGGCAATCGATCCGTATCTTGCCCAGATATATGTGAACGATGCCAAGTATTACCCGACCTATGCAAAATGCTGTGAACTCGATATCCCGCTCATTATCACTACGGGTCCCGCAACGCTGGTGCCGAAAGCGATTATTGATCATGTCGCCCCGCGGTACATCGATATCGTTGCCCGTGACTTTCCTGAACTGAAGATCGTTGTCAGCCACGGTGGGTATCCGTGGGTGAATGAAATGATCAATGTCGCGCAGCGGAACGCGAATGTCTATCTCGATCTCTCCGAATACGAGCACTCGCCGCTGTCCGATGCATATCTGCAGGCGGCGAACACCATGATCAGCGACAAGATCCTGTATGCCAGCGCCCACCCGTTTGTTGATTTCAAGAAAGCTCTCAGCATTTATGAAAAGCTGCCGCTTCGCGACGATGTGCGGGAGAAGGTCATGTATGGGAACGCTGCGCGTCTGCTGAATCTGCCGGAGTATTCGTCAGGACAGTCCCAGCCGAACGAAGTCGAACGGATTATCGTTGAAACCGTTCTGAAAGAACTTGCCAAACAGGGCGTATTTGCTCGCTGATCAGGAGAGAACCCATGAAAATCGGCAAAGTGATCAACAGTATCTGGTCTACCCGCAAGGACGAAGGGCTCGTCGGCGTCAAGCTCATGGTTGTGCAGCTTATGGAAAAGCCGGGTGAAGAGCAGGGCCGCATAATTGTGGCAGGTGATCTGATCGGGGCCGGCATTGGAGAAAAAGTGCTGGTCAGTCAAGGCAGCGCCGCCCGCTGCATGGGCAATCTCAAGCATTCGCCGATTGATGCCGTTATCGTCGGGATCATCGACGAAGGGCAGAAAGAGGCTCCTCAGCATGCGTGATGAACTATTTGCTGCGGTCAGGCGGGCCGGCGTTATCGGTGCCGGGGGCGCTGGCTTTCCCACGCATGTAAAACTGGGGTTGCCCGCCAAAACCGTCGTTGTGAACGGTGCAGAGTGCGAACCGCTCCTTCGCGTCGATCAGCAACTGATGGAACTATACGCCGAAAGGCTTGTCGCCGGGCTGAGCGCTGCAGTCAGTGCTACCGGTGCCGAAGAAGGAATCATAGCACTGAAAGGCAAGTATGCAAAAGCGATCGCCACGCTTCGGGCAGCAATCAACAGCCCGGTGCTGCGCCTCCATGTCATGGACGATTTTTATCCAGCAGGCGACGAGCATGTTACGGTGAATGAGGCAACGGGCAGACTTGTCCCGCAAGGCGGCATTCCTGTTTCTGTCCAGTGCGTGGTTTCCAATGTCGAAACACTGTTGAATGTTGCCGACGCTCTCGACGGAAAACCGGTTACCCATACCTGGCTGACGATTACCGGAGATGTTCCCAACCCCATTACGATTCGACTCCCCATCGGGATGTCTGTAGCAGCGGCGGTTGCGCTCGCGGGACGAACGGACTTGACAGGGGTCCATGTCATTGATGGCGGCCCGATGATGGGGAGGGTTGTTGATGATGTGAATCGTCCGGTCACCAAAACCACCAAAGGCCTTATCGTTCTGCCGGACAGCCATCCGCTCATGCAGCGGAGGCGGTTGCCGCTCGGAAAGATTATCCGGCAGGCACAGACCGCCTGCATGCAGTGCCGTTTCTGCACGGATTTGTGTCCCCGCTATCTGCTTGGCCACCGGATCGAACCGCACCGGATCATGCGGAGCGTCAGACATATGGATATGAGCAGTGACGTCCTGAAAATGGCTTTCGCATGCTCAGAGTGCGGCGCCTGCGAATATGCCTGCATTATGGGGCTCTCGCCGCGGAGGGTCAACGGCATGCTGAAGCAGGAACTTGCCAGGGCGGGAGCGAAGCCGCATCCTGCACCTGAAAACCAGTTCCGCCATCAGTTTCAATCCGAACGGCGGATCCCGGTCAAACGGCTGATCGCACGACTCGGACTCTCTGCCTATGACCGAAAAGCGCCTCTCGTCAACGACATCGTCATGCCGGATCGTGTGCGCATCCCGCTGAAGCAGCATGTCGGGGCTCCCTGCACGCCCACGGTGGCTCCGGGACAGTATGTGCGTGTCGGCGATGAAATAGGAGCGGTTCCGGACAACGCGTTGGGAGCGGCGGTGCATGCAAGCATGAATGGAACGGTTGCAGCCGTCGCTGACGGATATGTCGAAATCGGTGCGGCAGAAGGAAGGTGATACACATGCTTCATGCAATCGGATTGCTGGAACTGACCAGTATTGCAAAAGGAATTGAAGCTGCTGACGCCATGCTCAAGGCATCGCAGGTTGACCTGTTGGAGGCGAAGCCGATATGCCCAGGCAAATATATTGTGCTGGTTGCAGGGGATGTCGCAGCGGTACAGAGTTCAGTCGATGCGGGCAAATCCATCGGGACTGATGCTGTTGTGGATGATTTTGTCCTGTCCAATGTGCATCCGAATGTCATTTCAGCGATCGGTGCTGCATCGCCGGTAACAGATATCAGGGCTCTCGGAATCATTGAGACGTTTTCTGTCGCATCGCTGATCGTTGCCGCCGATACCGCCGCCAAGGCGGCGGATGTCAACTTGCTGGAAATTCGGACCGGAATGGGCATTGGCGGCAAGTCGTTTGTAACCATGACCGGTGATGTGTCGTCCGTGCAGGCTGCGGTCGATGCAGGGACCGGACTTGCCGCTGAACGCGGCATGGTGGTCGAGCGGGTGGTGATCCCATCGCCGCACGCGCAACTGAAGCAGTGTATTCTCTGAGGAGGGAAGGCAAACGCATGAGGCCACTTGTTACCGCGGTCGATATCGCTGATGCAGCGAAGCGCAATGAAATGACACTGACCGTGACCGGCGATACCATAATCACGCCGGCAGCCCGCGATGCAGCCCGCGATCATGGTGTCGCAATCGTCGTCTCAGGGGCGTCCGACAGGGATTCAGACGCTTTGGCACTGAAGAAGACGTCAATTCCGGGGATTGATCACGATGCGCTTGTCCGACTGGTGCAGAATGTGATCGAGTCGATGGGGATTGCGCCTCGTGATGATCACCATCTCCGGAAACACACTGATCCGAGCGGTTTCTGTGTCGTCAGGGCACCTGACCGTATTTCAGGAAGCCCCCTGGAAAGCGGTGAGTCGGAAGTCATCAGCACTCGGGAATGCAGGGTCATGCAGGCGGGGATGCTGTATGTCGGTCCACGGCCGTATGCCCGCGAGGCGCGCTCGGAGTTTATCGGCTATGTGGTCGAAGGCAGCGTTTTCTGCTCAGTGAACGGCCGTGAAACGACAGCAACGTGCGGAGATGTTATCTATCTTCCCGCTGCTACACGCATCGTATTGTCTTCGGACGCAAAGGCGAAGGTTTTCTTTGTTACCTGTCCGGCAACCAGCCGGAACACACACCATTAAGGAGGATTCGGTAAATGAACAACGCATTGGGACTGATCGAAACAAAAGGACTGGTTGGAGCCATTGAGGCGGCCGACGCGATGGTCAAGGCAGCGAATGTCAGCCTGATCGGAAAAGTACTGGTCGGGGGCGGTCTTGTCACCGTCATGGTACGGGGCGACGTTGGTGCGGTCAAGGCTGCGGTCGACGCTGGAGCCGAAGCAGCCCGGAGAATCGGTGAAATAATCTCCGTCAACGTCATTCCGCGCCCGCACGGCGACGTCGAGGCCATTCTTCCGGATGATTACAAGAAGCTGCAGAAGTAGTTACCGACCAAAGGAGAGCCCGATATGCAAGAAGCGGTTGGCATGGTAGAGACCAAGGGTCTCGTCGGAGCCATTGAAGCAGCAGATGCAATGGTGAAGGCGGCGAATGTGAAGCTGACAAGCAGAACGCTTGTGGGTGGAGGGATGGTGACGGTCATCGTGCGCGGCGATGTCGGTGCGGTCAAGGCCGCAGCTGATGCGGGCGCTACGGCTGCGCGGCGTATCGGCGAGTTGGTGTCCGTCCATGTCATTCCGCGTCCGCATGCTGAAGTTGACGAATTGTTTTCATAACGCGAGGAGAGGTATGAACAGCCAGGCATTGGGATTGATAGAAACACTCGGGTTGACCGGAGCCAACGAAGCTGCCGACGCAATGGTCAAAGCCGCAAATGTGCGTTATTCCGGGCGGCAGATAGTAGGCGGCAATCTGGTCACAATTGTTGTGAAAGGCGACGTCGGTGCGGTCAAGGCTGCGGTTGACGCAGGAGCTGAAGCTGCCCGGCGGGTGGGCAAAGTTGTTTCAGCCCATGTCATTCCCCGCCCGCATCCTGATATTGAGATGATTCTCCCGCCCCTGATTGCACAGCCGCAGAAAGCGCCGGCAAAAAAAGTCGGGAAACAGCACTGAAGTGGAAGACCGTAAAAGCTGATATCAGAAAGGAATGAATCGCAATGGCACTGGACTATGATCTGAGTTCGATCCAGGAAGCGAGAGATCTTGCCCGAAAGGCAAAACAGGCATATGAAGAGTTCTCTGACTGTTGTGAAAAGAGCAACGACAGGATTGTTGCTGCAATGGCACAGGCAGCGGAGGAAAATGCGCTCAATCTTGCGCGAATGGCTGTCGAGGAGACGACCTACGGCGTTCTCGCGCATAAGGTGTTGAAAAACCTTTTCGCTGCAAAAGATGTCTACAATCATATCAAGCATGAAAAAACCGTCGGCGTAATCCGCGAAGACAAGGAGAAGAGGCTGGTGGAAGTTGCGGTGCCGGTCGGCGTGGTCATGGGGATAACGCCGACGACAAACCCTACTTCCACGGTCATTCACAACGCGCTCTGCGCGGTCAAGGCGGGCAACTCGATAGTATTTTCACCGCATCCGAATGCCGCAAAATGCAGCGCTGCGGCGGCAAAAATCCTCAACGACGCTGCCGTCAAGGCGGGAGCGCCTGATGGTCTGGTGAGCTGCATTACCAAGACAAGCCGGCAGGCTACCGATGAGCTGATGCATCATCCTGATGTCTCGGTCATCATCGCAACCGGCGGCTCAGCCATGGTCAAGGCGGCATACAGCGCCGGCAAGCCGGCTTTCGGCGTCGGCCCCGGCAATGTGCCGGTCTTTATCGAAAGAACCGCAGATGTAAAACAGGCGGTCAAGGATATCATCACCAGCAAGAGCTTTGATAACGGCATGATCTGTGCTTCCGAGCAGGCGATCATTGCGGATGAGCCGATCAAGGACGAAATCGTGGCTGAGTTCAAGCGGCAGGGTGGTCACTTTCTGAACGATGATGAGGTCAGGAAAGTGAGCGCTGCTGTTCTCACCGCTCAGGGCGGCATGATCGCTTCACTCGTTGGGCGTACCCCGCAATATATTGGAGAAAAGGCAGGTGTTCCTGTTCCTCCTGACGCAAAAGTGCTTATTGCCCCGCTCGCCGGTTTCGGCAAAGGGTATCCGCTTTCGCATGAGAAACTGACCACCGTTCTTGCATTTTATACCGTCAAGAACTGGCATGAAGCCTGTGAACTGAGCATCGAACTGCTCAGGATGGGCGGCATCGGTCACTCGTTCTCAATGCACTCGCAGGATGATCGGATCATTCGTGAGTTTATCCGGAAGCCGGTCTTCCGCATTCTCGTAAATACGCCGTCCGCCTTTGGCGCAATCGGCTATTCAACCGGTCTTACGCCGTCCTTGACTCTCGGATGCGGAACCTGGGGGGGCAGCAGTATCTCCGAAAACCTCAGTGCACATCATCTGGTCAACGTGAAACGTCTTGCATACGGCATCCGCAAGGTAGATCTTGGCGATTCCGAACGCATCAATCGGTCTGCTTCGGCTTCCGCTGCTGTTCGTCCTGATGAGATCGCCGAGGTGGTGAAACAGGTGCTCCGCCAGTTGAAAGTGAGCTGAACACGGCCATGGGAGCCATGAATCAGGAACAATTGATCGCTGCAATTACGGAAGTGGTTCGCAATCAGCTGCAGGGAAGGGCAATCGGGTCTTCCGTTCGTGCGACAGCCCCACGGGACCGGACCGTTCCGGTCGGGGTATCAAGCCGTCATGTACACCTTTCCCGAGAGGACTTCACGACATTGTTCGGACCTCGCGAGAATGACGCCTGTACGTTTTTCAGAGACCTGTCCCAGCCCGGGCAGGTCGCCTGCCAGGAACAGGTGGTGCTGATCGGCCCCAAGGGAATCATCGAAAAAGTCCGTGTCCTCGGACCGACCAGGAAACAGTCACAGGTTGAGGTTGCTCCGTCCGATGCACACCGTCTCGGTATCGCACCGCCTGTACGCGACTCGGGTGACCTGGCCGGATCGGCCGGCCTGACGCTGGTCGGGCCAAAAGGGACCGTGACGCTGAAAGAGGGGGTTATCCTCGCTGCACGTCATATTCACATGCATCCAGATGATGCGGCTCACTTCAGAGTGAAAGACAAGGACCGTGTGAGCGTCAAGGCGCCAGGACCCCGTGGCGTTATCTATCAGGAAGTGCTCATCCGTGTTCATTCTGAATTCAGGCTGGAGTTTCATATAGACGTCGATGAGGCGAATGCGGTTCTTCTGAAAAACGGCGATACCGTAACAGTAATCTAAACAACCGATTCCGGGTTCTGCCTGTTCCCTGTTGAATGGAAGGGTCCGGAATCGGTTGTGCTATGGCACATCATGACTTCATTCCGCGTTTCACCATCCACGGTTTCAGTCGTTTTGCGCGATGCGCCGAAACGCATGGCTGCATGAAAAAAGTCCGGTGAATATGCTAATTTATTAGGCAATCAATATTGTGTGCAAGGCAGCTCTGGAGGGAGAACAGCATGAAAATGACAGGCTCGGAAATCATCATCGAATGTCTGAAGCGCGAAGGAGTAAAACATGTGTTCGGATATCCGGGCGGAGTTGTCCTCAACCTGTTCGACACATTATATGATGACAAGGATATCAAGGTCATTCTGACCCGTCACGAACAGGGAGCTGTGCACGCGGCTGACGGCTATGCCCGTGCATCAGGCAAACCTGGTGTTGTACTGGTCACTTCGGGACCCGGCGCAACCAATACCGTAACCGGCATTGCGACGGCATATATGGACTCGATTCCGCTGGTGGTCATGACCGGCCAGGTGCCGACCGCCATGATCGGTAACGATGCGTTTCAGGAAGCTGATATCGTCGGCATCACCCGCTCATGCGTGAAGTACAACTTTCTGGTGAAAGATATCAACGATCTTGCGCGCATTATGCGCGAGGCTTTTTTCATTGCGACATCCGGCCGGCCCGGCCCGGTCCTGATTGATCTGCCGAAGGATGTTACGGTCAACAAGACCGAATTTGAATGGCCTGAAAAGGTGTTTATCAGAAGCTACAATCCGACATACGAGGGTAACCGCTGGATGATCGAAAAGGCGATCACGGAGATCGGACGCGCAAAAAAACCGCTGATCGTCGCGGGTGGCGGATGCATTACCGCCGATGCGTCGAAAGAGCTCCGTGAGCTTGCGGAGGCCGCATCGATTCCGGTTACGACCACGCTCATGGGGCTTGGCGCTTTCCCCGGTTCGCATCGCCTCTGTATCGGGATGCTGGGTATGCACGGGACCTATGTTGCCAACAGGGCGGTTCAGAATGCCGATTTGCTGATTGCTATCGGCATGCGGTTCGATGACCGCGTGACCGGGAAGATCGAAGGTTTTGCGCCGAATGCCCGTATTATTCATATCGATATCGACCCGACCTCGATCCGGAAAAATGTCCGTGTGGATGTACCGGTCGTCGGTGATGTGAAAAGGGTTCTCCAACAGCTGAATAAAATGTTCAGGGAGAGCGCTCAGGAGCAGTGGGATGAAGTGCGCAAGTCGTGGCTTCGTCAGCTTGATGAGTGGAACGCCGAGCATCCGATGGGGTATACGCCGGGCGGCGATGTGATCAAACCGCAGTATGTGGTAGAGAAGATCTATGAACTGACCAAAGGCGATGCCATCATATCGACCGAGGTCGGCCAAAACCAGATGTGGGCGGCGCAATTTTACAAATACGACAAGCCCCGCCACTGGCTCTCGTCGGGCGGACTCGGCACGATGGGTTACGGGTTCCCGGCAGCGCTGGGAGCGCAGCTTGCGCATCCGGAGAAACTGGTTATCGATATTGCGGGTGACGGCAGTATCCAGATGAACATTCAGGAGCTTGCCACGGCGGTAATCAACAAGCTTCCGGTCAAAGTGGCGATTCTGAACAACCGTTTTCTCGGCATGGTGCGTCAGTGGCAGGAACTGTTCTTTAACGAACGGTACTCCTCCAGCAATCTCGATGTCGTTCCTGACTTTGTTCTCCTCGCACAGGCATATGGTGCTGTAGGGCTCCGTGCCACCAAGACGTCGGAAGTCGAACCGGTGCTCAAGGAAGCGTTCAGGACGAAAAAGGTCGTGATGATGGATTTCGTCATCGACTGGAGAGAGAAAGTCTATCCGATGGTGCCGGCCGGAGCAACGCTCGATCACATGTTGTTTGAGGAAAAAGAGAAAAAAGCCGAGAAACGGCTTAAAGCGGTGAAATAGGGAGACGCCATGAGACATACGATATCGGTAATGGTAGAAAACAAATTCGGTGTGCTGTCTCGTGTTTCTTCACTGTTCAGTGCCCGGGGATATAATATCGAAAGCATTACGGCAGGCGTGACGATCGACCCTCAGATAACGGTGATTACCATTGTGACCAGTGGCGACGATGCGATTGTCGAGCAGATTACGAAGCAGCTGAACAAGCTGATCGATGTGATCAAGGTTGTTGATCTCACGGAGCTTGATCATGTTGAGCGCGAGATGATGCTGATCAAGGTGGCTCCGAAGAAGGACAATCGGGTCGAGGTGTTGCGCACGGCAGAAATCTTTCGCGGCAGGATCGTCGATTCGAGCCAGAACACGTATACCATCGAAATAACGGGCAATGAACGCAAACTTGAAGCGTTTGTCGATTTGATGAAACCCTTGGGCATCAAGGAAATGGTTCGGACCGGCAAAGTGGCCATTGCGCGTGAGGTTCTGAGGAAACGTTCCTAGCGACGTTTGTCGAAAACACGGTGCGTTTCCTGAAACATGCTATAATCATTTCGAATGGATCCTGACACGTTAGACAATAGTATCCGCACATTGTGTGACATGCCTGCAGCATCAGAAGCGATCGCATGAGCCTCGACCTGATTCTCATCCTGCTGTGCATCTTCGTGAATGCATTCTTTTCGGCGTCGGAGATTGCTGTCGTAACTTCCCGGCGCTCCAGAATCAAACAGATGATCGACGAAGGCCATGCCCACGCCGAGACCCTGCAGCGGCTCAAGGCTGCGCCGGATCGTTTTCTTGCAACGGTTCAGGTCGGAGTTACCCTTGCGGGCGCCTGTGCCTCGGCGATCGGCGGCGCGGCTGCGGTAACCGGCCTGAAGCCGTATATCGAAATGGTGCCGGTTGCGCTGGTGGCACGATCGGCGGAACCGATTGCAATCGGCATGGTCGTTCTGGTGATCACCTATATTTCACTGATTTTCGGTGAACTGATTCCCAAGTCGCTTGCGCTTGCAAATCCGGAAGGCGTCGGACTGAGGACCTCTCCGTTTATTGACTGGTTTTCGCGCATTGCAACCGTATTTGTGAAACTCCTGACCGGCAGCACCAACTTTCTTCTGAAGCCGTTCGGGCGAAAGGCATTCACCGAACGCGGCTATATTTCGGAAGAAGAGGTGAAGCTTTTACTCGAAGAGGGTGGAGAGCAGGGAGTGTTTGAAGCCCAGGAGAAAGAGCTCATCCACAGTGTCTTCGAGTTCACCGATACCTCCGTGCATGAAGTGATGATTCCTGCGACACAGATGGTTACGGTTCCGATCACCATGCCTGCCGAAGAGGTACGACGTCTGATCCTCGATGAAAAGTTCTCGCGCTATCCTGTAATTGGCAAGGATCTGAACGATGTCAGGGGCATCCTGTATGCAAAGGATTTTCATGCGGCGACCGGGCTTTCCGATGTGCGCAAGATCGTCAAGCCGCCGATTTTTGTTCCTGAGACCATGAAAATCAGCAACCTGCTCCGCGAGATGCAGAAGCGGCGTGTGCATATGGCCATCGTTATTGATGAATACGGGGCAGTCGACGGACTGGTAACTCTTGAAGACCTGCTTGAAGAAATTGTCGGTGAGATTCGGGACGAATACGATACGGAAAGCCCCGTGATACAGTTGCCTGACGGCTCCAAAATCATTGATGCCTCCATCAGCATCAGCGATCTTGCGGAGGATTATGATATTTGCCTGCCTTCATCACCGGATTACGAAACGCTCGGCGGGCTCATTCTTGCCCACCTGCAGCGCATTCCGAAAACCGGCGATATGGTCGAACTCGAAAACGTCCGGCTACGGGTGCTGGAAATGGTCGGTCAGCGGATAGCCAAGGTCAAAATGGAAAATTGCGGGTCTGAAACGCTAGAATAAACGCATCAACTCAAGGAGGACTGACTATGGACAAGTACAAGTGCAGCGTTTGCGGTTATGTGTATGATCCGGCACACGGCGATCCGGATAATGGCGTTCCAGCCGGAACTCCGTTCGACAAGATTCCCGATGACTGGGCCTGCCCGATCTGCGGCGCCGGCAAGGACTCGTTCGAGAAGGAGTAGCCCCGCTCATCGTTCTGAACACGTTGAACTGCCTGACAAAAGGGTTGTAGCGATGCGAAACATCGGCAACCCTTTTTTGCATCTTCACAACTGCTGAGAAATGCACTACAATTGTTCGTATGATGCGTCGTGAACGCATGCGGGGTTTTCAATTCAAGTCAGCGGAGGGAGTCATGAATTCAGTCGAGATTTCATTGAAGATGGAGACAGATGCCGTCGATTTTTATACCAAATGTGCTGAAAAGGTACAGAATCCGGTCGGGAAAAAGATGTTTCTTTCGATTGTCGAAGATGAAAAACGGCATGTGGAGCTCCTGAATAAGATCCTGAAAAAACTCGATATGACCGTTGAGAAGGCAAGCCCCATGAAGGCGATCCAGAGTGTTTTTGCCGAGATGAAAGACGCCATGGTTGCCCGGGTGGCTGCAACGGGTGATGAAATGGAAGCATTCACCATTGCCAAGGAGATGGAAAAGGAGGGGCGCGATTTTTATCTGAAAGCAGCGGCAGAAGCGCCGACTCCCCTCGAAAAAAAGCTTTTCGAAACGCTTGCAGCCGAGGAAGAAGAACATTATCGGGTGTTTTCAAATACCCTCGAATTCATGACGAACACCAAGAACTGGTTTTTATGGGAAGAAAAGGGCGTCATCGAAGGCTGATTTTTCTGGAGCAGCAAAAAGGGCCGCCGGCGAGGCGGCCTTTTTTTGATCCTGAATTTCCCCGGCAATGGATTGAAATCGCGGGAATCTGATACAGTGTACTTATGACCTCACAGTCGTTTGCTTGAA
>JAAYUK010000267.1 GCA_012517735.1 Nitrospiraceae bacterium
ACCGCGTTTGCAACGACCGGCGCCATCTTCCCGTTCTTTGCGGCGATCATCGGCTGGATCGGCGTCTTCATGACCGGTTCGGACACTTCCACCAACGCACTGTTTGGGAAACTGCAGGCGGTTACCGCCGAGAAGATCGGTATCGATCCGGTCATCACCATGTCGGCAAACACCTGCGGCGGCGTCTGCGGCAAGATGATCTCCCCGCAGTCGATCTCGGTCGCAACGGCGGCTACCAACCTGGTAGGACATGAAGGCGACATTTTCCGTTTCACGGTCCTCCACTCGATCATTCTGGCTACGGTCATCGGCATCATGCATCTGCTCTGGGCATACGTCTTTACCGGCATCGTACCGGTTTATGAGAAGGTCATTGCAGGAGCGCCGAAGCCGGCAGTTGATGCGGCAGCGGCAGCAGCGAAGAAGGCTGCGACCATCCAGGAAGGTTACCTGTACCTGGCAGGCGCAGTCGTCCTGATCACGATCGTCACGATCGCTTCCCGCGTCGTCGGCGGCGGTCCGATCAATGTAAAAGCAGGCAAAGACTCTGCACATTTCCACTAAGAGCATATGGGGGGCGGGTTTTGTTGCGCCCGTCCTCCGCTTTTTTCACCTTGGAGCAACAGGATTAAAACAGCGCAACCAAAGAGTAAGATGCAGGAGTCGGCGATCAGAAAAGACGAAGTTTCGTAATTCAAGCTGATACATATACTTGCCGCATACGAATAACCACGCATATTACAGGCAATCGCCTTAATATAGACAAAAAAGAGAGAAGCATGGAGAAAGGAGAGCAGAATGTTGGACAAGGCAGTCATTGAAAAGCTCGAAAAAATTGTCGGTGCGGAAAACGTACTGACCAAAAAAGCAGATCTCGTTGCATACAGCTATGATGCAACGGCTGATGTGCAGAAGGCATTGCCGGATGTTGTCGTTCTTCCGTCCTCAACGGCCGAAATTCAGCAGATCATGAAGCTTGCAAACGAGACGGATACCCCGGTTTATACGCGCGGTTCCGGCACGAACCTGAGCGGAGGCTGCATCCCGCTCAAGCAGGGTATTGTGCTCTGCACCCAGAAAATGAACAAGATTCTTGAGATTGACCCCGATAATTTGACGGCAACCGTCCAGGCCGGCGTTATTGTTGCGGATCTCAATTCCGCAGTTGCAGCCCACGGCCTTATCTATCCGCCGGATCCGGGGACTGTTGCGACCGCGACGATGGGCGGTACGGTCGCCGAGTGTGCGGGAGGCCTCCGCGGTCTGAAGTATGGGGTGACGAAGCACTATGTCATGGGCATGGAAGTGGTTCTGCCGACCGGCGATGTCGTCAGATTCGGGGGCAAGACGGTAAAAAATGTCACGGCCTATGATTTTGCATCGCTCTTTGTGGGCTCCGAGGGAACCCTCGGCATTGTTACCGAGATCACTGCAAAGCTGATCCCGGCGCCGAAGTACAAGAAATCGATGCTTGCGCTGTATAAAAACCTCGCCGATGCCGGGAAGTCCGTCTCGGGGATCATCAAGGCGCACGTTATCCCAGCGACCCTTGAGATCATGGATGCCATGACCATGGAGACGGTCGAAAACTATGCAAAAGTCGGCCTGCCGAGCGGCTATGCCGCGCTGCTTCTGATCGAGGTGGACGGTATGGCAAAGGATGCGGTTGAGGCCGAAGCTGAAGCAGTCGTCAAAGTCATCAAGGAGAACAACGGCGAACTGCGCGTAGCGGAGAATGACGCGGAGCGCGAAAAGCTCTGGGCAGCCCGCCGCGCGGCGCTTCCGGCGCTGGCACAGCTCGGCAATACCGTCGTCATTGAAGACGCGACGGTTCCGCGTTCCAGGATCGCCGATATGCTGGTCGAACTCGACGGTATCAGGACAAAATATAATGTTACGCTCGGGACCTTCGGTCATGCGGGTGACGGAAATCTGCACCCGACCATCATGTATAACTGCGACAACAAGGAAGAAGCCGAGCGTGTGCACAAGGCGGTCGACGAGATTTTCGCCGCCGCGCTCAAGTTCGGAGGCACCCTTTCCGGCGAGCATGGAATCGGGATTGCAAAGATGCCGTATCTGAAAGATGAACTCGGCGAGAGCGGACTCGAGATGATGCGTACCATCCAGAAGTCATTTGATCCGAAAAATCTCCTGAATCCGGGCAAACTGGTTCCGGCGAAAGAGGTGTAAGGGATGTCGACAGCAACTGCCACCATTTATGACGATCTCGCACTGGTCAAGGAAGAGCTTTCGCGCTGCATGAAGTGCGGTAACTGTCAGGCGGTCTGCCCGGTTTTCATCACCGAAAAGACCGAGGGCGGTGTCGCACGCGGCAAGATCGCGCTTGCGCAGGCAATCATTGACGGCACAATCGATCTGGACGATCCGGATATGTACGAGCATATCTTCAACTGCCTCGTCTGCAAGTCCTGCATGCAGAACTGTCCGACGAAGGTCAACTTCGACAAGATCATTTTCGCCCTGCGTGCAGCGATCGCGAAGAAAAAAGGACTGCATCCGGTCAAGAAGAATATTTTCAAGCTGTTGCATAATTACAAGCCGCTGTTCGACCTCGGCATGCGTGCCGGCGGTGCGTTTCAGGGCCTGTTCATGAAGCAGATTCCGAGCAGACAGGGCCGCCAGCTCCGCTTCCCGATCGGCATTCTCGATCGCAAGCGCATTCTGCCGTCCCTGAGTGCAACGCCGTTCCGGAGCCAGGTCCCGGAGAAGGTGACGGTCAAGAATCCGCAGGCGACCGTCGCATTTTTTACCGGCTGTTCGATCAATTACATCTATCCGCAGTTCGGTCAGGACATTGTGACCGTTCTGAAAAAGAATAATGTCAATGTCATCATTCCGCAGGATCAGCATTGCTGCGGCGTCGCGGTGTTTGCGCATGGCGATGTGCAGACTGCCCGCGAGATGGCGAAGGCTAACCTCGATGCGCTCGAGAAGACCAATGCCGACTATGTTGTCTTCGGCTGCGGTTCCTGCGCTTCGACCCTTTCGCACGAGTACAAGGAAATGCTGAAGGGCGATGCCGACTATGCGGAGAAAGTCGAGAAATGGTCGAAAAAGAGCATCGAAATCTCGACGTTCCTCATGAAGAAGATCGACTTCAGAAAGCCGGAAGGAGTGGTCAATGCAACGGTAACGTACCATGACTCGTGCCATCTGAAGAAGACGATGAAGGTCTTCAACGAGCCTCGCGAGATCATCAAGAGCATTCCGGGCGTCACCTTCAAGGAGATGTCGAAGCCGGACGCATGCTGCGGCAGCGGAGGCACCTACAATCTGACGCATTATGAAACCTCGACCGGTATCCTGAAGCGGAAGATTGACGACATCAACAAGACGAAGGCGGATGTCGCGGTTACCGCATGTCCGGGCTGCCTGATCCAGATTATCGACGGCATCGAGCAGTTCGGCGAAGGGCAGAAGGGTACGCATTACATTTCCCTGCTGGCCGAGTCGTACCGCAACGAAAAGAAGAATGGCAAAAAATAAGGGAGTTTTTTCTTCAGGCGGTTGATGCACGGGAGCGGAGGGGCCATGGCCCCTCCGCTTTTTGTGAGAGCCATCAGATGAAAAATTTCTTGTCACTGTTCGTTCTTCTTCAGTACAATACACAGGATATAGGTATTTATAATCAACCATTATGAGTCCATACGGGGGGCAGCGATGAGCGTATTCAGGGGTATCTTTGATGCATTGGAGCAGTCGGTCTTCAATTCGTTTTCGCGGAAAATCCTTGGGTGTATTCTGCCGGTCTGGTTCTTTGTCCTTGTCCTGAGCATCGGAATTTTCGTGACAACGGGTGATTCGAAGTCCGCCCTCCTTGCGTCGACGATGGATGAAAAACTCAAGGCTGCCACGCTTTCCCAAATCTCCCTGCTCCAGACCCTCGCGGTGATCATGCCGATTCTGGCGTCCATTATCGGACTTGTCGCTTACTATACGGCCCTGCTTTCGATCAAAGGTTCTCTCAAGCCTATTTCCGAGGCGCTCAGGAGCGGAGACTTCTCCCGGGATGTTCCGCTGATTTCCCATGATGAAATCCGGACGCTCTCCGAATACTTCAATGAGTTTACGCGCAAGCTCAGGTCGGTTCTCGGTGAGTCGAAACAACTCGGTCTCTCGATCGCTGTCGACTCAACGCGCACGGCGAAGCTGACAAAGGATTCCTTTGAGAGCTCCAAGCGGCAGGGCGAGCTTGCCGACATCATCTTCCGCACCAGTGCCGATATTACCCAGGCGGTCAACGATGTTTCCCAGACCACCCAGAATATTTCCCTGACTACGGCCGAACACCTTGATACTGCCCGCTCGGCCCGGGAGGAACTGCTCGGCATTACTGCCAGCATCAGGACGACCACCGATCGTCTGGCAACCTTCACCAGTACCGTAACGGACCTGAATAAAAAATCCGAGCGCATCAAGGACATTGTCCGGCTGATCGAGGATATTTCGGACCAGACCAATCTGCTCGCGCTGAATGCCGCGATTGAGGCTGCCCGTGCGGGAGAGGCAGGCCGGGGGTTTTCGGTCGTTGCCGACGAAGTCCGCAAACTGGCGGAGCGCGTCAAGGACGCCACTGAAGAGATTTCCCAGAACATCAACGAAATGCTGAAGCAGGTGCGCCAGACATCGCAGGAGATCGGCGGCATCAACGAGAACATGAAACAGGCGGAAGGAACCATCGATCGGACATCGCAGCATTTCGACACGCTGGTGCGTGATTTTGAGCAGAACAGCATGCAGCTCTCCGGAACGGCTTCTGCCATCGAAGAGCTTTCGATGACGAACGTCGAGATCCACCGGCAGGTCCAGGATATCCACAGCCTGAGCACCGATGTCGCGAAGCGCCTGAATGAGTCGCAGACGTTTTCGTCCAGCATGAACCGGGCGACCGAGAAACTGCTTGAAGTGGTCACGCATTTCAAGACCGGTGACAGCGAACTGGAAGCGGTTATCGCAAAGGTCCAGAAGTGGCGCGATGTAATGCAGAAGAAGATTCAGGAATTGGCTGATCGTGGCGTGAATGTGTTCGACCAGAACTACAAGCCGGTGCCGAACACCAATCCGCAGAAGTATTTGACCGAATACGCCAATCTGTTTTACCAGGAATTTGCCCAGCTGGTCGATGACGCGAAGGCTGATCTGAACTCGATTTATGCGGTTCCGCTCGACACGAACGGCTATCTTACCATTCACCACCGTGGAGCCCGTGAGCCGATGACCGGCGATCCGAAGGTCGATCTGCTCAACAGCCGTCATCAGCGGATTTTCTTCAACGTTGAGACCGAAAAACGGCGGTCGCGCAACACGCAGCCGTTTCTGTTCCAGACATACATGCGTGATACAGGAGAGATCCTCAATGACCTTTCGATGCCGATCTATATCAACGGCCGTCACTGGGGTGCGATTGTTACCGGCTTTCCCCCGGAGCGGTTTCTCCAGAAATAGCGTGAGCTGGTTCGGGAGTGGATTACGGCGACCGGATGGAGTATACTAGACAAGCCCGTCTGAACGGGCAGAGAATTGCTGATAGTCGACCGTAGGGAAAGGGGTTGCTCATGACGCACAGGACTTCCGGAAAAGGCAAGGGCGCGCTGTTTTTCTGCCTCGCTTTGATGCTGATACTGGCAGTAGCTTCGACAGCATCCGCTGCGACGAAAAACGTGCTGATCCTGAACTCGTACCATAACGGGTACAAATGGACGGATGATATTACGCGCGGTGCTATGGCGACGTTTGACGAGAAGACCGCCAAGGTCTATATTGATTTTCTCGACACCAAGCGCAATCCCGGCGATGCATATATCAAGGACCTCGACGAGTTTTATAAATCAAAGTTCAAGAACATCGCGTTTGATGTCATCATCACGTCTGACGATGATGCGCTCGCTTTCATGAGGCGCAACCGCGACCGGCTCTTCCCGAAAGTGCCGATTGTCTTTTGCGGCGTCAACTGGTTTACCGAAGAAAAGCTCGGCGGACTTAAGCAGATTACCGGCGTCAACGAAGATGCGGACGCGCAGGCGACGATCGACCTGATGCTCCAGCTGCATCCGGCGACCAAGAAGATTTATGTTGTTGTCGATACGACGACCACCGGAAAGGTGATTGTCGACAAATTGAATCAGATAACGCCGAAATACAAGGGCAAGGTCGATTTCATTTACCTGCAGGACCTTGAAATGGACAAGATCACCGATACTGTTTCCAAGCTGGGCGGCGACAGCCTCGTGTTGATGACGGTTTTCCAGAAAGACCGCGCCGGAACCTTTTTTGAATTCAGCGAGAGCACAGCGCTCGTTTCCGCCAAGAGCTCGGTGCCTATGTACGGACTCTGGGACTTTAACCTCGGCTACGGAATCGTCGGGGGCATGCTGACCTCCGGCGAAGAGCAGGGCAAGGCTGCAGGAAGCATGGCGAACCGGATTCTGCGCGGAGAGTCTGCTGATGCAATCAAGGTTCTCATGGAGAGCCCGAACAAGTACATGTTTGACTACAAGCAGTTGAGCAGATTCGGGATTGATCGGGCGAAGCTGCCGCCGAAGAGCAAGGTCATCAATGAGCCGGGTGCAAACTACTCGATGTCCAAGGCAACCGTCTGGACGATCGGTATTGTCATGATCCTGCTCACGCTTGGCTGCGCATATTTGCTATATAAGCGTCTGTAGGACCGCTTTTTTTATCAAGCCTGCCCGCCTGTTTCCCACGGGCGGGCAGGCTTTTTTCTGACACCGGGGAACGGTTCGGGGGGGATTATCAACGATAGATCAGGAGGTTTGTCGGTATGGATCTGGGAGAAGTAAGGAAAAAAGCGAAGGAGCAGTTACAGCCCTATTGCCGGGTTTGTCCGGTGTGCGACGGCCGGGTGTGTGCCGGCGAAGTTCCCGGCATGGGCGGTGCAGGAACCGGTGCCGCCTTTCGGGCGAACATTGACGCGCTGGCCCGTCGGCGTTTCAATCTGAAGACCCTGCACGGAGTCAAGAAAACCGATACCACGATACAACTGTGGGGCCAGTCGTTGTCCATGCCGATCATGGCTGCGCCGATAACCGGGGTTTCCTACAACATGGGCGGCAAGATGTCCGAAGACGAGTTTACCGATGTCTGGGTCAGCGGCGCCCTGCAGGCAGGGTCGCTCGGCATGATCGGCGATGGTGCAGACCCGGTGATGTATGACGGCGGACTCAAAGCGATCAGGACCGCCGGGGGCAAGGGGGTTCCGTTTATCAAGCCCCGGGGTCAGGCTGAGATCATCAAGCGTATCCGCCAGGCAGAGGAGTCCGGGGCGATCGCGGTCGGCATGGATGTCGACGGAGCGGGACTGATCACCATGGCGCTGAAAGGACAGCCGGTTGAGCCGAAAACACCGGCTGAACTGAAAGAAGTCATTGCAGCCACCCGGTTGCCGTTTATTGTCAAAGGCATCATGACCGCTGCCGAGGCCGAGATTGCAGCCGACTGCGGAGCCGCTGCCATTGTGGTGTCCAATCATGGCGGTCGAGTCCTTGATTTCACCCCGGGAGCTGCCGAAGTATTGCACCAGATAGCGGACCGGGTCAAGGGCAAACTGACGATTCTGGCCGACGGCGGTGTTCGCAGTGGAGCCGACGTGCTCAAGCTGCTGGCGCTTGGTGCTGATGCGGTTCTTGTTGGGCGTCCATTGGTTGTCGGTGCGTTCGGCGGCGGCAAGGAGGGCGTGGCGTTGCTGCTCAACAAAATGAAAAATGAGCTGGTTTCCGCCATGCTCCTGACCGGAACGGCGGATGTCAAAAACGTCAGTTACGATATTCTTGCATAACACATTGGGAACGTATGCTGCGGGAGCCGGATGCTCCCGCAGCATACAATGGTACTGGAGATGAAAATAGCAAAAAAACCGTGTTGTAACGATCTGAATGCCGCCAAGGTAGTCGGGCTCGTCGGGGCTGCCGGGGTGTTCGGTCTGGCAGGCATCCTGCTGCAGCCGCGTCATCCGTTGGGCGGTCTGATAGCGGGTACGGTCATGGGCGCTGCCGTTGGAAGAGGACTTTCCGGACTGATCGAACGCTATGCCCGTGTGCGGTCATATCGCAAGGTTTCCCGTTTGTACAACGACTACGAAACAGAATCCGGCATGTAAAACACGCCGGAGGTCAGGGGAGTGCTTCCGGCTTTTCCTGATGCCTGCACGAGCAGGTATACGAAGCCTTGCGGGCTTTCTGCATCGCTTCCCGTCCTTCCCGGATCGAAATCCATGCGATCAGGAGTGCCCCGGCAGAGTCGATCCCGCCGATTCCGGTCAGTTCATAGCCGAGACTTGCAATGAGCAATGCGATCGAAAGCTGCACGCAGGTGCGGGAGCAGGCGGCATCCGCGAGAATGGCTTCAGAATGCAATTGTGTTCCGACAGCCGTCTTGGCGCGAATGAGCCAGATCATCACCGCGATGGAAACCAGCGATATGACGATGCCCCACAGGGTGGTCTCCGGCGCATGCCCCCTCCACAGATTCAGAACGGCGGTTGCCGCCAGTGCAGCGGCAAGAAGAAAGAATGCCCCTCCGGTAATGAAGAGCGCCCGCTTTTCGAACCGGTCGGGACAGCGGTCGGGAGCATTGCGCAGTCGCCTGATCATATGCCAGACACCGACCCCCGATATCACTTCGACAAAGGAATCAAGACCGAATCCGAAGAGCGAGATGGTCTCGTCTTCCAGTCCAAGACTCACAGAGACAAGTCCTTCGATCACATTGTAGGCGATCGTAATGAGTGCAAGCTGCGACGCCCTGAGCAGCAAGGCTTCGCGGGGGGCTCCGCCCAGGTCAGTCGGCATGCGCCTCTCCCGGCAGATCCAGGACTTCGCGGACTTTCCGGAGCAAATCTGCAGGCACGAGCGGTTTTCGTATAAATTGCAGCCCCTTGCCGAGGATGCCTTTTTTCCCGATGATGTCGGCGGTATACCCGCTTGTGAACAGTATTTTTACCTCGGGATTCATTGCGACAATCGCATCATGGACCTCTTTGCCGCTCTTTTTGGGCATGATGACATCGCAGATGACGAGATCCACGACTTCGCGGTGCTGCTGGTAGGCGGCAATGCCGTCCTCTCCGTCGACCGCCTCGAGTATCGAATAGCCATGTTCCCGGAGTATCTGGCAGGTGATATTACGCACCAGGCTATTGTCCTCGATGACGAGGATGGTTTCACTTCCTCCGGCAATCGGCTGGCTGATTTCCGGCGCGGGCAACGGTATCGCATCAGCGCTGACGAGCGGAAAGTAGATCCTGAAGGTCGTTCCTTCATCGAGAGCGCTGTAGAAGTCGATATAGCCATCGTGCTGTTTGATGATGCCGTAGACCATCGAAAGGCCGAGACCAGTGCCCTTGCCGGTTGCTTTCGTGGTGAAAAACGGCTCAAACACATGCTTTTGCAGATCTTCGGGAATGCCTTCCCCGGTATCCGATACGGTAAGTAGGGCGTAGACTCCTGGTTTGCCGTATCCGTGAAAGCGGGCGTGGTTTTCATCCATGTATTTTATTTCGGTCCTGATACTCAGGTATCCGCCGAACGGCATGGCATCGCGGGCATTGGTCACCATGTTCAGCACAACCTGCTCGATCTGGCCTGCATCGGCCATGATCACGAGCGGCTGGTCGGCAAGGTCGGTCTGGAATTCGATATCCTCCGGCAGCAGCCGGGCAGCAAAGTCGCGCATGTGCGCAAGAACGCTGTTCAGATCGATCGGCTGGGGGTTGAGCATCTGTTTGCGGCTGAATGCAAGCAGGCTCTGTGTGAGGGATGCGGCTTTCTCCGAGGAGGAAAGAATCTGTTCTGCATAGTACCGGGTGCGTTCCCCCTCCGGCAGTTGCGCCAGAAGCAGATGGCAATACCCGATGGTAGCAGTGAGGATATTGTTGAAGTCATGGGCAATCCCGCCTGCCAGTTGTCCGACCGCCTCCATTTTCTGTGCATGCCGGAGCTGATCTTCAAGCCGGCGGCGCTCAGTAATGTCTTCTCCGATAGCGGCGACTCCGGAGATTGTTCCGTCAGGGTCACGGAGCAGAGTGGTGTTCCATGCAATGAATCTGGTGTCTCCGCTTTTGGTTCTGATTCTGCTTTCGCTGTGCGGCTCAATCCTGCCTTGCGCAATCATGTCGCGCAAACGGGCGCGCTGCTGTTGCCGCTCGTCGTCCGGAACAAAGCACTCGAACCAGTCGTTCCCGATTACCTCGGACAGCTGCAATCCGGTGGTGGCAAGGAAAAACTGATTGCAGAACGTTACTTTTCCGGAAAGATCATGAATGACCGCCACCAGCCGCATCTTCTCGAGCATCTCGCTGAGGCGGCGCTCGGACTCCTGCAGTGCTGCTTCAGTCTCTTTTCGCAGCGAGATGTCACGTTCGAACCCAAGGATATACCGGTGCCCATTCAGTTCGAATGCGCCTGCACTCAGATCTACCGGGAAGATGGAGCCGTCCTTCCTCCGATGGTGGATTTCTTCGTTGATCCATTCTCCCTGCAGGATGCGTTCGACACGCATGCGCGCATTGTCTGCGCTGTCCGGTGGATCGATTTCCCGCATATGCAGGCCGATCAGCTCGTGTACAGGGTATCCATGCATGGCTGCCGCCGCCGGATTGGCCGATACAATAGTGCCTTCCTGTTCTCCCTCGGCATCGATGATCAGGATCGCCTCGGAGGCGTTCTCAAAAATGGCCCGGTATCGCTGCTCGCTGGCCAGCACGGCCTCTTTCGCCTTCTTTTCTTCCGTAATATCCCGGACGATCGAGATGGCGAGCAGCTCTCCGCCCACCTCAATGGTCTCTGCA
>JAAYUK010000057.1 GCA_012517735.1 Nitrospiraceae bacterium
CGCAACATCAACTACACCAATGTCTGTATCAACCAATGCACCTTCTGCGCCTTTTATCGCGATGCCGACAGCCCCGATGCCTATGTGCTCTCTGACGACCAGCTCTTTGCCAAAATCGAAGAAACACTTGCGCTCGATGGCACACAGATCCTGATTCAGGGCGGATTGCACCCTGATCTCGGCATTGACTATTATCTGGAGCTGCTCCGCAAGATCAAGGAGCGCTATACGATCAACATTCACGGCTTCTCGCCGCCGGAGGTCATGTATCTGGCCCGACGGCATGCGCTGACAGTCCGGGAGACGCTCATGCTGCTGAGGCTGGCAGGGCTTGACTCCATTCCGGGCGGCGGCGCGGAGATTCTGACCGACCGGGTGCGGGAAATCCTGAGTCCAAAAAAGATCAAAACCGGCGAATGGCTGAAAGTGATGGAAGAGGCACATCGGATCGGCATGCGGACGACTGCGACCATGATGTTCGGCAGTGTGGAGACGCCTGAAGATATCATCGAACACCTTGATGCGATCAGAACCCTGCAGGACAAAACCGGCGGGTTTACCGCATTTATTCCGTGGTCGTTTCAGCCGGGCAATACTGAATTAAGCAAGAAGTGGGAAGTCGGAAGCGGGAAGTCGGAAGCGAAGAACACAACAAAAAGTAAAAAGGCTGGAAGCGATACATCAGCAATCAGCAATCAGCAATCAGCAATTCAGCGGGCTACGGCAGTCGATTATCTGCGGGTGCTGGCGGTGTCGCGGCTTTATCTCGACAACGTGCAGAATCTTCAGGCCTCATGGGTGACGCAGGGGCTCAAAATGGCGCAGGTGGCACTCCGTTTCGGCGCCAATGACTTCGGATCGACCATGATCGAGGAAAACGTTGTTCGAGCCGCCGGCGTTGCGTATCGTGTCACCAAGGATGACATCATCAATGCCATAAAGAGTGCCGGATTCATGCCAGCGCAGCGCAACACGGGGTATACTATAATCAGAAAGTTTTAGGAGTCAAGGAGGCGCCATGAAGGAGATCATTTTTATTCTCGAAGAGGATTTGGAGGGTGGATACAATGCCCGTGCTTTGAGCGCCTCCATCTTTGTGCAGGGAGAATCCATCGCGGAACTCAAGAACAATATCCGGGACGCGATCAAGTGTCACTTCGAGCATGAGGAAGACCTGCCGAAAGTGATCCGGCTGCATCAAGTTACCGAGGACGTATTCTCCTATGCCTAAGGTTCCTCGTGACCTTTCCGGCAACGAACTGGCATCCCGGCTCGAAAAATTCGGCTATTCTGTCACCCGACAGACCGGAAGTCACATGCGCCTGACATCATCCTTTAAGGGGGCCACTCATAACCTCACGATTCCGGTGCATGATCCGATCAGGATCGGCACGCTCAACCATATCCTTGGCGACCTGTCGTCGTATTTGCAGATTGAGAAGCAGAAGCTGATCGCCGAACTTTTCCAGCAATAAAATCATCGATCAATTGGAGGCATCATGTCAGAGACCATATACGATGTAATCATAATCGGCGGGGGGCCGGCTGGTCATAGCGCAGCGCTATATGCATCACGCGCAAAGATGAAGACGATTATTCTCGACAAATCGAAAACCGCCGGAGCCTTGGCATATGCCAGCCTGATCGAAAATTATCCGGGGCTCGAAAAGCCGCTCACCGGCAAGGAATTGCTTGAAGTGATGCATAAGCAGGCACTCAGTTTTGGTGCTGAATACAAAGAAGATGTGCAGGTTATCGGCGCATTTTTGGGCGAAGCGATCAAGCAGGTCTTTACCATGGATGCGACCTATCAGGGCAAGACCGTTATTATCGCGACCGGCTCAATGGGAAGAAAAGCATCCATCAAAGGTGAAGAGGCATTTCTCGGCCGGGGTGTGAGCTATTGCGCCATCTGCGATGCGGCATTCTTCAAGGGGAAGGCTGTTTGCGTGCTAGGGAATTCAGAAGAAGCGGTCAAGGAAGCAGGCGTGCTGGCCCGCTTTGCTGAAACCGTTTATCTCATCTCTCCGACACCGAAACTGAAGGTAGAGGACGACTATCCGGCGCTTGCTATTCCGAACATCAAGGTTTTGCTCGGCAAGACCGTATCCGAAATTGTCGGCAGTGAGGCGGTTGAAAAGATTCTCATGAAAGGTGCGGACGGCGAGAGCGAATTGGCGCTTGACGGCGTGTTCGTCTACCTGAGTGGCAGCAAACCGATCGTCGATTTCCTGCAGGGGGCGGTAGAACTTTCCGAGGAGGGGTGCATTATTACCAATGCGGCCATGGAGACCAATGTGCCGGGCGTGCTTGCCGCAGGCGACGTGGTCTGCACCGAGGCACGTCAGGTGATCGTAGCTGCGGCGCAGGGCGCGCTTGCAGCTCTCGCTGCAGAGAAACATATCTTTGGCCGGAAGAAAGCAAAGGTCGACTGGCACGGGTAGGGGCAATAATAACCCCCAACCGGTCATTGGATTCGACCGAAAGCGCACAGAGCCCGGCTGGGCTGGCAACAGAGCGGCCTTTCCCTCGCGATATTACCTGAACTTCGGGAAAATGTCAGCAGGGGCTTCAGGCCAGGTCTTCATCAGCTTCCTGAAATAGCGGTGATCAGCTGAACAGTCAGGGTCGTCCTCGCAATCGCCGCAGCACGGCCGTACCTCGACAACCGTCCATTTGCCGTCAATTTTCTGCAGAAGGGCATCGATCGGCTCGTAAGCATTCATACGGTCGGACGAATACGGATTTGTCCTGATCAGGGCCCAGTTCCCCTTGACCTTGAAATGACCGACGACAAAAATCATGTCAAGCGGCTTGTTGTCAGCCGGGTCTGCTCCGATCGTGCGCACTGCATCGAGAATTTCTTTCCGCTCCGGCGTGCCCCGCTCCGGGGTGTATGCGGCATCGGCTGCGCATGAAAGCGCAGGGAGTCCCATACACACCAACAGGATTGTCACCACCAGCATTGCGCGTATCACCATGATACCCTCCCTCTTGATGTCAGGACCAGTATAGCTGAAAGAGTGCCGGGGGATCAGGGAATATTCCCGACCCGAGCGGATTTCCCGCTTCAGGAGCGCCGAATGGGTCCATGTGTGCAGATCGCCGGCAAGTATTGGCTTCCCTGCCCTGCCAGGGCAGTCTAACAGGTTCGTCAGAGACTGCTCGCAACGATGCGCTGCGGGTCATCTCCCACCAGGTGGCAAAGCACGCGGATATCGTGAAGTGAGAGAATTTCATCGAACTTTCTCTTGGCGCGGAGGCAGAGCCTGCGCAGGACATCCATTTTTTTCCCATAATAGAGCCACGGGAAAAGATCTTCGGGATTGCTGTCGCGGAAAGGCTGCATTTCCGATGAAGACACACCGGCATCCTTTAAAAGGAAAAAAACATCCGACCAGGTGAGCGTCTCTTTCCAGGCAGCAACCTTGAGGAGAGAGCCCCACTGCAAGACAACATGCATATGAAATTCGACGCACAGCGAGTTGTCGGAGCACTCACAGATCAGGCCGCTCAGTGACGTGAACCGGTCAAGCTCTTCGGGCAGGGTGATATAGGCGTCATCAGTCAGATGATAGAGCGACTGATGGGCGTTCATGGAGGCGGCCGTGTCGCAGACGACGATTTCCCGATGGGTCTGAATAATATCAACCAGCTGACGTATCGGCATGAGCATTATCATAGCGCGAACGCGTCACAGAACGAAAGTCCCGCCTGCCGGCTGAGTTCGTGAACTGTTAATGCTCTGGGCTCCGGCAGGCACGGTGCCGCCCATGGAGTCAAGCCGGCAGGATATCCCGAAACACCGCCTGCACCTCACTGATCAGAGCCGCATGCACCGCAGGCGATCCGGCGACGATATTGCCGCTTTCAAGCCACGCATCTCCTCCTCCAAAATCGGTTATGACACCGCCAGCTTCACGGATCAGCAGTCCCCCGGCAGCTGCATCCCATGGCTTGAGCCCGATCTCGAAGAAGCCGTCAAACCTGCCGCACGCCACTCCGGCGAGGTCCAGCGCCGCAGCGCCGGGTCTCCGCAGATCGCTCACGCGCATGAAGACGCGTCGGAACGCAGCGAGGTAAGGATCTATCAAGTCCCGCCGCTTGAACGGAAATCCGGTCGCAATGAGCGAATCGGCAAGGGATGGCCGATTGCTCACGGAGATGCTTCTGCCGTTCAGAAAGGCCCCTTCCTTATATGCTGCAGAGAACAACTCCTCCCTCATCGGATCGAATATGACTCCTGCAATGATCGTTCCCTCATGTTGCAACGCAAGGGAAACCGCAAAGGTCGGGACGGTATGGATGAAATTGGTGGTGCCGTCAAGCGGATCGATAATCCAGCGATATCCCTCCATCGTCTCATCCTGCCGGGACTCCTCGGCAAGAAAACGATGATCAGGAAAAGCCCGCTGAAGCATTTCGATGATCAGGCGTTCCGAGGCCTTGTCGATAACGGTTACATAGTCGGACGGCTGTTTTGCCGCAATGTCCGCCGACGAAAGATTGCCGAGATGTTCGCGAATATAGGTCCCTGCCTTTCTGGCAGCTTCTTCGGCAATCGCGAGGTACTGATTGTTGTTTGCATTCATAATGCATCCAGCCTTTCAAAATAAATGATCAAATGCCGGTACCGCATATGGCAGTGATACCTTCGGCCAAAGAAAAGCTCGTTTATTGCCTTTTTTCGAGCACCGCCATCGCTTCAAGATGGTATGTCTGGGGGAAAAAATCGATCAAGCGGGCCTCGATTATTCGATATGCTGCTGCAAGTTTGCGGAGATCGCGGGCAAATGTCGAAGGATTGCATGAAACGTAGACGATCCGTTGAGCATCGGTCCGCAAAACGGTCTCTGTCACACAGTTGGCAAGACCGGGCCGGGGCGGATCAAGAATGATCGCATCGATCGGGGCATCGGGAACATAGTGCTCAAGAGGAGACTGAATAAATCTGACCGGATCAATACCATTGCGTGCGCGGTTGTCGAGTCCGCTGGCAACAGCCCCTTCGTGTTCTTCAACCGCTATTACTTCTGCCCCGGCGGCTGCCAGCGGCAGGGAAAAATTGCCGGCCCCGGCATAAAGATCAAGAATACGCTTGCCGGCCAGCGGCTGGAGCGCGGTACGGACGGCAGCAACGACCCGCTCATTCAACCGCCAGTGGCCCTGAAAAAATGCGTCTGCAGGGGCTGCATATTGCAGCCCAAGGAGACTGAAGACGACGACAGGCTCGCCAAGCCGTCCAATCTCGTGATGACCCGACTGAACAATCAGTCCGGCCAGTTTTGCCTCAGCGCGAAAGCGGTCAAAGTGCGCCAGGGAAAGATCCGATCCGATCCGCACTCTGCAGAGCGCTGCGGCCGTTATGTTGTTGCTCACCAGATGGATGTCGGAGAGGGCCGAAGCAATATGAGCGTTCCGGTTCAGGACAGCACGAACGTTCTTCAGTGCGGAGCCGATTCCTTCGCACAAAACCGGGCACTCAACAACATCAACAATATCCCGCGATCCCGCACGGTAGAATCCCAGCAGCCCGCCATGGCTTTTCAACTGCGCCCGGTGGCGGTATGCCCAGGGCTGTTCGTCGGCAAGCGGTTCGGCGAGCGTAACGTCAAGCTTTCCGATGCGGTGGAGCGTGTCGGTGAGGATCTCCTGTTTGAGCGATATCTGACGGTGATACGCTATGTGCTGCTGCTGACAGCCGCCGCAGGTGCCA
>JAAYUK010000058.1 GCA_012517735.1 Nitrospiraceae bacterium
CTGTTGCTCGAGAAAAAGATTTTCAGGGCTTCAACGAGCGTAACGACCGCCAGCACCTTCAGCAACGGGTGAAAACTGCCGACATCAGAGAGCAGTCCCCATGCGACCCAGCGCGCCCCGCCGGTGGATGCCAGGAGCATGCCTGCAGCGATGCCTCCGGCAATGAGCACAAGGCCGCCCCAGTCAATGGACTGCTGGGCTTCTTTCCAGCTGTCAAACACGCGGAGGCCGGGAAGGAAGAGCAGGGTAAATCCGGTCAATGCAACGTAGTCTTCCGGAATCTTGAACCCGACGAACTTTTCAATAAAGGGTCCGCCGAGCCAGAAGGTGACCATCAGCGTAAAGACGATCAGGGTACGTATTTCCTTGGCTGTCAGCCTGCCGAGAGCTGCAAGGTCGGCCTTGATTTTTTCGAGGGTAGTCGGAATTTCCCTGAACTCCGGAGGAAACATTTTCATGAGCAGGAACCACCCCAAGGGGACCATCGCCATGGCACCCGGGACGCCGACCGCCATCCACTGACCGAATGTGACATCCATTTTGGCAAGCTTCCGCACATACTCCATTGCGAGTATGTTCGGGCCGCACCCCGCAGGAGTGGCAGTTCCGCCGATGAGCGCTCCCCAGACGATACCGATCATGAGAGCCCTGCCGAAGTTGCTCTGAAGCGGTTTGCAGCCGGAGTCCTTCAGGATGGTCATGCCCAGCGGAAGCAGCATTGCCGCAACCGCCATGTCGGTAACCCACATGGAAACGACTGTTCCGATAGTAATGAAGGCGAGCACGATCAGATCGGTTCTTCTGCCGACTTTTGACAACATGATCAGCATTGCCCGTTTTGCGAGGCCCGACGCGGTCATGGCGGCAGAAAGGCCCATTGCACCCATCAGGAACAGAATGACACTGTTGCCGAAGCCGAGCTGCGCCAGCTTCTTGAAGTTTTCCACCCCCATGATATGGAGTATGACCATGAGCAGCAGGGCGGTGACTGCAAACGGTATTGCTTCGGTTACCCAGAGAATGACCGCAAAAACCAGCACCGCCATGACGGCCTTTGCGTTCATGGTGAGTGGAATCTGCTCCGTTCCTTTCATCCACGGCTGAGGAGTCGGAAGGTAATATATGATCATCATTACAGCCACTGCCGCCATGAATATCATGGCGCGTTTCAACATATCCTTGTTCTCTTCGCCATTCGCTTTTGCGCAGACGTTTGACACATATCCTCCTTTTGGATGGGATCTTTCATGCTGCCTGCAAACTGCTGCCGCACCGAGTGCTGAACAGTAGTCTTGGCGCCCGGGCCCTGGGCATTTTCCAACATCGTGCTTTTTTCTTGATTACAGGCAGTGTAGGGACAGCAAGGGGCGTGCCATCAGGTAAGAAAACCGCGTGGTGATGCAATTTAGAGTTGCTTCACCCCTTTTTGGGAAGAAATCGGGATTTTCTTCGCTTGAGGCGTCTGTGAATGTCAAGAAATGTTGACATGTGTGTCAGTTCTCAAAAAGTAGACACTCTTGCTAATGATATATGGTTTCGCGCGGAATGGTTTGCAAGTCATTGGATTCTCTCTATAATGAGGGTCGGTGTGTTCCGGGGTATCTGTAGTCAGGCGAGAGGTGCTTCTGTAAACGGTACTGCAACAAGCGGAAACACTGCCTTTGTCAAGACGCCTGGGGGCTTGAGAATCGCTTGATGGCGAACCGTTCTGCTTTTTTGTACAGGCTTGCGCGCGAAATGCCGAGCGCCTGGGCGGTCTTCATCATGTTCCAGTTATTATGCTGCAATGCTTCGAGAATGATGTCCCGTTCTTTTTCATTTTTCAGCTTTGAAAGCACCGGAGTTTTTTTGTCTGCTCGGAACCAATGCAGTCGGAACGAAAGGTCGCAATTTCAGGGGGGAGATCCGCAAGCCCGATGATATCGCTCCTGCAGAGGCTTGCTATGCGGGTCACGACGTTGCGGAGTTCACGAATGTTTCCCGGCCATGTGTATCGGTTCAGGGCATCCATAGCGCAACCCGAAAGATAGGTGTCGTTGCGATCAAGTTTTGACAGGAAATGTTTTACCAGAATCGGAATATCTCCTTCCCGTTCCCGGAGCGGAGGTATGGTCAAAATCAGCGAACTGATTCTGTAGTAGAGGTCTTCGCGGAACTTGCCCTGCATGATGGCGCTTTTGAGGTCCCGATTGGTGGCGGCAACAAGCCGGAAATCGACCTTGTGCGGCTTGGACGAGCCGATCCGAAAGACATTTTTGTCCTCAAGAACCCTGAGCAGTTTTGCCTGAATCTGAAGCGGCATTTCCCCGATTTCATCCAGAAAGAGCGTGCCGTGGTC
>JAAYUK010000268.1 GCA_012517735.1 Nitrospiraceae bacterium
ATGCCAGCCATCTGCCGCCCGCTGAATGGTGACGCTGCAGTCGCCGGCGGCGCAGTCGGCATAGACTCTGTCGGAGAGGTTTTTCCTGGCGCCGTTGGTGTTGGTGCTGGTGGTTTGCGTCCGCCGCAGCCAGCCGAAGTAGGAGCTCTTGCCCTTCGGACGGCAGCGGATCTGCTGCTCGCGATAGTCCTTCTCGTCTTTGGAGTAGCGGTAGTCTACGGTTCCATCAAGTACGGGAGCATCCTGTTTGACCTTGAGGTCGAGCTTTGCCCTGTAGTCTGCCTTCAGCGTATCGCTGGTGGTGATGGAGCCGTTCATCCCGGACTCCCAATTGATCGGCATAGTCTCTTTTTTCGTGACGGGAGCGACGATTTCTTTTTTACCGTAGGCTACTTCAATGGTGCCCTGCCAGTACTGTGCATGCAACGGGGCAAGAGGATCGGGCTTGTCAGCTTTGCCGGTGTACGCCTGCCCACACTCACCAAACCCGCACACGCCAAGGAGCATGAGCATGACAATGCCGAAGAGCCGCACCCTTCCGTTGAAAAACATGTCTCTTATTACCCCCCTCTGAGGAAAACAAGGAACGCAGAAATTGCATCATCTTACCACAAACCCCGGCCCAAAAGGACCAGTAATTTCTTACGGGTCGGCCGGACACGAAAAAGGCCGGACAGCACATTCACGCCATCCGGCCAGTCGCATACGTTCGCTCTGCATCAAACCGCCTGCTTCAGTCCTTCATAGGGATGAATAGCCTTCAGTTCCTTGCCGTACCGCACCTGCGCTTCTTCGATGTCATACAACGCCTGCAGATTCATCCAGAATTCGGCAGGCACGTTGAAGAATTTTCCGAGCTTCAGGGCGATTTCTGCCGTAATGCCGCGCGCGCCCCTGGCAATCTGGCCCAGCCGAGTCTGAGAAAGACCGGTCTCCTGCGCAAGCCGGTAGACGGAAATGTCCATCGGCTTCAGGAATTCCTCAACCAGCACTTCACCCGGATGTATATTCTTTGCTTTTTTCATGATTGCACCTCTTTTCCCTGCGCCATGTCAGTGATAGTCGGTTATTTCCACAGCGCAGGCGTTGCCGTTTTCCCGGCGGAAACAGATGCGCCACTGGTCATTGATACGGATGCTCCATTGCCCTGCCCTGTCTCCTTTCAGCTGTTCCAGCCGTTTGTTCGACGGTACTCTCAATGTTTCCAGTGTGGTAGCCGCAGCGAGCATGCGAAGCTTCCTCCGCTTGCCAGTTCCGATGCGGCGCAAGGGGGGCGTTGTGGAATGCGATCCCGTTCATCATGAAGCAGCACTGAAACATGAAACAAAGCGGCCGACGACCGGAGATGGCAACGCCGCCCGGAAAGCGAGCATGAGCGAAACGGTTTTTGTCCGATGTCCGAGAGTCTGGAACACAACCCCCTCCTGCCGCAACTTTCTGGCAAACTCGGGGACGAGGGCAATCCCCAGCGACGAGGCGACCATGCCAAGCGCTGAGTGAATAGTATTTGCCTCCTGCACAACCCTCGGGCTGAAGCCGTAATCGCGGCAAAGCGCAATAACCGTATCGTACAACAAGGGTTCAAGTCCTCTGCGCGGAACAATAAAACGCTCCTGTACAACCTCTTCGAATCGCCATTTTTTCCGTTGCGCCAAGGGATGCTCGGAAGGAATCGCGGCAACCACCGGCGATGTCAGCACGCATCGGGTCGAAATATCGCTGGGACTCTGCAGCGGATACAGAATGCCGACATCGAGCTGCTCGTCGATCAGGGCACTGATCTGCTCAGCAGAGGAGAGTTCTTTCAGAATGATCTCAACCTTGGGGCACATGGCCTGAAAGCGGTTCATGACGCTGGGGAACAGCGTATAGAGGGCCGACGAAACAACACCGACGCGCAGATGCCCAGTCTCACCCGCATGGGCCTTCCGGGTTTCTGAAATCGCGGTATCAATGCCCTTCAATATCTGCTGAGCCTCCCGTGCGAAAACTGTTCCAGCATTGGTCAGGGAGACTCTGCGGTTGCTCCGGTCGAAAAGTGTCACCTGCAATTCGCGCTCAAGCTGCATGATCTGAATGCTGAGCGGCGGCTGCGCGATGTGCAGCCGCTGCGCTGCACGGCCGAAATGGAGTTCCTCGGCAAGCACGAGAAAGGATCTGAGATGACGCAGCTCCATATCGACATTATATCAAATTCATACAAATAATATATTTGAAATAATTGCCGAAATAGAGCGAATCTGTAGATAGAAACGACAAACGCAGGAATAACAGGAAAGGAGTTTTCGCGATGTCTGATCAGAATGCAGCTTCAGGATGTGGCAGACGGTCTTTCATGAAGGGGGCGCTGGCGATTGCAGCAGCACCTGCTTTCGCATTGAATGGTTTCAGGGGAGACGCCGAAGCAGCCGCAGTACGCATGCTCCCGAAGCAATGGGATGAAGAGGCCGATATTGTTATTGTCGGATCTGGGTTCGCAGGACTCTCCGCAGCTGCCGAGGCAGCCTCGCGCGGCAGCAGCATCATGATCATCGAGAAGATGCCCATATACGGCGGCAATTCACGCATAAATGGCGGCGGATACAATGCATGGACCGACATGCTGAAGCTCCGCGAAACCCTGAAGCGGGGAGAAGACAGCGCCGATTTGCATTACCAGGACACGCTCAAAGGCGGTGACTACTACAACATGCCCGAGCTTGTCAGGATACTCGTCGACAATGCGCCGGTTGCGTTGGACTGGATGCTCAAGGAAGGCGATCTGAAGCTCAAGAATGTCATTATTCGCATCGGAGGCCACTCCGCATATCGCGACCATGTAACGCTCGACGGCACCGGGCGCGGCTATGTCGATGCCCTCAAAAAGATAGCTGAGCGCAACGGTGTGAAGAAGATTCGCCTGCGCACGAAGCTCACCTGGATCTGGCGTAAGGACCCGGCATCTCCGGTTCTCGGCATTGAAGTTGATACTCCGCGCGGCACCAGAAACATCCGTGTCAAAAAGGCACTGGTGCTCACCTCCGGCGGCTTCAGTCGTGATCTGCAAATGCGGAAGATGTTCAACCCGAACATCAGCGATGCGTACAATTCCACCAACCAGCCCGGAGCGACCGGTGAAGTGATCCGGTATGCGCAGGCGATCGGCGCCGATGTCTTGCAACTCTGTTTTATCCAGCTCTATCCGACCGCTGATCCAGACAGCGGAACACTCGACAAGTATGCGCTCTATCCTTCGCGCATGCCCAGCTACGGCGGCATTTTCGTCGACTACAAGGGGAAGCGCTTTGTGAGTGAGCTTGAGCGGCGCGATGTTGTTTCGCGCGCGGAGATCAATTCAGGCGGAAAGCGTGCCTTTACCGTGTTTACCGACAAAATGATTCCCAATGTCACTACGCCGGAAGAAGTGCAGAACGGCATTGCCGCCGGCCGGGTATGGAAAGCCAGTACGTTAGCCGATCTCGCCAGGCAAATGGGCGTGCCGGCAACCGCTCTGGAAGAAACCATCGCCAGGCACAACCAGTTCCTCAAGGAAGGCAAGGACCCCCAGTTCAACAAGCCGTTTACTCCGCAGATGCAGGCTATCGGCGAGGGCCCCTATTACAGCGTTGCGCAGTGGCCGTCGGTCCATCACTGCATGGGAGGGCTCAGAATCAATCCGCAGGCACAGGTTATCGATATCTGGGGGCAGCCGATTCCGCGGCTCTATGCTGCCGGCGAGGTAACGGGCGGCGTTCATGGATCGAACCGTCTGGGAGCGAATGCATCGCCGGATGCGATCGTTTTCGGCCGGATCGCCGGAGCGAATGCAGCGCGAGAGAAGGAATGATTACGGAGGAGATCATGCAAAAAAAACTAAAATGGACAACCTTTTTGTGCTGTGCTTTCGTTTGCGCATGTCTCATCGGACTGGGTCAAGGCATTGCTGCAGGCGGCAACCTGGATTCGATTCATGCAAAAAAGAATATCACATGTGTTGACTGCCACGGCCACCAAAAACCGGTGAAGGGCGACACGGTCGAGAATGACGTATGCAGCAGATGCCACGGGACGTATGAAACGCTTGCCGCAAAGACGGTCAATCCCAAGATCCCGAACCGAAATCCGCACAAATCGCATCTGGGCGATATCGACTGCGCGGTCTGCCACATGGCGCACCAGCCGTCGGAAGCTTACTGCAACGGCTGCCATTCCAATTACAAGATGAAGATCCCGGGAGGCAAATAGGCTTTTCAGACAGGCCTGGACCGAGCAGTAACTGGAACATGCAATCAACGGCACCCCGATCGTGCCGGGGCATGCCGTTTCGGCGGCAGGGCTGACTCCCCTTGGCCTTGCCGCCACAAACCTGCAGACAGGCACAGAACAGTACCAGATGCACAGAGGCCGGAAGGCATAACGCCTTCCGGCCTCTGTGTTGAGAAAGATGATACTAACGGACCGTTGTGGGAGCCTGTTCCTTATGCTGCCCTGCCTTTGAATCCTTGAGCTTCATCTGGCCGGGGGCTTTTTCCTTATGCAGTCCGGGTTTGTCCTTGA
>JAAYUK010000059.1 GCA_012517735.1 Nitrospiraceae bacterium
AGCATGGCAAAGATATTGATGAAGACCGGAGAAGCGTCCCTGGCTCTTGAATACCACAAACGGTCGCTCGAGTTTTATGAGTCATTGCTGGCCGTGCAGGATCCGACAAGAATGTCCAGAGGCGGAAGGTCCGGGAACGCCGAGCGAATGCTGCAAAGAGATGACATCCGGCGTTATTACGTTGCCAATCTCATAGCGGCCGGGCATGCCTATGCACGGATGCGCAATCATGCGGCTGCACGCGATCACTTTCAAAAAGCATTGTATCACGGCGGCGACCTGCGTGATCGGGTCATGGACGCGTATCTCGGGCTTGGCATGGTATATCGGAACGCGGATGATCATGCAGGCGCTATCGAATATCTGACCAAGGCGGTAACGCTCGCTGACCAGCTCGACATACCGTATTTCACTACGCTTACTCACGCATTTCTCGGGCGCACCTATCTCATGACCGGCGAATACGCTCAGGCACTGCCGCATTATGAAAAGGCGGTTGCAGCTATTGAGGACCAGCGATCATTGCTTCAGACGGGGGAGTCCCGGAGTTCCTATTTCGATCAGATGACCGGTGTCTATAACGGGCTGATCACGACCCTCCTGCATCTCGGCAAACAGGAGACAGCTTTTGATTACAGCGAGCGGGCCCGGGCGCGGGCTTTTCTGGATGTGCTCGGCAATCGGGTCGATCTCTCTCATGGCAGGGTTTCGGCCTTGATTGATGAGGAGCGGGAACTGAAACGAAAAATTGCTGAGCTGCAGGCTCTCCGGGACGAATCAGGACAGGACGGGATCCGGAACGAGATGGAACGGCTGCGGAGGGAATATCAGGCGTTTCTCGCCAAGCTGCAACAAGACGATCGGGAACACGCTTCGCTGGTCTCTGTCGCGCCTTTGACACTGAAAGACGTGCGCCGGATGCTCCCCGAAAATACCACCCTGCTGCAATTTCATGTGTTTGAAAATTCCGTTGTTGTCTGGGCGGTAAGAAGCGACGCCGTGCGGGCGATGCAGGTTCCCGTCGGACGAAAGGAATTGCTCGAAGCGATTCGCGCATTTCGTACGGAAATTGCCGGTCTGGCGCCGGACGAGGACGTGAACCGTTCAGCGCGCGCGTTGTACACGCTGCTGTTCAAAGACCTTCAGCTCACAGCAAATCACCGGCTGATCATCGTTCCGCATGATGTGCTTCACTACCTGCCGTTTCAGTCGCTGATGATGCCGAACGGTTATTATCTCATCGAGCAGCACGGCATTTCCTATCTGTCGAGCGCGAGCCTCATGCAATTCACCATCGAAAAGCGGAAACAGGTTGCTGATGATGCGGTTCTGGCATTCGGCAACCCCGATTTGGGAAACCCGGCATTGAATCTCCGGTATGCTGAACGGGAAGTCAAGGAAATCGGTCGGCTGTTTCCGACCTCGGCGATCTATGTGCGAAAGGAGGCAACAGAGCGCCGGGCGAAAGAAAAGGCGGCAGATTACCCGCTCATTCATTTTGCAACGCACGGCGAGTTTAATGAGAAGGATCCCCTTGCCTCTTCGCTGAAGCTCTCCCCAGAGGGTTCGTCGTCAGGAGATCTCACCGCCGGAGAGATATTCCGCCTGAAATTGAACGCTTCACTGGTAGTCTTGAGCGCATGCGAAAGCGCTCTTGGCAGGATCAGCAGTGGTGATGAAATTGTGGGGCTCACGCGCGCATTCATTTATGCGGGGACCCCTTCTGTGGTGACAACGCTCTGGAAAGTGGATGACAAGGCAACCTACTTGCTCATGCAGTCGTTTTATCAAAACCTGAAACGGATGAGCAAGGGAGAGGCTTTGCGTCAGGCGCAGATCAGCCTGATGCGGAGTCTGCGACACCCCTATTTTTGGGGAGCATTTGTCCTGACCGGAGACGCCGAGTAAGCCAGCAACCCTCGTTGAGCGCCGTCCAGCTCCTGAAATTCAGGCTGAGTCAGCCTTCCAGTTCCATGGCCCGGTTCTCGTCGGTTGCCGCGTTCCCTGTTGAAGCAGTTGCAGAAAGCGCTCGCGCGGAATCTCGCGAGCACCGAAGCGTTGGAGATGACGGGTCGTCATCTGGCAGTCGATCATCGAACAGCCTTCATTCCTCAGGCGCTTGACAAGCGCAACAAACGCCGCCTTCGAAGCATCGCTCCGGCGGGCAAACATCGACTCCCCGAAAAAGACCGATCCGAGAGCGACCCCGTATACCCCTCCGGCAAGTTCTCCGCCCTCCGTCCAGCTCTCGGCCGAATGTGCAAAGCCCGCCCGGTGCAGACGAACATATGCCTCGATCATCTCTTCGGTAAGCCAGGTGGCGCCCTTGGTATCTTCATGCCGCTCTGCGCAGCCGCGGATCACCTGTTCAAAAGCACTGTCAAAGGTGATGCGATAGAGGCCCTTCCGGATGGTCTGTCGCAGTGATCGGGAGACATGCAATTCGTCGGGGATAAGAACCAGCCGTGGATCGGGTGACCACCATAAAATCGGGGAATCATCCGAATACCAAGGGAATATCCCCATCGAGTAGGCAAGCAGGAGACGTTTGACGCTGAGGTCGCCGCCGACGGCCAGCAGGCCGTCAGGCTCCGCAAGAGCAGGAGGCGGAAAGATCAGATCGTGTGAAAGACGATAAACCGGCATACGAAAGTCAACCCAAAATTGTCATGAGAAAATGATCCTGTGGGCTAATGACAATGCTCGGTTCAAAAAAAACAACCAGTGCAAACACCTCGAAGAGTACCCGTATCGCGCCGACAAACGAGGTTCTTTCGCGGGAGAAACGTTTGCACGTTCATTGTTGGCGTTATTCCGGCTTCCCGCTGGGGAAACCAAAGGACAGCCGGTCGCCCTCCAGCCGGATCATAACCGTCCCGCCCTTCTGGAGCCTGCCGAAGAGCATTTCCTCGGACAGCACATCCTTGATCTCGGTCTGGATAAGCCTGCCGAGTGGCCGGGCACCGTACCGCCGGTCGAATCCCCGTTCCGCAAGCCACGCGAGAGCCTCCGGCGCAAGTTCGATCGCAATCTTTCTGGGTGCAAGCTGGTGACGGAGCTCATCGATAAACTTGTCGACCACCTGTCTCATGATCTGATCGCTCAGCCGTCGGAAATGAATCACCGCATCGAGACGGTTGCGAAACTCCGGCGTGAAAAGCCGCTTGATCGCTGTATCGCTCTTGTCCTGCGTATCGGCAGCCCGTTCACCGAAGCCGATCGAGCCGCGGTCCATCTCCATGGCGCCGGCATTGGACGTCATGATCAGAATCACATTGCGGAAATCCGCTTTCTTGCCGTTGTTGTCGGTCAACGTTGCATAATCCATCACCTGCAGCAGGATGCTGAAGATGTCGGGATGCGCCTTTTCGATCTCATCCATCAGCACAACGCTGTACGGATGCTTGCGAACAGCATCGGTCAGCAGACCCGCCTGATCGAAGCCGACATAGCCGGGCGGCGCACCAATGAGACGGGCAACCGTATGCTTCTCCATGTATTCGCTCATGTCGAACCGGATGAACTTCACGCCGAGCGCCGCAGCCATCTGGCGGGAGACTTCGGTCTTGCCGACACCGGTCGGTCCGGTGAAAAGAAACGATCCGATGGGCTTCTCGGGAGCGCCCAGTCCTGCGCGCGATCGTTTGATTGCAGCAACGAGTGAATGGATCGCGTCATCCTGCCCGAACACAACCCGCTTCAGCTCACCTTCAAGCGAACGCAGTTTTTCCATGTCGGAGGTCGAGATGGTGCGCGGCGGAATCTTCGCCATCTTAGCGACAACAGCCTCAATGTCCGGAACCCCGACGGTTGATTTCGGAGCGGCTGCTTTTGCTTCCGCCTGCAGCAGCCGGAGCGAGGCCCCCGCTTCATCAATGACATCGATCGCCTTGTCCGGCAGGAATTTGTCGTTGACATATTTGGCAGAGAGTTCGGCTGCCGCCTTGAGCGCACTGGCGGTGTATTTGACTCCGTGATAATCCTCGTAATACGACTTCAGTCCGCGGAGGATGGCAATGGTCTCCTCAATCGACGGTTCCTGTATTTCTATCTTCTGGAAGCGGCGGGAAAGCGCCCGGTCTTTCTCGAAATGATTCTTGTATTCCTCATACGTGCAGGCGCCGATGCAGCGCATCTTGCCGGAGTTCAGCACCGGCTTCAGAATGTTTGACGCATCGAGCGACCCGCCGCTCGTGGCGCCGGCGCCGATGATGGTATGAATCTCGTCGATAAAGAGAATCGCGCCGGGCTTTTTCTCCAGCTCGGTGATCGTAGCCTTGAGACGGGCCTCGAAATCTCCCCGGTACTTGGTTCCGGCAAGCAGTGCGCTCATGTCGAGCGAAAAGATCTGCGACGATTTGAGTACAACCGGCACGCTTCCCTGATGCACCTGCAGCGCAAGCCCCTCGACAATAGCGGTCTTGCCGACGCCGGGCTCGCCGACAAAAATGACATTGTTCTTGCGCCTGCGGCAGAGCACCTGGATGGTCCGCTTCAGCTCGCCATCGCGGCCGACCAGCGGATCGATGCCGCCTTCGCGGGCCTTTTCAACAAGATCGACTGCAAACATCTTCAGGGGATCCTTGGCGGGCTTCTCCTGCCGGTCAGCCTTGCAGCTCGGTCCGCACTCGCCCTGATGACGGGATTCAGGCGGCGACTTCGAGACACCGTGAGAAATGAAGTTCAGCACATCGAGGCGCGTCACGCCCTCCCGGTCGAGGATATGCACTGCATGCGAATCGTCTTCAAGAAACAGCGAAGCCAGCATATCGCCCGAATCGACCGCAATCTTTTCCGCGGACTGCACATGCATGATCGCCCGCTGGACAACCCGCTGAAACGCCCGGGTCGGCTGGGGATGCACTTCGTCGCTGCCGGGAATTTTCGGAACATGTTTCTGGAAATAGTCGTCGAGCGACGCCTTGATGCGCAAGACATTGCCATCGCAGTTCGTGATGATGTCGATTCCCCATTCGTCGTGGATTATCGCATACAGGATATGTTCGACCGTCAGGTATTCATGGCGAAGGCTTTTGGCCTCACGAATGGTTGCCTGTATGGTCAGTTCGAGCTCTTTGCTGATCATTCTTTCTCCATTACGCATTTCAGCGGAAATTCGTTTTTCTGTGCCAGTTCGTGTACTGCTGCAACCTTCATCTCGGCAATATCCAGCGGATAGACTCCGCATACCCCGGCCCCTTTTTTATGGACATGCAGCATGATCCGGGTCGCCTCCGCCGGCGTACGGTGAAATACGGTCTCAAGAACATGGATGACAAAATCCATCGTCGTATAGTCGTCATTGAGCAGCAACACCCGGTAAAGCTGCGGCTCGTCGGTCTGCTCACCGAGGTCCGGCCTGATGAGGGTTTTTGTCTGTTCCTGGCTCATTGACAATA
>JAAYUK010000060.1 GCA_012517735.1 Nitrospiraceae bacterium
ACTTTCCGGCGCCCAGCTGGTCCAGCACCCCGATCTGATGCCGGTCTGGTGGTCACTTGCTCTTGGCGCCTGTCTGGGCGGAAACGGCACCCCGATCGGCGCGTCGGCGAATGTGATCGTGGTCGGCATTGCCGAGCAGGCAGGCAGGCCCATTTCGTTTTTCCGCTTCATGCTTTTCGGCATGCCGGTCATGGTCATGACGATTACGGTGGCTACCGTCTATGTTTGGCTGCGCTATTATTATTTTGCCGGTTGAACGATAAGCCTGGTTTATCCCAAAACGGTCATTAGGATTCGACCGAAAGCGCTCCGAGCCCGGCTGGGCTGGCAACAAAGTGGTTTTATTCGTCGAAGCGGCACATACAGGACGTATGTGCCAGGCGAATACCTCGGAGGACGGCTGGACGCCGTCCAGGAAGCGGGGCCCCCGAAAATGTCCATGACTTTTCGGGGTGGCAGTTGAGCGGCCTTGCCTGCCCTGCCGGGCTAATGACAAATCCGGGTTCATATGAAAAAAAACATGCCGTATGTCAATTGTTATAGATTCACTCTACTTAACTATCTGAAAAACACTGCATAATCCGTCTCTTCCTGATTTTCTGCCCGGGCATGCCGTTTGCAAAGCATGACGTGGCGATCTTCTGCCGTAAGTGTGCCTGACCACAGCTTGCGGCTCTCTTTAATTGAATGATTTGTCATAAGCGGAACGATCATCACAACATGAGGAGGTATTGATGAAGGCAAGAGATGTCATGATTCCCGTATCGGACTGCGCACAGGTGTCGGAAGACCATAGCCTGCAGTCGGCCATGATCATGCTGTCGGCGTATCGTCAGCGGTTCAGGAACTCCGATTTCCCCCCGCGGTTTGTACTGGTGCACGATGCTGACTACCGTATCATCGGGGTTCTGCGCCATGTCGAAATTCTCAAGGCCCTTTCCAAAGCGGCCGGCCCCGGAGTCATGTCGATGGAGCGGCTTATCGAGGCAGCCCCCCGTGTTCCGGCAAAGGATGCGATGATCCGCTACTCCGAAAGTGAACGGATCTCAGCGGATGCGAGTGTGGAAGATGCCATCGAGCGGATGCTGTCGGGCTCGTTCCGACATCTGCTGGTACTTGACGAAAGCGGAGCAACGATCGGCATCGTCCGTCTTTCCGAAATTTTTGCCCGGGTGCGCAAGGATATCGGCAAAGCCGTGCAGGACTGAGTCCTGACCGCGCACGCGCTCATTCCTGTCGTTCATACCGTTTTGAATCACTGGGAATCCAACAAGGAGGAATACTATGGCAGAAACAGCAGCACCGCCCGTTGAGATCAAGCAAGGCAAACACGAAAAAGAAGAAGCATTTGACCGGATGCGAGCGAACGTGGGTCTGTTCCTCGGCCCGCTGGTGGCGATCGCCATTTATTTCATGGACACCCCGGCGCTGACAGAAAAAGGGCACATGCTTGCCGCTATTATCAGCTGGGTCGTCATCTGGTGGATATGCGAACCGATTCCGCTCCCGATAACCGGCATTCTCGGGTCCGTTCTCTGCATCCTGACCGGTGTTGAAGGAGCAAAAAAAGTCTTTGCTTCGTTCTCCGAACCGATCATTTACGTTTTCCTCGGCAGCTTCATGCTCGCGGAGGCGATGTCGTACCATGGGCTTGACAAGCGTTTCGCCTACTGGATCATGTCGCTCAAGGCCGTCGGCAACAGCACCGGCCGCATTCTGGCAGCGTTCGGTGTGATCACGGCGACCCTTTCCATGTGGATCAGCAACACTGCCGCAACCGCCATGATGTTCCCGATCGCGCTCGGTATTGTGTATGCGCTTGCCGATATCCAGATGAAGAAGACCGGCAAGTCGTTCGATCCGCTCAAGATGCGCTTCGGCACCGGCATGATGCTCATGGCTGCTTACGCATCGTCCACCGGTGGCATCGGCACGCCGGTCGGCACGCCGCCGAACATTATCGGCATTGCGATGATCGAGAAGTTCCTCGGCGTCAAGATTGCATTCTTCCAGTGGATGTCGTTTGCGATTCCCATGCTGATTGTATTGTTCATCCTCCT
>JAAYUK010000061.1 GCA_012517735.1 Nitrospiraceae bacterium
GCATATTCTCACGAACGAAAGGTGGTGAAACAGCATGTCACTTGACCTCGCAAAGAAGAAAGAGATCATTGATGCCTACAAGACCCACGCGACCGATACCGGTTCCGCCGATGTCCAGATCGCGCTGCTGACGGAGCGCATCACGACCCTGACCGAGCACTTCAAGACGCACAAGAAGGATCATCACTCCCGTCGCGGCCTCTTGAAGCTGGTTGCACAGCGCAAGAAGCTGATCAATTATCTCAAGGCATCGGACAAGGCGCGCTATAACAGCGTCATCGAGCGCCTCGGCATCAGAAAATAACTGCGCTCCTGTACAGGTATTGAGTTTGAACTTGGAGAGAGAAAGAAAGAGAGTTTCATGACAAGCGTTGAAGTTGAAATCAGAGGGAAAAAGATTACCCTCGAAACCGGTCTCATGGCAAAACAGTCCGATGGTGCCGTAGTAGCCCGTTGTGGGGATACGATTGTGCTTGCAACTGCGGTTGCGGCGAAAACACCGAGGGAAGGGCTTGATTTCTTCCCGCTTACCATCGACTATCTGGAGAAGGCTTACTCCGCGGGCAAGATTCCCGGCGGCTTCTTCAAACGTGAAAGCAAGCCCTCTGAAAAAGAGGTGCTTACCTCACGTTTGATCGACCGGCCGATGCGGCCACTCTTCCCGAAGGGGTTTTATTGCGAAACACAGGGTATTGTCTCGGTGCTTTCGTATGGCGACGAGAACGTCGCAGATATTTTAGGCATCCTCAGCATGTCCGCAGCGGTCCATATCTCCGACATCCCGTTTGACGGGCCGGTCGGCGGTGTCCGCGTCGGCATGATCAACGGCGAACTGATCGCCAACCCGACCCTTGCTGAAATGGCCGAACTGGAGCTCAACCTCGTGGTTGCCGGTACGGCTGATGCAGTAATCATGGTCGAGGGAGGTGGCGCCGAAATTTCGGAAGCAAAGATGCTCGAAGCGATCGATTTTGCCCATGCCGAGATCAGGAAGATGGTTGCGGTGCAGAACGAGTTTCGTGCAAAAGTCGGCAAGGAAAAGCGTGTTGTCCCGCCGGTGGTCGAAAATGTCGACCTGAAGCGGGAAGTGGAGCAGTTCATTGCCGACAAGATGCCGGAAGCGATTTCGATTCCGGACAAGATGCGCCGTCAGCAGGCGCTGAACGTCATCCTCGAAGATGCCGTGAAGCTCCTGAACACGCCTGAGAATGCACAGCGCTTTTTCGGCAAGCCTGACCGCGACATGAAGCGTGAAATCGCCAATGCATTTGACGACTACGAACAGCAACTGGTTCGCACCATGATCCTGCGCGACGGAGTTCGTGCGGACGGCAGAAAGCCTGACGAAATCCGTCCTATCACTTGCTACACCAAGCTGCTTCCCCGGGTACACGGCTCGGCGCTCTTCGTTCGCGGCGAAACCCAGGCCCTGGTGGCGACCACGCTCGGCACGGCAGATGACGAGCAGAAGATCGATGCGCTGGAAGGGGAGTCGTACAAAAACTTCATGCTTCACTACAACTTCCCGCCGTTCAGCGTCGGTGAAGTGAAACCGCTCCGTTCGCCGGGACGCCGCGAGATCGGCCACGGCGCACTTGCCGAACGTTCGATCAAGTATGTCATGCCGACCAAGGAGCAGTTCCCGTATACGGTCCGCATCGTTTCGGACATTCTTGAGTCCAACGGTTCCTCTTCCATGGCAACCGTCTGCGGCGCAACCCTGTCGCTCATGGATGCCGGTGTGCCGATCAAGGCGCCGGTCGCCGGTATTGCCATGGGGCTCATTCAGGAAGGGGAGCAGGTCGTGGTCCTCACCGATATCCTCGGTCTTGAAGACCACCTTGGCGATATGGACTTCAAGGTTGCGGGCACCGAAGCCGGCATCACCGCGTTCCAGATGGACTGCAAGATCGGCGGCATCAGCCGTCAGGTCCTTGAGACCGCAATCGAACAGGCGCGTAAGGGACGTATGCACATCCTCGGCAAGATCAAGGAAGCGATGCCGGCCGTCAGCGAGCAGCTTTCGCCGTTTGCGCCGCGTATCTACACCATGCAGATCAAACCCGAGAAGATCCGGGAAGTCATCGGCTCCGGCGGCAAGGTGATCCGCGAAATCGTTGCCCAGACCGGCTGCAAGATCGACATCGAAGACAGCGGCATTGTCCGCATTGCATCCGCTGACGGTATCTCAGCGCAGAAGGCGATCGATATCATCAACGGCATTGTTGCGGAAGCCGAACTGAACAAAATCTATACCGGCAAGGTCGTCAGAGTCGCCGATTTCGGGGCTTTTGTCGAGATCATGCCGGGCACCGACGGCCTGCTGCATATTTCGCAGATCTCCGAGAAGAGAATTGCGAAGGTCACTGACGAGATCAATGTCGGCGACGAAATTCAGGTCAAGGTTATCGAAATCGACGGGCAGGGCCGCATCCGTCTCAGCAGAAAGGATGTCCTGCGCGAGCAGAAGGCTCAGGAGTAACGTGATGGAACCGGCGATTCCCGCGCTTTGGTGCTGGAATCGCCGGATCAGCACTGTCCTGAACAATCACCCGGTCCCCGGCGTTCTCCGGGGAACCAACACCCACAGTCACTATGTATACGAAACGCACACTCAATAATGGCATCCCCGTCGTCATGGAGCAGCTCCGGGCCTTCCGGTCGGTCATTATCGGCATCTGGGTGAAGGTCGGCTCCCGCAATGAGACGATCGATCAGAACGGCATATCGCACTTTCTGGAGCATATGTTCTTTAAAGGGACCAAAAAACGGACTGCTGTGGATATCTCCATGCACATCGACTCCCTTGGCGGCGATCTCAACGCATTTACTTCGCGCGAAAACACTGCATTCTATGTAAAAGTTCTGGACGAGTACGCAGACAAGGGCATAGAGTTGCTGAGCGACATTTTCCTGCACTCGACCTTTGACGCAGAAGAGATCGAAAAAGAAAAGGGCGTGATCAAGGAAGAGATCAAGATGGTCGAAGATACGCCCGATGACTATATCCACGATCTGTTCAACGCACAGGTTTACGGCAACATGGGGCTCGGCATGCCGGTTGTCGGCACCAAGGAAACGGTCAAGAGCTTTACCCGCGAAAACGTGATCGATCATGTTCGCAAATACTACGGCACTGCCGACACGGTCATCTCGATCGCCGGAAATTTTGAAATCGATCATGTCATGGATCGGCTCAACCATTATATGGGCGATCTGCGGCGCGGTTCTGAACCGGAAAAGGTGCTTCCGCCTACATTTCGCGGGGGCATCGGTATCCATCCGAAGGACCTCTCCGAGGCGCATATCACCCTTGGGGTTCCGGCGATTGCCTATGCCAGTCCGGATCGGTACGTCATTGCTGTCCTCAACTCCATTTTCGGATCGAGCGTCAGTTCACGGCTTTTTCAGGAGATTCGGGAGAAGAAGGGCTATGCGTACTCCATCTATTCGTTTGTCTCGTCGTACCGCGATTGCGGCTACTGGGCGGTGTATGCGGGTACTGGCAAGAAACGTGCGGTGACCGTGACCGAGCAGATCATCAAGGAGATGAAAAGCCTTGCCGATACCATAACCCCTGAAGAAGTCAGGCGCGCCAAAGATCAGCTCAAGGGCAATCTCGTGATCGGCATGGAGTCCACCAGCAGCAAGATGCAGAGTATTGCACGACAGCAGATCTACTTCAAACGCCATTTCTCGCAAAATGACATCATGAAGGCAGTTGAAGCAGTCACGATCGATCAGGTGCGTGACCTTTCCCGTCAACTGGTCGATACCGGTCCGATGAGCCTGACGGTTCTGGGCCCGGTAAAAACGGAGGACTTTACCGGAATCATTTAATGCTGACCGAGCTCTCGATCAGAAACTTCACCATACTCGAAACCCTTACCGTGCAGTTCAGCGGAGGGCTGACGGTGCTGACCGGCGAGACCGGCGCCGGTAAATCCATTATCGTCGATGCCATTGCCTTGCTCATGGGCGATAAGGCTTCGCAGGAACTGATCAGGAGCGGCAGCTCCGAAGCGCAGATCACCGGCTGCTTTGCGGCACAACCGCACCCTGTCCTTGCCGAACTCGGCATTTCACTCGATGAAGACATCATTATCCGTCGCACGCTTTCAGCTCAAGGCAAGGGCCGCTCGTACCTGAACGACACCACCGTCAGTCTTGCGACGCTCAACCGCCTCGGCCCCGATTTTGTGAGCATCCACGGGCAGCATGAACAACAGGACCTCCTTCGCCGGGAAAGCCATCTGCCTTTTCTTGATCAGTTCGGAGGCACAAGCGCTGACGCGCTTCAGGTTCAGGAAAAGTATGCCGAGCTGCTTGCCCGCCGTGCTGAATTGAACCGCATGAAGGAGAAGATGCGCGAGCGGAGCCAGCGCATAGAGTTCCTCCGTTATCAGATCAACGAAATCGATGCCGCAGCAATTCAGGCTGGCGAAAAAGAATCCATCGAAGAAGAGCGTAAGCGGCTCATGAACGCCACGCGCCTGAAAGATGCCTCAGCACTCGCGTATGAATTGCTTTACGGTGCCGAAGGCTCATGCCTCGATCACCTCGCCACCGTGCAGACCAAAGCGCAGGAGATGGCGCAGTTCGATCAGCATGCTGCCGAACTGGTTCAGTTGCTCGACTCCGCACAGCCGGTGCTGAAAGACGCGGCAAATCTTCTCCGCAGCCTGCGCGAAAGCTATGACATCGACCCGGCCCGTCTTGGTGAACTGGACGACCGGCTCGAACTCATCAAGAAACTCGAAAAGAAATACGGTCCCAGCAGTGAGATTGGTGCGTTCCGCGAACAGGCTGCTCAGGAGCTTGAACAGCTTGAGCATATGGAAGAACAGCTTGGCTCCGGCGAAGAGACCATCCGCACCATGACCGCCGAACTGGAAGCGCTCGCTGACGTGCTCTCGAAAAAACGCGCTGCCGGTGCCGAGCGCATGGAAAAACAGCTTCTTGCTGAACTGAAGCAGCTCGGTTTTCAAAAGGCAGAGTTTTCAGTCGCCATCAACAGACTTGCCGAAGTCGGTCAGAACGGTTGGGATGACGTGGAGTTTCTCTTCTCCGCAAACCCCGGCGAACCGCCCAAGGCGCTTGCCAAGGTGGCCTCAGGCGGTGAGCTTTCACGCATCATGCTGGCCCTCAAGAGCATCTCTTTTGCCACAGCAAAGCCTTCAAAGAAGAACGATGCTCCGGCAACGCTTATCTTCGACGAAGTCGATGCCGGCATCGGCGGTGTTACTGCGCAGCATGTCGGTGCGCGGCTCAAGAAGCTGGCAGAGAACTATCAGGTCTTCTGCATCACCCATTTGCCGCAGATTGCGGCCCTTGCCGATGTGCATCTCAAGGTCGAAAAAGACATTGCCGACGCATCGGTGGCCGTTAAAGTTATTCCACTGGAAGGAAAGGCACGGCAGGAAGAACTGGCGAGAATGCTGAGCGGCCGCGTTACCGAAGGTTCGCTTCAGCATGCACAGGAACTTTTATGTGCACAAAGTGTAAAGTTATAAGAGTAAAGTGAAAAAATAAATACAGGTGCTTCCACATTTCACATTGTGCTCTTTTCACTTTTGTCTGAGCGTTTTGGTGAGCATAAGGAGAGTTTTTTGGATATGACTTTGGAAAAGAGAACAAAAGCACGCGGCAAAATTGCCATAAACCGGGAGCGCTGCAAAGGCTGTGGATTCTGCGTTATTACCTGCCCCAAGAAGCTCATCGAGATCGACATGGCCAACTTCAACGCTGCCGGCTACTTTCCAGCACGTTTTCTGGAAGGTGACTGCACCGGCTGCGCGCAGTGCGCCATTATCTGCCCGGACATTGCGATTGAGGTGTGGAAAGAAGAGTGATCTTCAGTCTTTTGGATGTGGTCTTCTCAGATCGATCAGCATTGCTGCTATACGGAAAATCAGGGATACATCACAATTACCCTTGCTTGATTATAGCCTGAACAGTCTCGAAGAGTGCCTGAACTTTGGTAA
>JAAYUK010000062.1 GCA_012517735.1 Nitrospiraceae bacterium
GCCGGATATTGCCTGCAGCTTTCGGGAAATAGCTGCATGGGAGCACATCGCCGTCCACATTGATCAGGCAGATCAACTGGCCGGCCAGACAGCCTTTTGAGCCGCCGGTCGAAAACTTCAGGGTGCGGCGCTGAAATGCGACTCCTTCTTCCTTTGCCTTTTGAAGGACTACGCGATAATAATGTGGAGCGCAGGTAGGACGCACCAGCATGGTATCTTCCTCTTTTTCCATCTGGTAGTGCCACTCGAGGATATCATCGTATTGTTCTTTGGCGATCAGCTCATGCATGATGTCTTCCCCACGGCCGGTCGGCACAATCATGAACAGGTACCATGCCGTTGCACCGATCTCCTTGGCAAGCTTGTATACCTTCGGAATTTCGTCGACATTGCGCGTGGTGAACGACGAGTTGATGATGAATTCGATCCCGTTGGTCCGAAACAGTCCGGCAGCACGCATGACGCTCTCGAAAGCGCCTTCCTGATTGCGGAAGTCGTCATGCACTGCGGCAGTCGACCCGTCGAGGCTCATCGAGACGATCCGGATGCCGGATTCCTTGATGCTGGTGCACGCTTTCTGGTCTATCAGGGCTCCGTTGGTCGCCATGCACATGCGCAACCCTTTATCGGTACCATAGCGGGCGATGTCGAATACATCTGCTCGCATGAGCGGTTCGCCGCCCGAAAGTACTACAACCGGCTGGGCATAGGAGGCAATGTCGTCAACAATACGGAATGCTTCTTCGATCGGGAAATCAGGGTGCTCATGCATTACCGTTTCAGACGATGATCGGCAGTGGACACATCTGAGATTGCAGCGGCGGGTGATTTCCCATGCGATCCATTTGGGGGTAAATTCCATGGTAGTTATTATACTGCAAAGCAGTCAGACGTGTCCGTGAGCCGCACTGTCTGACCGCACTGATCCGGAACCGATGCTTACGGTTTCTGAACGAGCGAAGCGATAATCTGGGGCCGCAGCTCTTTTACTGCTTCCGTGAGCGCCTGACTCATTCCCTGTGCAAGGCTCAGGAATGTCCGGTCCGGGAGTCGCACCAGCCTGGCTATGGTCGTGCGCAAGAGTTCTTTCCCTTCGGGAGAGGTCAACTCAGCATCGAAGATCAGGTTGCCGAAACTTTCGCCGTTCCGGTCAAGGCGTTCGAAGTGTTTCAGGGTGACCTTCAGCAGACACGCATCTCCGCTGAAAGCAGTGGTTGTCCTGATCGATCCTCCGGCGAGCGCATCGCGCAGGTTGTCCCGGACGGTATCGACCGGAGCGGCGTCCCATTTCGAGTACTGGGCGATGTCAACCTGGTATGGCGAGCTGCGATAGGCAATATACGGTTGGGCCAGATACCGCGGCGACAACGCCTGAATCACAATAATGGTATCGGGTGTGGTCATCTGAACCTTTTCTTCGGGCAGGTGGAGACTGTAGATCTTTGTTGCCGGGGCGCTGCAGGCGGCCAGCATGAGCAAGCAGAGCATGAGTGCCGGAATCGATCTCATATTATTCCTCTTTTCCTCCGTCCTGTCTGTAAATAATGCTCCATGGTTTGTTTTTCAGTTCCTGCAGAACATCCTGCAGGTCTTCGGTGGTGCGATTCATGTTGCGGAGCAGGGCGTCCAGATTTTGCGACTGAACATTCACCGTTCTGTCAACGGACTTTACGGTTTTATTGAGCGACTGGAGCAGTTCTTCGGCTTTTTTCAGGTCCGCGTTCGCCTGCTTGATGAGCTGCGCAACCTCTCCCTTATTGTCTTTGACCAGCCCCTCGACTTCGACAAGTACGGTCTGGAGGTTGGTCATGGCGGTGGTGACGGTTACCGACAACGTGTTCACATTTTCGAACAAACTCTCCATTTCCTTGATGTTCTTGTCGCTGAGCACCTTGTTCAGGTTTTTGACGAGCGTATCGACCGAAACGGCAATTGCATCAACTTTTGCCATGATGAGATTGAATTCGACCGGATCCTCCGAGGGAATGAGCGATCCGACCGGAATCAGCTCGTTTCGGGTTTCATTGACTGCAAGGAGAAGATAGATGTCGCCGACAAAGCCGATCTGGGTGATGAACGCCTTCGTTCCCTTGTAGAGTTTGGTTCCCTGTTTCAGGCCGAGTTCTATGGTAATGGTATCTCCCGGCCCCGCCGGTTCCCGGATGTCGAGCACCCTGCCGACTCTCACGCCGCCGAGCCTTACCTGTGCTCCGGTTTCAAGGCCGGCCGCATTGGTCACCTTTACGGTGTAGATGTCGAATTTTTCGAAAAGACGGCTGCCGCCGACGAGAATGATCGATACTGTCAAAATGGAAAGGGCAACGACAATCAGCAGTCCGGCCTTGAATTCTTCCCTGAGTCGCATGAACGTCACTCTCCTGCGATGATCTTGAGGTAGTCCTCCGGATTTTCGGACTCTTCCTCAGCCTTGCGTTCCAGAAAGCGTCTGATTTTCGGATGATCGGATGCCGTCAGTTCGGCGAGGGGGCCCGAAAAGAGCACATTCCCCGCATCGAGCATGATAACATGATCCGCGATCATGAATACACTCGGCAGTTCATGGGTCACGACAACGATCGTCATCCGGAATACATCACGCAGCTTGATGATCAGTTCGTCGAGCCCTGCAGCGGTTACCGGGTCGAGTCCCGCAGACGGTTCATCGAAATAGAGGATCTCCGGATCGAGCGCCATCGCCCGGGCAATGCCAGCCCGTTTCTTCATGCCGCCGGACAGCTGCGCCGGGTAGAAATGCTCGAATCCCGAGAGATTCACCAGGTCGAGCTTCATGCGCACCATGATATCGACGGTCGATTTTTCGAGTTTGGTGTGTTCCCTGATCGGCAAAGCAACATTCTCGGCGATTGTCAGGGAGTTGAGCAGTGCCGCCCCCTGAAACAGTATGCCGATCTTCTTGCGCATGTCATTCAGGGCGGTTTCATCCATGAGGGCGATATCCCGGTCATTGATAAAGATATTGCCGCTGGTGGGCTTGAGAAGACCGATGAGATGTTTGAGGAGGGTGCTCTTGCCGCATCCGCTGCCACCGAGAATAACCGTTGTTTTGCCCTTCGGTATCGAAAAAGAAATATCCTTCAGTATGGCCCGGTCGCCATAATGGGTGACAAGATTCCTGACTTCTATGGCGGTATCTGCTTTCATCCGTTAGGTGAAATAGTAGAAGAGGGTGGTGAAAAAGAGGTCGAACACAATGACGAGAAAGATCGACGCAACGACCGAGGCAGTGGTTCGCTGGCCGACCTCTTCAGCGCCGCCCCGCACCTGGAACCCCTGATAGGCGCCCACAATGGTGATGCCGATACCGAACGCCCACGCCTTGATCAGGCCGGTCATGATGTCCTTGACCAGCAATGCATCGAGTGTCTGCTGGATATAGCTCTGCGGATGCAGTTCCAGGAGCGTTACCGACAGGGCGAACCCGCCGAAAATCCCGATGAAATCCGACACCACCGTCAGCGCAGGGAGCATGATCATCAGGGCAAAAAGTTTCGGTACGACCAGAAACCGGATGGGATTGATTCCCATGCTGGTGAGGGCGTCGATCTCCTCTGCGGCTTTCATGGACCCGATTTCGGCGGCAAATGCAGAGCCGCTTCGTCCTGACACGATGATCGCGGTCAGGATGGGGCCCAGCTCACGAGTGATCGAAACACCGACCAGATTGGCAACATAGATCAGGGCACCGAAGCGTTTGAGCTGGTATGCCGCCTGAAGCGCCAGAATGATGCCGACAAAAAACGAAATAACCGATACGATCGGAATGGAATTGTATCCGGTCCGGACCATCTCGGTAACCGTCGCCTTGATTCGGACCGGTTTGCCTTTCAGCGGCGCGATGCAGGACCAGTGAAAGGTTTCGTTGATCAGCCGCGCAACATCATGGACGGTCTTGCTGAGGAGCATGCGCCTGGTCAGCCCTGTATGATGTCGTCAGCGGAGGAGTGAATCTCAAATACTTTGTCGAGTTTCGAAAAGCTGAAGATTTCCCTGATCTGGGGAGCAAGACCGAGCAGTTTCAGTTTGCCGCCGTAGCTCATGGCGCCTTTCAGTCCTTCGACAAAGGTCGCGATGCCGGAGCTGTCGATATACGTTACTTCCTTGAGGTCCACCACGAGCGGGGTAATACGCTGCCCGACAAAGGCCATGATCTCTTTTCTGAGTATCGGAGAAGAATGCATGTCGATCTCACCCGCCGGTGAGATGACCTTCATACCCTTGTAGTCGACAATTTCGATCTTCATGCCTTCTCCTCTGATACGGTACGCACCAGTTTGAGCCTGTTGCCGCGTCGCTTGCGCCCGTCGAATGCCACCGTATCGAATGCCCGCCTGATAAGATGCATACCAAGTCCGCCGGGTCTGACATCATCGAGACTTCTGCCCTGCAGGTCTTCAAGCCGCACCCGCGGACCTTCATCGTCAACGAACACTTCCAGCCGTCTGTCTGAAACCTTGACGGTCAAAACGATTTTCTGGAACGGATCATGCTTGTATGCATACTTTATTACATTGGAGCAGGCTTCATCAACTGCGAGGACGATATGTCCTGCTTCAGTCGGCGGGAACGCTGCAAGCTCGCATGCCTTGGTGATTGCCGCCCTGACAATCGCCAGCCAGCGGGCATCTGCGGGTATGGTGAGGATGAACCGGTTATTCTCCTGAGTGCGGGGCATGAAGATGCATCTCCACTAACGTAATATCATCAGCCTGCGGCGACGATGCGGCAAACAGATCAACAGCATCAACAATGATTTTCATGAGATCGGGCTGCCGGGAGTTTTGTTCGATGACAGCAAGCATTGTTTCATACCCCCATCGTTCTCCCTGCGGATTCTTTGCCTCAAACACGCCATCGGTCACGAACAGCAGACGCTCTCCCGGGTGCAGGCTCAGTGGTGTATCAGGATACGTAAAGTCCATAATGCCAAGAGGCGGGCCTGAAGGAACCGCCAATGCCCTTGCCGGGGACTCCGCAACGTGAATTGCGGGAGGATGACCGGCGCATGCAAGAGTGACCCCGCCGGTGCCGGTGTTGACGACAGCGTACATGACCGTCACAAACATGCCTCGCGGGGCATTGGTGAGCGAGGCGTTCAGCCGTGACAGAACTGTTCCGGGCGACCGCTCGCCACGCGCAAGAAACCGGAAGTCGCTGATCACCTTTGCCATGAAAAGTGCCGCGGAAATGCCTTTGCCGGATACATCGCCGATGAGCAGGCCGAGCATGCCATCGACCGGCTCGATAAAATCGTACAGATCGCCGCCCACCTGCGCAGCCGGCCGGCTGAACGCCGATACGGAGACCGCATTGCGGGAACAGGACGGGGTGGCCGGGAGGAAGCTCTGTTGAACCGTTGCAGCGATCTCCAGCTCCTGTTTCAGGCGCTCCCGTTTGATGGCATCGCGATGGTAGATCGCGTTTTCAATGGAAATCGAAAATTGCCGGCAGAGCTGTTCGATCAGCTCGATATCATAATCCTGACGGTTGAAGTTGATGATTTCGGCGACTCCGATGAGCCCGCTCCTGCCGATCAACGGAACCGCTATCATGTTTCTGGTCACAAAGCCGGTTGCTGCATCGGCCCCCTGAAAGAAACGCGGATCCGATCGTGCATCAGTGATCACGAGCGTTTTTTGCTGTTCGGCAACCCACCCTGCAATACCCTGCCCCATATCGAGCGATATCGTCTTTTTCAGGACATTACAGGTATCGTCCTCGGCGCAGATGGCGACTTCAAACTCGAGTTTGTTCGTTTCGCGGTTGTAAAAGAGAATGGAGCAGGCCTCGGCATCCATGTCCTGTTTTGCGCGATCAATCACCAGCGGCATCAGTTCGTCAAGTTCGATCGCCGAAGAAAGCAACGATGACAATTCCGACATGGTTTCCAACGCCTCAAGCCTTTTTCTGAGCGTTGCGAGTTCGCGTTCGGAGATGGTTGCCATCGGTTCAGTCTGCATAGTCAAGAATACCTTATTTGCCGGGATTACGGTGAAGTATTCGTGCTTCCGTTTTCCCAGAGAGAAACCTCTATGGCTTCGAGCAAGGGCGTCAATGTTTCACGATTGAGCGCGGAAACCCGCAGCCCGTCATAACGGGCGGCGATGTTTTGGGCTTCTTCCGGCTCGATGCGATCGGTTTTGTTAAAGACGATCAACCGTTTCTTGTCGCGAATCCCGAGGTCGCTCATGATCGCCTCGACCGAGGCGATCTGTTGTTCGAAGCGATGGTTTGAGATATCAACCAGATGCAGCAGGAGATCCGCGTCTTCCAGTTCCTCGAGCGTAGCCTTGAACGCGGCGAGCAGGTCCTCCGGCAGGTCGCGAATGAAGCCGACCGTATCGGTGATGATGATCTCCCGCTCTTTGGGGAAACGGAGCCGTCGGCTGGCGGTGTCGAGCGTGGCGAACATGCGGTTTTCGACAAAGGTGTCACTGTTGGTCAGGGCGTTGAGAAGGGTTGATTTGCCGGCATTGGTGTAGCCGATGATCGAGACGATCGGGATACCGACTGTAACGCGGCGCTGTTTGCGCTGGCGACGGGCCTCGCCGAGCACCTGAAGCTCCTTTTCGAGCCGGGTAATGCGGTCGCGAATCCGGCGGCGGTCGATTTCGAGCTTCATTTCACCCGGTCCCCGGCCGCCGATGCCGCCCATCAGCCGTGACATGGCGGTGCCCTTACCGGTCAGTCGTGGCAGATTGTATTTCAGCTGGGCAAGCTCGACCTGCACCTTGCCGTCGCGGCTGTGGGCCCGGCGGGCGAAGATGTCGAGGATCAGCTGCGAGCGGTCGATGACCTTCAGCTCAGTGGTCTCCCCGATCGTGCGTACCTGCGAGGGAGTCAGGTTCTGGTCGAAAATGAGGAGGGTAGCTCCGGTATCCATCGCGTTCATGATGATTTCCTTGAGTTTGCCTTCCCCCATCAGTGCTTTCGGGTTAATCGCCTTCAGACGCTGGACAACGGTGTCGAGCACCAGCACGTCGCTCGATTCGGCCAGCTCGCGCAGCTCTTCCATCGATTCTTCCAGCTCATATTTCGGTTTCGTCCCTGCGCTCACGAGGATTGCCCGCTCCCGGGCGTCCCCGCGGTCGAATGAGCGTGAGCGCTCCATTTCGCTTTCGAGATTTGCCACGAAGTCGGCGAAATCGAGATTGAACTGGTAGAAAGTGTCCGTCAGATACTCGTATTTCCTGGCGGAGCCGTGCGGCATCAGATGGGCGGCATATATCTTATGGGGCAGCCCGTCCTTGATGCTGATCGCCGCGATCAGGTCGAACCGGAGCAGGGCAAGGTCGGTAATGTCTTCATTGTTGAGCGGTTCATCCTTCAGATGCGTATGGATGAACCGCAGACGGCGGAGCGGGCTCCGGCCGAGCGGATACATGTCGAGCGAGGGGATGAAGACACTGTGCGCGTCTCCGACGATGACATGCGAAATACCGCCCTCGCGGGTAATGAGCACGCCGATCTGCTTGCCGAGTTCATGAGACAGCGATGCGAGATAGCGGCCAAGTTCGTGCGTAATGACGGCATCTGGCGGAATGCGGCGGCGGTAGACCTTTTCGAGCAGGTCGAGCGAGCTTTTCTTGAGACCGGATATGTTGCCGTGGACAGTGCCTATGGTAGTGCGTCCTCCTGCTTGATAATAGCAGAGTTGGTGCGCAAAGAGAAAAGGTCAAAGTTAAAATATTGGGAAAATCAAATTTATCAACTACCACATAATTTGATCTTTCTACTTCCAATTTTAATCTGCCTGTTCGTTCTTGACAAGAGAAGAGCTGCTGCGCGATAGTGTGAACACGGACATCCCGGAGGAATTGAACCAGCGAGGTGATCATATGGCACAGGTCTATTTTGCATCGGCACGGGTAGGAAAATGGCGCTATGAAGACAGCATGCCTGCAAAGCTTGAGCGGCTGCTTAAACAGGTCGATCTCGGTTCGTATTTCGATCCGAAGGAATGGGTTGCGGTCAAGACGCACTTCGGTTCCCAGGGCGCTCACCGGATCGTGCGTCCCACTTTTCTGCGCAAGGTTGTTGACGGACTCAGAGACGTGGGAGCGCGTCCGTTTGTTTGCGATACAGTCCGCATCCGGGGTCTTGACTATCTTGAGGTGGCCAACTATAACGGCATCAACCATCTTTCAGTAAATGCACCCGTGATTCTTGCGGACGGTATCTACGGCCATGACAACATCATGGTCAAGGCTGGTGAGATTCTCGGCGAGATCGCTGTTGCAACGGCGATTCATGACGTGCCTGCCATGGTCGTCTGTTCGCATGTGAAGGGGCATATTCAGGCAGGCTATGCCGGAGCGATCAAAAATCTGGCAATGGGGGCCGTGAGTGCAGGGCACCGTCACTGCGGCTGGAAGTGTGGTCGTGGTGCGATGCACGCGATCGGCGAGGGCACGCTCGTCTGGGATGCCGAGCAGTGCACCTTCTGTTATCAATGCGCAGAAGTCTGTCCGCTCGACTGTATCGACTTTGCTGACGGAAAACTCAACTATGACAATGAGAAGTGCTGGCGCTGCGGCCGGTGTGCGCGGGTCTGTCCCTCAAACAGTCTTGAACTTCCCGGCGATGATACCCTGTTCATGAAGTCGCTTGCGGAGGCGACGCAGGCAGTGCTCACCACCTTCAAGCCGAAGAAGGTGCTCTATGTGAACTTCCTCACCGAAATACAGCCGGAGTGCGACTGTATGCCTGCCGCCGAGGTGCCGGTAATGCAGGATATCGGCATTCTTGTTTCCGATGATATTGTTGCGGTCGAGCAGGCATCGATCGACATGCTGCTGAAGGCACGACCGCTTCCGTCATCGCTCGCGGAAGACATGGAGATTCAGGCAGGAGAAGACATCCTCGGCCGGCTGCATAACAAACCCTATCATATCCAGATCGAAGAAGCGGTGCGGCTCGGACTGGGAAGCAGGGAGTATGAACTGACAACACTGGAATAAGAACGTAATCGAGGGCGGCTGAAGATAATTTGGCCGCCTTTTTCTTCTCGTCTGCATTCGATTCCGCTTCGCTTGCGCCTGAAACCGTGGGGTGCGATAATTGGTACATGACCAGGATGGTTTCCTCTTTTCCCTTTCTGATTGTTGCGGTATGGTTCGTCTTGGTATCAGCGTCCGATGCGGCTGCTGTCTCTCCCTTTCGGCTTCAGGAAAAGGACATGACACTGATTTCAGCGGCAGCAGAAGGATTGCGCCTTCGGGATGAGCAAAAGATAACCGCTGCTCTCGATAATGCCGTCAAACAGCAGAATGCCGTTACTGCTGCCGAGATACGTCTTATTCATGCCAATTACTTTTTTTTCACCGTGCAGAATCGCCGCGCCCTTGAAGAATACGAACAGGTTGCACAGGCAGCCGCCGAGACGGGAGATGAAATCCTGTCGGCACTGGCGCGTATCGGTCAGGCTGACGTCCATTTCCGGAGCAGTGATTACAAGCGAGTGACGGAAATGATTGCGAAGGCTGAGCCGGTTTTTCGCAGGAATGCGTTTGATGAAGGGCTCGGTCATGTCTCGCGGTTGCGGGGGCACATGCCGTTTTACGCCGGCGATTATGAAGCATCCCTCCGATACTTTGCGGAGGCGCTCAAACATTATGAGAAAGCCGGCTATGCCTTCGGACTGGGGAGCGTGCACAAGTATCTCGGTGATATCCAAATCGAGCGTGGTGAGAATGAACAGGCATTGGCGGAATATGATCGCGCTGAGCGATACTTCCGCACCCCGGAAGATGCTTTCGGTTTGGGATGGGTTTTCTGGGCGAGGGGTGTATTTCATCAGAATGTCGGCAATTTCGAAAAAGCACTTCAGTTGTTTGATCAGGCGCACGCGTTTTTTGTGTCGGCGAAATATCCGCTGGGCGTGGGCAATGCCCTGAAAAGTGAAGCGGATATTTATCGTTTTGCCGGCGATGCGGAGCGCGCATTGGAATATTACGAAAAGGCAAAACACTATTACGAAGCGGCTGAATCAACC
>JAAYUK010000063.1 GCA_012517735.1 Nitrospiraceae bacterium
CCCATGGCTGATGCTGTAAGTCATCGGGATGCCGATGATGGTGAGAAACGCGGGAAATGCTTCCTCGAAGCGGTCCCAATCGATCTCGCGCACGATATTGATCATCAGGAACCCGACGACGATGAGCGCTCCCGCAGTGATGGGGTACATGTAGTACTCACCGGGATGCACGCTGAAGCCGGAAGACGAGAAAAGGACATACTGTTCTGCCTTTGAAAGCTTGTAGCCTCCGCCAATCATCTGGATGACCGGCGTGAAAAATGCGGCAGCTGCAAAACAGAGACCCGTGACGACCGGCATGAGGCCGGTTCTGCCTCCCTGAGCAACGCCGGATGCTGACTCGACATAGGTGGTGATTGAGCTTGCCCCGAAAAGTCCACCCATTGCCGCACCGATCGAATCGACGGTCAGTATGCGATTGACGCCCGGGACGCTGCCATCCTTACCGACAAACCCCGCCTGTTCGCCGACGGCGACAATGCTTCCCATGGTATCGAAAAAGTCGGTCAGCATGAGCGCAAAGACCGCGGCGATCAATGATGGGGTCACGATCTGTGCAATGGCCATGCTTCCGTTGACGGTCTGAAACGGGGCAAAAAAGGTACCCAGATCAAGCGGTGCAACGACTGACGACGGAACAGCGGTAATGCCCATGAACAGGGCGGCGCCCGTCGCGGTCAGGATGCCGCAGAGGATGAAGCTGTGTACTTTCAGGGCGCGAAATCCGACGATGGCGAAGAGGCCGATGAGCGTCACCCACACATACCGCTGCGAAAGGTCCCCGATGGCAACGAGCGTAATCGGCGCGGGGCGGATTATCCCCCCCTCGTTCAGCCCGATGACGGTGATGAACAACCCGATGCCGACACCGATGGCGCGTTTGAGGTTGAGCGGAATGGCATTCATGACCGCCTCGCGGAAACCGCTCAGGACAAGGAGCAGAATCAGGATGCCCTCGACAAGCACCACCGCCATGCCGACCTGCCACGGCACATGCGACTGTTGAAACCCGATAATGCTGAAGGCGAGCATGGCGTTGAGCCCCATGCCTGAGGCGAGCGCAATCGGGCGATTGGTGAGGAGTCCCATCATTATGGACATGAGCGCGGCTCCAAGGGCTGTTGCCGTAGCGGCCGCCGTGAAGGGCACCCCTGCCGCTGCAAGGATGGCGGGGTTTACGAAAATGATATAGGCCATGGTCAGAAAGGTCGTGACGCCCGCGGACAGTTCGATCCGAAAGGTCGTTTGACGTTCGTTCAACTGAAAGAAACGATTCATGAAATCCGGCCCCCCCTTTGAAATACTCATCAGTATACCAAAGAAGCGGCTGCGAAGGCAGGAGCGGGATCAGGAGGGCTTTTTTTTGTCGAACATGAGCTTGAGCTGATGGAATAGTCCTTTTCGGGGTTCCTGCCTGACAGACCGCTGCGTACGCTGGTCATGAAACAGCACGCAGCCGGTACGGCTCTGCTTGCCGTCCTTGAGCGGCTTGCCGTCTGCCTGCACCATGCATTCGCCGCACTGCACGCATTTGAAAGTTTTCGTTTTCATGGCAGCTCCTGCCTGTATCATGACAGATCGGCACACGAAGAGCAAAACCCGGCAATGTAGCCCAATCATGCCTGCTCTGTGGTATCCTTTCCTCAGGTTCTTTAACAGGAGGTAGACGCATGCTGAAGCGCATGAACCCGACACGCACCCAGAGCTGGTCCAGGCTCCGGGATCATCACAAAAAGACCGCCACGCTGCACATGAAGGATATGTTCAAGGCCGACGAGGCCCGGTTTCACAAATTTTCGCTCAGATTCAACGACATCCTGCTCGACTACTCGAAAAACCGCATCACGGAAGAGACGATGGATCTCCTGATGGGGCTTGTCCGCGAAATCGATCTCGCCGATGCGATTGAACAGATGTTTACCGGTGCGCCGATCAATGAAACCGAAGGACGAGCCGTGCTCCATACCGCACTGCGCAACCGCTCCAATACGCCGGTGATGGTCGATGGCAGGGATGTCATGCCGGACATCAACCGGGTGCTTGCGAAGATGAAGCAGTTTTCCGACCGGGTGCGGTCCGGCGATTGGGTCGGCTACACCGGCAAGCGGATAACGGATATCGTCAATATCGGCATCGGAGGCTCCGACCTTGGGCCGGTCATGGTGGCGGAGTGCCTGAAACCGTATGCAAAGGCGGGACTGAATCTGCATTTCGTCTCCAATGTGGATGCAACGCATATTGCCGAGACGCTCAAGCAGATAGCGCCCGAGACGACGCTCTTCATGATCGCATCGAAGACCTTTACCACGCAGGAAACGATGACCAACGCCTTCACGGCGCGGAAGTGGTTTGTCGAGCTGGTGGGTGATGAAAGCGTCATTCCAAAGCATTTCATTGCCCTTTCGACGAATGCGGAGAAGGTGAAGGCGTTCGGCATCGACCCGGAGAACATGTTCGAGTTCTGGGACTGGGTCGGAGGCCGCTATTCGGTGTGGTCAGCCATCGGTTTGTCGGTTGCGTGCGCCATAGGATTCGAGAACTTTGAGGAGTTCCTGACCGGTGCGCACGAGATGGATCAGCATTTCCGCACTGCGCCGTTTGAGCAGAACATTCCCGTCATCCTTGCGCTGCTCGGCATCTGGTACACGAATTTTTTCGATGCCGAAACCGAAGTCATCCTGCCGTACGATCAATACATGAGCCGGTTTCCGGCATATTTCCAGCAGGGCAACATGGAGAGCAATGGCAAGTCGGTCGACCGCGCCGGCAAGGAGATCAGCTATCAGACCGGCCCGGTCATCTGGGGCGAGCCGGGAACGAACGGACAACATGCTTTTTACCAGCTGATCCATCAGGGCACGCGCCTGATTCCGGCGGATTTTCTTGCGCCCGCGATCAGTCATAACCCGATCGGCGAGCATCATTCGATCCTGCTGTCGAACTTTTTCGCCCAGACCGAAGCACTCATGGTCGGCAAGGGCAAGGAGGAGGTGCTTGCCGATCTGTTTGAGGAAGGCAAGCAGAAAGACGAGATCAAGCGCCTCTGGCCGTTCCGCGCATTTGAGGGGAACCGGCCGACGAATTCGATTCTGTTCAAAAAGCTGACGCCTCGCACGCTCGGCAGCCTCATTGCCATGTATGAGCACAAGATTTTCGTGCAGGGTGTGATCTGGAACATTTTCAGCTTCGACCAGTGGGGAGTTGAGCTGGGCAAACAGCTTGCAAAGAAGATTCTGCCTGAGCTCCGGAGCGAGCAGCCGGTCACATCGCACGACGCTTCGACCAACGGTCTGATCAATGCGTACAAAGAGATGAAGCGGCAGGAAAGCGTGATCAGTAGTCAGTGAAGAGAAAACGGTAAGCAGGAAGCAGGAAAGCCGCCCACCTCCGGTGAGGATAAGGGTGGGGTTAGCAGTTGGCAAAGATGATTGCAGATTGATGAATGATGAATTGAAAAAATTATTCTGGCAGTGTATTCATCAATCTGAAATCGACAATCTGAAATTTATTACTACCCTGCGGTTCGCCGCGGCAGAGAACGGAAGGAGATGCACCATGGCAGATCGGTTGTATGCAGAACTGGGACTTTCCAATACCCGCGAGATGTTCAAAAAGGCAATGGCCGGAGGCTATGCCATTCCGGCTTACAACTTCAACAACCTTGAGCAGCTGCAGGCGATTATCGGCGGCTGCGCCGAGAGCAGGTCTCCCGTTATTCTCCAGGTCTCCAGCGGTGCACGCAAATACGCCAACCAGACACTGCTGCGCTATATGGCAAAGGGTGCGGTCGAGATGTGCCGCAAGGAGCTGAAGAGCGAAATCCCGATCGCCCTTCATCTCGATCATGGCGACACGTTTGAGCTCTGCAAATCCTGTGTCGAGTATGGCTTCTCGTCGGTCATGATCGACGGCTCCCACCACTCTTATGAAAAGAATGTCGAACTGACCGCACAGGTCGTCGAATATGCTCATAAATACGACGTGACGGTCGAGGGTGAACTGGGTGTTCTTGCCGGTATCGAGGATGATGTCAAGGCGGAAGTGTCGCACTATACCGATCCGAATCAGGTCGAGGATTTTGTGAAGAAGACCGGTGTTGATTCCCTGGCTATCTCGATCGGCACGTCACATGGCGCGTACAAGTTCAAATGCAAACCGGGTGAAGTGCCGCCGCTTCGGTTCGATATCCTCGACGAGATCGAAAAAAGGCTTCCGGGTTTCCCGATTGTCCTGCATGGCGCGTCATCGGTGCTGCAGGAGTATGTCGCGATGATCAACCAGTATGGCGGCAAGATGGAAAACGCGGTCGGCGTGCCGGAAGAGCAGCTGCGCCGTGCAGCCAAATCGGCCGTCTGCAAGATCAACATCGACAGCGACGGACGGCTCGTGGTCACGGCAATTGTCAGAAAGATGCTCGCCGAGAATCCGGCCGAGTTCGATCCTCGCAAGTATCTCGGCGCCGCACGCGAAGAGCTGAAGAAGATGATCATTGCCAAGAACACGAATGTTCTCGGGTCCGCAGGGCAGGGGTAAAAGGCAGTGATGGGTAAAGACGGTGAAGAGTGAAGAGTATGACCTGAGCAGGATTGCAGCATAGGCGTCTGTCCAGACAGAAGCGAGCGGGTTTCCGGGGTATCGGGAACCCGCTTTCTTATCGAAATCGCAGTCTTGAAAAATTATGCCATTGTCTGCAGTCTGCGGAACTGGACAGGCGAGCAGCTGAACGTTCTTTTGAAATCCGTGAAGAAGGACGAGACTGAAGTATATCCGCATTGATACGCCACATCCAGCATTTTTGCGTCCGCGGTATTGAGCAGGATAGATGCTTTCAGCATGCGGAACATCCTGAGATACGCAAAGACGGTAACGTCCATTTCATCCCTGAACCTTCGCGAGAGCTGTCTGAATGACAGCAAAGCGATTGCCGCACAATCAGCTGCCGTGATCTTCCGGTGATACTGCTGTTCGATATATGCACAGAGCTTCCGGTTAGTTTCGTCGGCGGGAGTTCGTAGTTCCAGTAATGCCGATGCCCCACGAAGGTCATGCTCCAGGACTTTGATGAACAGATTCAGGCAGTCACGCTCCATTCCCCGGTTCAGGTTCCTGAGGGGCTCCCCGCTGTTGAGCTGATGGAGCAGTGAGCGCCCCAGCTCGCTCATGCGGAAAATGACGATCTGCTTTGGAAACAACCCGGAGAGCGAGGCAGAGAAGTACAGCGACTGATACTCGACCAGCTCCCCGAGGACTCTGGTTCTGTGCGGGACACGGGCCGGAATGAATGCTGTCAGAAAGCCGTACTGCGGTCTGGTCATATGCCCGTCTTCCAGCAGGGCGACTCCGTGGCTGATCCGGAGGACCTGATGAAAAGGGTGTACGTGCAATGTGTCGGATGAGAAATCCTCAAGACTTCCCTTTAGTCCGACGCCGCAGAAACCTTTCTTTCGAATGCCGAAATCAATGATTTCCATGGAATGTCCGAATTTCATACTATTTTGTCATTTCTCCGATTGTTTGTCAAAGCACTTCGCCGTAAACTGAAAGAAAAGAGAGGAGAATGATGAGATGAGACAGCAAAGAGTGCGGATTCTGATGGTTATCATGGGTGTACTGATCGGGGTATTCATTTTTGGGGGAGGAAGCGCAATGGGTGAGGACCGATTTGAGCGGGGATTCAAAAAGCTGGAAGAGATCGATGGAGAAGCCGGGAAACGGGTGATCGAAAGCCTGCGGGATATCGCGCCGGATCTTGCCCGGTATACCATTGAATTTCCGTTCGGCGATGTGTACTCACGCGGCGGACTCGATCTGAAATCGCGCGAGGTCGCTACCATTGCGGCGCTGACCGCATTGGGCAATGCTGCGCCGCAGCTGAAAGTCCACATTCATGCGGGACTCAATGTCGGGCTGAAACCTGAAGAGATTACCGAGGTAATCATCCAGATGGCGGTTTATGCAGGGTTTCCCGCCGCCCTGAACGGGATGTTCGCAGCAAAGGAGGTTTTCCGGGAGCGGGGAATTGTCATGAAGCAACTCCCCCGATAGCGCAGTGAGCACAAGAGGGTCGGAGAAGCGCATGCCGACCCTCTTTGATCCCCAAATTGTCATTGGATTTGACCCTATAACGCTCCGAGCCTGGCTGGACTGGCAACAGAGCGGATTTATTCGGCGAAGCGGCACATACAGGATGTATGTGCCAGGCGAATACCTCGGAGGACGGCTGGATGCCGTTCGAGAATGAGCGGCGTTGCCTGTCCAGCCGGGCTAGTGACAATTCTGGGTTGATCTGTTTCGCTCGCCGTATCTATTTTTTCAGTTGGTTCGCAACGGCTTCCGCCGCCTTTTTGATCTCTTCAGGATCGCCGAGGTAATAGTTCCTGATCGGTTTCAGATCAGCGTCGAGTTCGTACACCAGCGGCACGCCGGTCGGGATATTCAGTTCCACAATGTCAGCTTCGGAAATGTTGTCGAGGTATTTCACCAACGCGCGAAGGCTGTTGCCGTGCGCTGCGATAATGACGCGCTTGCCGCTCTTCACGACAGGGGCAATGGTTTCGAGCCAGTAGGGGACAAAGCGGCTGACGGTCTCTTTCAGCGACTCGGTCAGCGGCAGGTCCGACGGATTCGCTCCCGCATAACGCGGGTCTTTTGCCGGGTTGCGCGGATCGTCCGCTGCAAGCGCTGGAGGTGGAATGTCGTAGCTTCTGCGCCAGATCTTCACTTGATCCATGCCGTGTTTCTCGGCGGTTTCCGCCTTGTTGAGCCCTTGCAGGGCTCCATAATGGCGCTCGTTGAGGCGCCAGCTGTTGTGAACCGGGATGTACATGAGATCCATCTCTTCGAGCGCGAGCCAGAGCGTCTTGATCGCCCGCTTCAGGACAGAGGTATAGGCAACATCAAAGACGAACCCGGCATCTTTCATCAGCTTGCCGGCTTTTTTTGCCTCTTCAATGCCTTTTTCGCTCAATGGCACATCGGTCCAGCCGGTGAATCGGTTTTCCTTGTTCCACTGGCTCTCGCCATGGCGGAGCAGAACTACTTTGTACATACGCAAACCTCCGAAAGATGTTATTGGGGTGGTCCCTGCAATCCTCCCCGGAGCGGGCAGGCGCTGCTTGCCCGTTCCGCGATTGCAGTTTTTTTGCCGCAGTTATCAACACAGACAAAGGTGATGGTCGTCGAGAACACGAGTTCTTCATGGCCCTGCTGCAGATCCCGCGCATACACCTGAACCAGATAGCGGACCGACGTGGTGCCAAGACGATTCTGCCTTACGTCGAATCGCAGCAGGGAACCCTGACAGATGCTCTTTTTGAATTCGACCTTGTCCATGGCGACGGTCACAAAGTTGCAGCCCGGATACTCCATGCTGGCAGCGATATAGGCGACTTCGTCGACCCATTTCAGCATGTTGCCGCCGAAAAGAAAGCCATAGTGATTGAGATGCTCGGGCAGCACGATCTTGAAGTTTTCCATAATGATGCGGCAACGCTCCTTGCCAGAGGGTGTTTTCAAGTATACCATCTTTCCATGATGCGTCTGAAAAGTGCTTGGGGTATAATGACTGTACAATCACTGTTGCAGAGAGAGGTGTGTCCATGCAGAAGACGACTGCCGTTCCGAAAGGGTTCCGGTTTGCTACGGCCGAGGCTGCAATAAAAAAGCCGGGCAGAAAGGATCTTTCGCTGATCCTGAGTGATACGGATGCCGTCGCGGCCGGTATGTTTACGAAGAATGCCGTCAAGGCGGCGCCGGTGCGACTCGACCTGGAGCGCATTAAATCCGGCAGAGGCAGGGCGATTGTGATCAACAGCGGCAATGCCAATGCCTGTACCGGCGTGCAGGGCATGAAGGATGCTGCCGAGATGACCCAGCTGGTTGCCGAATCGCTCGGTATTGCGGAAAAAAGCGTGTATGTCTGCTCGACCGGGGTCATCGGCACGCCGATGCCAATGGACCGGGTGCGCGCGAAGCTGCCGGAGCTGGCGTCTGCCGCGGGTACGGCGTCGTTTGACGATGTTGCGGCAGCGATCATGACGACCGATACGTTTCCGAAGATTCTGAGCGTGCGGAAAAAGATCGGCGGCAAACAGGTGACGATAGCCGGCATCTGCAAAGGCGCGGGCATGATCGCTCCGAACATGGCGACGATGCTTGGCTTTATCATCACGGATACGGCGATCGACAGGGCGGCCCTGAAGGCGGCTCTGTCTGCTGCAGTGAAGACTTCGTTCAATCGGATCACGATCGACGGCGACATGTCGACCAACGATACCGTGCTGATCATGGCAAACGGCGCTGCAGGCAATGTGCCGGTGAAGGCTGGGACTCCGGACTATGCGGTATTTGCTGCTGCTGTCGCAAAACTCTGCTATGAACTTGCCATGCTGATTGTCAGGGACGGCGAAGGTGCGACCAAGCTGGTCGAAGTCATCGTAAAAAATGCGAAGACCGAGGCCGAAGCCGAGAAAGCAGCATTTGCCGTAGCCAACTCCATGCTGGTGAAAACGGCGGTATACGGAAATGATGCCAACTGGGGCCGGCTCATTTGCGCGACCGGCTACTCCGGCGTCTCGGTTGATGACAGCAAGGTCGATATCTCGCTGAACGGACTGATGGTCTGCAGGAATGGCATGGCGACCGGAAAGGATATCGAGGCGAACGATCGGCTCAAGAATCCGACGGTAAAGATCATCATCGATCTCAAGCTCGGCAAGGGTATGGCGAAAGTGCTTACCTGCGATCTCACGGAGGGTTATATCAGGATTAATGCGGAGTATCGCACATGAGGCTGAAAACGTTCGAACTCAAGGCGAAAGCAGCGGCTGCCGAGGGAGGAGAGCATATCTTCGGCAGTGCTGATACCGGCAGTCATGCCTGCTACATGATTTACGGTATGCTCAAGCCGGGTGAAACCGGTCGTCGCGTCAGACCGGGAGCCGGTCATGAGGAGATGATCCTGGCAGTTGTCGGCAGCCTTGAAGTTTCGGGCGATTACACCGGCATGCTGCCCGAAGGATCAGCGTTTCATCTGATCGGTGAGGAGACCTGTTATCTTGCCAATACCGGGGAGAAAGATGCTGTTTATGTGCTTGCCGGCGGACATTCCGACGGAGGGCATCACTGATTTTTCGTAAGGCGATCAGGCTCTGGCGGGTGATGGGGGATACGGCTTTCCCGGTGCGTTGCACAAACACTGCACCGTGGGAAAACTGCACACGACCATCCGTGCTGTTCTGTCGGAGCAGACAGGCGTATGGTACGAGGGGGCCTGATCAAGCCGGGAAGGGTCGGTTTTTTTTCGCCAAAACATGATATAGTTTCGGAAGAAAGGGGGGGGCATGGTGCAGGAAAAAGAACGGGCAAAACGGGTCTATGTCAATTTTCCGGTTACGATCGGCGGTCTCATCAAGGCGACGGCCCTCGATCTCAGTCTGGAAGGCATCTTCATCGCCACCGACAGTCAGATAGCCAAGGGAGACGAAGTCATTGTAAATATCAGCGTTGACGGGTTCGATCTCGAGCTGCACGCGTGGGTGCTCTTTACCATTTCCGGATGGGGGTTCGGCGCGCGATTTCTCGGAAGGAAGCCTGAGGACATACGGAAGATCGAGGCGCTCATGCGGAGTCAGCAGATTGCCGAAGAACTGGGCGATGACGAAGAGCGGGGCAAGCCCACGATTCTTATTATCGATGATTCAGAGCAGTACTGGAAGCTGAAACTGCCGCATATGGAACGGGTTTTCAACATCATCAAGGTGGAGGACGGCGAGCAGGGGCTGAACGTTCTGAAACGGGCTCCGGTCGATCTGGTCATCAGTGAACTGAAGAACCGTCGTGCGGATGCGTTCCGGATTCTGCAGTTCATGGAAGTGAACCCGAAGATTCAATCGCCGATGCTGGTGCTGACCAGTCTGTATCGCCCGTCGGACCGGAAGCTGCTGAAAAAACGGGGCGCGGTGGGTTTTTTCGATAAGCTCAAAACGTCACAGGACAAACTTATTACGAAGATCAACGAAATACTGCTGGCATAATCGGCCGGATTCCTACCAAAAGAGAACCCGAAGGATCGTCAGTCTTTCGGGTTTTTTGTTATAAAAAAACGGTTTATGTCGCGAAGCCGGTCAGCTCTTGACCGCGGGCGAGATGCGGACTCGTGCGAATTTGCGTTTCCCCGCTTTAATGAGAAATACACCGATTTCCAGCTTGTGATTGGGGTCGTCAACGCGGATACCGTCAACGCTGACGCCCCCCTGCTTGATCAGCCGCATTGCTTCGCCGGTACTGGAAGCCATAACAGCTGTTTTCATGACCTGGGGGAGCCAGAGGGTATTTTCGTTTTCAGCGCACCGTATCTCAAATTCAGGGATATCGTCCGGCACGCCGCCTTCGCGGAACACCTTGTCGAACTCGTCTTTTGCCTGCAGCGCGGCGTCTTTGCCCCAATACCGCTCCACAATTTCCATGGCAAAGGCTTCTTTTGCCTTCTTCGGGTGGATAGAGCCGTCTTTCAGACCGGCTTTGAGGGAGTTCAATTCATCGATGCTGATATGGCTCAGCAGCTCATAATACTTGATCATGAGCTTGTCAGTGATCGAGAGGAGCTTGCCGTACTGCTCTCGGGGCGATTCGGAAATGCCGACATAATTGTTGAGGCTTTTGGACATCTTCTTTACACCGTCCAGCCCTTCAAGAAGCGGCATCATGACCACGATCTGCTGGGGCTGGCCATACTCCTTCTGGAGCTCACGTCCCATGAGCAGGTTGAATCGCTGATCAGTGCCGCCGAGTTCAACATCCGCTTCGAGCGCGACCGAATCATAGCCCTGCAGGAGCGGATAGATGAACTCGTGAATGCCGATGGCATTCTGGTTCTGGAAGCGTTGTTTGAAGTCTTCACGCTCGAGCATCCGGGCAACGGTCAGTTTTGCCTGGAGTCTGATCAGTTCCGTAACCGTCATGGACTCAAGCCACGTGCTGTTGAAGACGATCCGTGTTTTGGCAGGGTCGAGGATCTTGAAAACCTGCTCCTTGTATGTCTCCGCATTTGCCAGGACGTCGTCGCGGGTGAGCGGCTTGCGGGTCTCGGATTTGCCGGTCGGATCGCCGATCATGCCGGTGAAATCACCGATCAGGAAGATCACTTCATGGCCGAGCTCCTGAAACTGGCGCAATTTCTCGATCAGAACCGTATGACCGATGTGAATGTCGGGAGCGGTCGGGTCGAAGCCTGCCTTGATCTTCAGCGGACGGGCTTCCTGGTATGATTTGGTCAGTTTTTCGAGCAGTTCTTTTTCAAGGAGGATCTCGGTGGTGCCGCGTTTGATGATTTCAAGCTGTTTTTCCGGTGTAAGCATAGACAACTATGATAAAATGTCGTCAGAAACGAGGTCAACTCCAATGACAGCCCCGACTCGCCGCATCGGCGTCCATACCTCAATTTCCGGTGGTGTTCATTGCTCGGTCGAACGGGCTCATGAACTCGGCTGCACCACCATGCAGATTTTTTCGCATAATCCGCGCCAGTGGTTTGCCGGTCGCTTGCAGGATACCCATATCAGCCGGTTCAGGGAGCTGCGGGAGCGGTATGATGTCAATCCGGTTTTCGTCCACACTTCGTACCTCATCAATCTTGCCGCAACAAATCCGGAGGTTCTCGAAAAATCGGTCAGCCTGCTGATTCAGGAGCTGGATCTTGCCGATGCGCTTGGTGCGGAATATGTGGTGCTGCATACGGGGAGTGCATCGCAGGATACCGGCGACCATGCCCGCCAGCGGGCTGTCGGGGCACTCCGGCAGATAGCGCGCGTCAGGCAGTGGAAGGCGCAGCTGCTGCTGGAGAACACGGCCGGTGAGCGTGGCGATATTTCATCCCGTATTGCCGATATTGCCGCCATGATTCACGCCGTTGATTCACCGCTTATCGGCGGAGTCTGTCTGGACAGCTGCCATGCTTTTGCCGCAGGCTATGGCTTTTCGGAGGAGGCGGAGGTTGACCGGCTGGCCGATGAGGTGAAACGGCTGATCGGACCCGACGCAGTCAGGCTGATCCATCTGAACGATTCAAAAAAAGGACTCGGAGCCGGCGTGGACCGGCATGAGCATCTCGGCGAAGGCAGTATCGGCATTGAAGCCCTGACACGGCTGATTTGTCATCCTTTGTTTGCGGACGTGCCGCTTGTGCTTGAGACTCCCAAGAAAACCGAAGATGATGATCCCCGGAATCTGGCGATTGCACGGAAGATGATCAAAAAACGGTAAATAATGAAAAGTGATGAGTAATCAGTAAAGGCACAAAATAACGACACTGGTCTCTCGTGCCTTCCGATCACTCATTACTTTTTCCTCATCACTATTACCGGCTAACCTCTCACCGCCTCCCTTATTCAAAGAGGAGTGGAAAGGCATTTCTGTTCACTGTTTCCCGCTTGCCGCTCACCGTTTTTACTCATCACTCATTACTCATCACGGTTTTTATTTTCTCATCTTACAGGTCTCGCGGCTGAGATCAATGATCTCCATCTTGTTGTTCATCCACGGATATTTTGAGGACGGGCCTTCGGTGAAGATGACGAGGTTGCCGTCCAGTTCGTACTTGCACATCCAGTCCCTGATGTATTCGCTCCAGTGCTCCGGATGATCGGTTTCGCGGGTTGCGTAAACTCCATAGCTGAACTGCAGGCACTGGCAGGTGGATTCGAGCGCGCTGACGGCAATGGTCCATACCGGAAGCCGGAACCGGGCGATGCTCCTGGCGGTGGCTCCTCCATGCGTCGGAACAAAGACCGCTGCGGGAGAAGTACACTCCAGCGTTGATTCAACGCTGAGCGCGATGAGATCCGAAAGCTTCGGCTGATCGGAGCAGCTTCTTTTTCTGATTTCGTCCCGCACGGGATGCCCGGTGCGGGCATGTTCAACTGCTGCGGCGATTTTTGCGAGCATTCCGACCGACTCCACCGGATACATACCCATGGCGGACTCGCCCGAGAGCATGACGCAGTCGGTACCGTCGAGAATTGCATTGGCAACGTCAGTGGATTCCGCCCGGGTCGGCCGCGGATTGGTTGTCATGGATTCCAGCATTTGCGTAGCGGTAATTACCGGCTTGCCGAGCAGGTTTGCTTTTCTCATGAGTGATTTCTGGACAAGGGCGATTTCCTCGATCGGGATCTCGACACCGAGATCCCCCCGCGCGATCATGATGCCGTCTGTCGCCGCAAGGATTTCGTCAATGTTCTGGAGGGCTGTCAGCCGCTCGATCTTTGCAATAATGAAGGGGTCGTACTTCATTTCCCGGGCCGCAGCGCGAAGATCCTCGATATCCCGGGCCGAATCCACAAACGACTGGCTGACCGCATCGATATTGAGCCGCTGAGCTATCTCGAGCCACTTCCGGTCCCGGTCGGTGAACGCGCTCATGCCGAGATTGATGCCGGGGATATTCAGGCCCTTTTTCGAACGAAGCTCGCCGCCGACCCGGACGGTGCAGAGAACATCATTCCCCCTGACCTCTTTCACCTCAAGCTGGATCAGGCCGTCGTTCAGGAAAAGCGTGTTGCCCGCCGAGACGGCCTGCGGAAGCGTTTTGAACGTGACCGAAACCCGTGTCGCGTCGCCGCTGATGTCGTCGGTGGTGAGGGTGAAGTGGTCTCCGGGTGCGAGCATGACCGGTTCACCAGTGATCATGCCGATACGCATTTTGGGGCCCGGCAGATCCGCCATGATAGCCACGCGGCGTCCAACAGCGTCAGCTGCTGCGCGCAACCGCTCGACGACGCGCGCATGGCTGTCGTAGTCGCCATGCGAAAAATTGAGCCGGGCGACGTTCATTCCCGCATTGATCATGTGCTGCATGACTTCAGGGGATTCCGAAGCCGGACCAATGGTGCAGACGATTTTGGTTTTGTTGTTCGGCAGTTTCATGCGCGCTGACCTCGCTTGGTGTCTATCCGTTCCGGACAGTACCTCAATTATAGCGCAAACCGGGCATGCGTGAACCGGTTTCCGACAGTTTGTTTGCATGTCCGTCTGTTCTTTCCTATAATTACACTGTGACAGGGAAGCAGGATAACGTGCCGCCGGCAGTTCCATTGACGGAGCATGCCGAAGATGGTCTGATTACAGCCGATGGGCGGTTATTGCCGCGCAGCGCCGAAAGCAGTCTCCTGGCTGAAGATGAATTACGGAACTTTTTCGAGCTGTACCCTGACATGGTCTGCATTTTTGACAATGCCTCGGCACGGTTCCTCATGGTGAATTCCGTTTTTTCCCAGGTTCTCGGGTATCCAGAAGACCGTTTGCTGAACAGCCCGATCTATGCATTTATCCACCCGGACGATATCGATCCGACCAGAAAGATCATACAGGAGAAGATCGGGCAGGGATGTCCAGTGTTCAGCTTCGTCAATCGTTACCGGAAAGCGGATGGCAGCTACTGCTGGATGGAATGGAATGCCCGGCCCCGGTCCGATCGTGGAGTGACGTACGGCGTTGCCCGGGATATCACGGACCGCAAAAAGATCGAGGCGTCCCTGCGGCTGTCGGATGAGACCCTGCGGGCGTTTCTGAACGCAATCGGGGAGGCCGCTTACATCATCAATGCGGACGGGATTGTCCTGGAACACAACGAACCGTTTGCGGAGCGCGTGGGCATGCTGGGCAAGATCCTGCGGGGGCGGAGCCTGTTCGATCTCCTTCCGCCTGAGGATGTGCGGAGACGCCGCAACCGCATCGAAGAGATTATCAGAACCGGCAGGGGCGGACACATGGAAGACGAACGCGATGGGCGTTTTGTCTTCAGCTCGCTCTATCCGATCAAGAATGCCGAAGGCGAGGTCATCAAAATCGCCGTTCTCGGACAGGACATCACCTGGCTACGGCGCGCGGAAGAGGTTATGCTGCTGAATGAGGAACGGCTTGAATCGCTCCTGAATCTCAGCCAGATGAGCTCGGCGACCGAGGAGGAAATCCGCACCTATGCCCTTGAGGAGGCGATCAGTCTCACGCGCAGCGCGTATGGCTTCCTCTTTTTCGTAAACGAAGAGGACGACACCATCGAAGATACCGTCTGGTCCCGCGAGGCAAAGCAGAACTGTATCCTGGAAGGGGTATCCCACGCTCCGATCTGCTCGGCGGGACTCTGGGCGGAAGGGTTGCGTCAGCGAAGACCGGTGTATCACAATACCCCCCTGAGCGCACCGGACCGGCAAAAGCCCCCATCAGGGCATGTGCCGATCCTGCGCTATCTGAGCGTGCCGGTTTTTGATGACGACCGTATTGTCGCTGTCGCCGGAGTCGCGAACAAGGAGTCGATGTACGATGAAACCGATGCGGCTCAGCTCGGACTCTACATGCATACCATGTGGGCAATCCTGAAACAGCGGCGGGCGTCCGAACTTCTCAGGCGGTCTTCCATGGAAGATCCGCTGACCGGACTGGCAAACCGCCGCCGTTTTGATGAGGCGTTCGGGATCGAGTGGCGCCGCGCCCTGCGCGAAAAGCATCCGTTGTCGCTGTTCTTTCTTGATATTGATTTTTTCAAGAAGTTCAACGATTTCTATGGGCATCAGGCCGGGGATGACTGCCTCCGCCGGGTTGCCGACTGCCTGAAATCCGTTCTGAACCGGGCTGGCGACCTTATCGCCCGATACGGCGGGGAAGAATTCGTCGCGATCCTGCCCAATACGGAGCTTGCTGGTGCGATCAAGATCGGCGAGACCATGCGTGAGCGGGTTATGCACCTCGGGATACCGCATGAGGCATCCAAGGCTGCACCGGTGGTCACCATCAGCATCGGTGTTGTTGCATGCGAACCGTACGAGGGAATCAGATCACACGAAATTATCGAGGCGGCCGACCGCGCACTCTATGAGGCCAAGAAAGAGGGCAGGAACAAAATCCGCTGGCATGTCCTCGAAAGAGACTGATCCGGAATTGCTGGCAGACAGTATTCTCTGGTAATGTTTTCGTGTCGATTCGGAATATCATCATACCATCGAGGTGACAGCATGCCGGAATTTGTCAATGTTGCAGTCGTAAAAAAAGCGAATGTGTATTTTGGCGGGCAGGTAACGAGCCGAACCGTTCTGTTTGCGGACGGTTCCAAAAAAACGTTGGGAATCATGCTGCCGGGTGAATACGAGTTTTCGACCGGTGCTGCTGAGATCATGGAGATTCAGTCGGGCGAGCTGAGTGTGCTTCTGCCCGGATCGTCCGAATGGAGGCCGGTCAGGGGAGGAGAATCCTTCGAGGTGCCTGCCAATGTGAAGTTTTCCATGCGCGTGGCGACGGTAACGGATTATATCTGTTCGTTCCTCGGATAGCTGCTCGCCGAAATCCTTCTTTATTGCAGGGCATTTGTACGGAAGAATGTTGTTGAAGTCGCACCGGTGCGTTGAGGAAAAATCGGGCTTTTTGGTATAGTCAACGCGTATGAGTTATATATCAGTCATCGGCGCGGGCAGCTGGGGTACGACACTTGCTGCGGTTCTGGCGGAAAAAGGATACGATATCACGCTCTGGACGCACGAGACGGAACTGGCCGAACGGATCAATGCCGAACGGACCAATCCTCTCTATCTGCCGGGATATGTGCTGCCGCCGTCCCTTGTCGCCACCGATGATCTTGACGAGGCCCTCCATTCCGCCCGGTTTGTCCTCAGTGTGGTGCCTACCCAGTATATTCGCTCGGTTTTCGGGCGGGCGACGGTCAACAGCGAGTGCATGGTGGTGAGCGCTGCCAAGGGGATCGAGATCTCGACGTTCGAAACCCCCTCGATGATTCTGGCTGAGCTTCTGGGAAGGCCGGTTTCGGCGCTTTCCGGGCCGAGCTTCGCCAAGGAAGTGATGGCAAAAATGCCGACGGCGGTGACGCTTGCTGCGCCGGATTCAAAGACCGGTTATATTCTTCAGGAGATTTTCAATACGGACTATTTCCGGGTTTACACGCATGACGATATTGTCGGGGTGGAGATCGGCGGGGCCATGAAAAATGTCATCGCCATAGCCTCCGGTATCTGCGATGGATTGGCACTCGGTCACGATGCCCGGGCTGCGCTGATTACGCGGGGGCTGTCGGAGATGAAGCGTCTCGGACTGACATTCGGCGCCCAGGAAATTACCTTTTCGGGATTGAGCGGCATAGGAGATCTGGTGCTTACCTGCACGGCAAGTCTTTCACGCAACTATTCTGTCGGTTTCAATTTAGGCAAAGGCAAGACCCTTGCCGAAATTACCGCACAGACGAATTCAGTCGCCGAGGGAGTTTCCACGACGCTTGCTGCATGGCATCTCTCCCGGGAAAAAGGGATAGAAATGCCAATCACCGAACAGGTCTATCTCACGCTGTATGAAGGGAAGAGTCCTGCCCTGGCGGTGCGCGATCTCATGACGCGTTCGCTGAAAACGGAATTTTATGGATAGTGACAGGCTGCGGACCCTTCTGCAGGATGTCCAGTCTGGTGCGGTTAGTCCTGACGCTGCGCTCAATACCCTTCGCTCGCTCCCGTTTGAGACGGTTTGTGGGAGCCATATCGACCATCATCGGGAACTGCGAACCGCCATCCCTGAAATCATCTTCGCTCAGAACAAGCGTCCGGAGGATGTGATGCGTATTGCAGAATCGATGCTCCGCCAGAGCGGGCGTTTTCTGGTAACCCGTGCGAGCCACGAGACCTATAATCTGCTTGCACACACCGGTGCGGTGTTCCATGAGGCTTCCCGCATGATTGTCTGCGGGGGGGCAAAGCGGAAAACGGGTAAGGTGATGGTGGTCTCTGCCGGGACATCCGATATCCCGGTGGCGGAAGAGGCGGCTGTGACCGCAACCTATCTGGGAAGCGCAACCGAGACGATCTACGATGTCGGGGTTGCGGGGATTCATCGCCTGTTCAGCCATCTCCCGGCCATCCATGCGGCAAATGCGGTCGTTGTCGTCGCGGGCATGGAGGGTGCGCTTCCGTCGGTTGTCGGGGGACTCACCAGCACTCCCGTGATTGCAGTGCCGACCTCTGTCGGGTATGGGGTCAGTCTCGGCGGGCTGACCGCGCTCTTTTCGATGCTCCACTCCTGCGTGCCGGGACTTGCTGTCGTGAATATCGATAACGGGTTCGGAGCGGGGTGTCTGGCTCACAAGATCAACATGCTCGCAAAGCCTGCGCCAACAAGCAAAAAGTAGGCAACTATTCCCCAAGTCGCAATGCTTCTTCGATTGCAATCATGTCATTGCGCTTTGCCCGCGTTACTTCTGATCAGCTCGCAGCCTGCCTGCCCGGGAGGTCAAGGCGCATCAGAACAGCATCTTCGACTGGATGGTCATAATATGACCGGCGGCGCGCATACTCATAAAAACCGAATGACCGGTAGAGTGCCAGTGCCGAGAGGTTCGACGCACGTACCTCGAGAAAAAAAAACCGGACGTTTCCGGGTGCAATGATCGCGAGGACGCTTTCCAGGAGCGCTTTGGCGATTCCTTTCCGTCGATGTGTTTCCTGCACGGCAACATCATAGAGATGGCACTCGTCGGCAACGGTTTTGACGATAATGTATCCTGCTGCGATTCCATTGATTTCCGCCAAGAGGGCAATGGACGAGGCGCTTCTCACTTCGGTGAGAAAAGAGGTTTCCGACCACGGAGTCGAAAAAGAACTGCGTTCGATGATCAGTGCGGCCGGCACATCTTCCGGAAGCATCTGACGTATGGTCAGGTCTTTCATGGCTTATGCCTGCCTGCTTTTTTCCGCTTCTGATCTGCGGCAATACCTGGGCACCAGGCTTGCTGGGTCGAGGCATATGCCGTTGCGGGCATTGCCGAGTCCCAGTTGGGCGACATGCGCGGGCGACGGTGCCATCATCTCAGGGGTGCCGAAGAGGGCACGGTCACCAGCCGCGTCGACAATATCGGAGCGGTACAGCACAGCCCCCTCTCCCAGAAAGAGCGTTGGTTCGTCCAGCTTCTGCACCAGTGTTCCGACCGGATAGGCGCCTTCCGGGATCACGGGGGCAAATCCGGTGCCGGTCCAGCGGTATATCGCTCCGTAGACTTCTTTTTTGCGTGCGTCCAGCAGGGGGCAGACCGGATATCTGCAGAAGGCTGCATTCCAGGCAAACGCCTCAAGTGTCGATACTGCAGTAACCGGCTTGCCGGTTGCATAGGCAAGCCCCTTGACGGTGCTGACACCGACCCGCAGGCCGGTAAACGAGCCGGGACCGATCGCGAGCGCGAATACGTCGATATCATTCAGGGTCAGTCCGGTGCGTTGCAGACAGAGGGCGACCTCGCTCATGAGCCGTTCGGAATGCGAGACTTTCACATTGAGCCGGGTTTCCGCGATCAGCATCCGTTCATCGAGCAGGGCGATGCCACCGAGCATGGTTGATGTATCGATGCCGAGGACTTTCATGAACGGGACGCTCCATTTCTGAGGGGAAATGATTGCGCGAACAGCACGCTCATTATGATACAGATGATCCCGGTCAGTTTCAAGGAAGGGAGCGTGCCAATGACCTGCGCCATGATGCCGACGATCGAATTGCCGAGCGGTGCGAATCCCAGGAATACGAGCGTGTAGAGGCTCATGACCCGGCCGCGCAGCGAATCGGGCACTGCATGTTGTACGAAACTGTTCGCCGTGGCGAGAAAACTGACGACTCCCCATCCTGCCAGAAAGATGAGGGCAGACGCCGCGAGAAGGGTTCCAGTAAATGGCAGGGCGGTGATTGCCGCGGAAAAAACGAGCGCGGCGAACGGGAGGAACGCCCGTTTTCTGGAGATGCTGTCATTGACGGCGATCCAAGCTGCTGCCACGAGCGATCCGATACCTGCTGAAGCGACGAGAATACTCAGTCCCGTGACTCCGGACGAGAGGACATCCTCCGCGAAGATCGGCATGAAGGTGAGATACGGAATTCCGAAAAGACTGAAGACTGCGATCAGGGCCATGATCCGGAAGACCGCACGCTCATGAATCACAAAACGCCATCCGTCAATGAGCTCACCCAGCAAGCCTTTTGTATTCCGGTATTCTGCATGGCGTTCCCTGATGGAAAACAGCGCTGCCAGTACAGCAATGAAACTGACGGCGTTCAGGTAGAAACAGGCAGGAATCCCGGCAAGGGAGATCACGAATCCTGCGACGACCGGACCAAGAATGCGTGCGCCGTTGAACGCGACCGAGTTCAGCGCGATCGCATTGGTAATTGCCGTCCGGTCGACCACCTCGACCAGGAATGCCTGGCGCGTCGGCACATCAAAGGCGTTGACCATGCCGAGTGCGAAGGCGACTGCTCCAACGTGCCAGACCGTGATGACCCCGAAGTCTGCAAGGACGGCAACGGTCAGGGCAAGCAATGCGGAGAGAAACTGGGTCAGCATGAGGACGGTTCTCTTGGGATACCGATCCGCGACGATCCCTCCCAGCAGGGTGAACAGCAGTATCGGCAGCGAAGCGAGCGAGGCGATGATCCCAAGATAGAGCGGTGAATGCGTCAGGGAGTATACCAGCCAGCTCTGGGCGACCGAATGCATCCAGGTGCCGGAAAGCGAAACGAGCTGCCCGAACCAGAAGAGCCGGAAATCGCGTGACTGTAAAGCGGGGAAACGCCCGTTGGAGAACATTATGATAGAGTATACCGGAACCGGATCAAAAATGACGCCTGTCTGCAGCTATGGAGTGGCCCCGATTGTGTGTCCATGCACGCTTGACTTGCATTTTTGATTGCTTTGGTGTACATTTGCAGTAAGCTAATTCTTTATCTGTACTCCATTTTGTGACGAAAGGAGGTGAAGATCGTATGAAGAAAATTATTCTCCTGGTAGTAGCAGTGCTTTTCGTCTTTTCGTTTGGCTGTGCTACGAAGGACTATGTGAAGCAGCAGATTGATCCGCTTGCAGACAGAATCAGCAAGCTCGAGAGCAAGACTGTTGAGCTCGATGGCAAGGTTGCAGCAGCAGCGAAGGAAGCAGCTGAGGCAAAGAGAATTGCTGTGGATTGCTGCGAGAAGTCTGATTCAGCAGCCAAGAGAGCAGAGGCAGCCGCTCAGCGTGCAGAAGCAGCAGCTGAAAAGGCAGCAAAGGCTTTCAAGCTTGGTCAGAAGAAATAAGTTTGCCGTTGTGTTGTATCAGAGGGTCCAGAAATCCGGCGCTGCCGGGGTTTCCGGGCCCTCTTTCTTGTGGTCCCGCGTGATGTCGAACGGGATGCCGTCTTTCTTGCGGACCGCCTTGTACAGCTTGTCGGTGCTGATCAGCTTCAGCAACCCTTTTTTCTGCAACAGCGCATTGGTTGCTTCCAGATAGTTGGGGATTTTTATGTACGGGTCTTCATGGATTTCGACATATACCCGCTTGTTGCGAACGCCTACCTTGATCGGCTGCTTGACGATCGTAACCTTTGTGCCGATCGTAACCATATTGAACAATTGGGGTATGTGTTCCGGATACAGCCTGATGCAGCCGTGGCTGACCTGACGGCCGACCCCGAACGGCCGGTGGGTGCCGTGAACCAGAAAATTGGTTTTCGACAGGCGCATGGCGTGCGTGCCGAGCGGGTTTTCCGGGCCGGGCGGCACGACCCCGGGCAATTCAGGACGCTCCTTGCGGATCGACGCAGGCGGGTACCAACTGGGGTTTACCCGCTTCTCCGAAATTTTCCAGGTGCCGGCCGGGGTTTCTGTTCCTTCGTCGCCGATGCCGATCGGGAATGTGCTTACCTTGACGGGAGTCCCTTTCTTGGCGGGAGCAAAATAATAGAGCCGCATTTCAGATGTATTGATGACAATACCTTCCATCGGGGCATCCGGAAGCACCCAGAGCGTCGGAATGCGAATCTGCAGATTTTCCCCAGGCACAAATGCATCAACCCCTGGATTGGCGATTTCGATCTCATTGAATCCGATGCCATAGTGACGGGCAAGCTCAACCAGAGAGTCTTCTTTTGTTGTTGTGTGAAGCATGACGGGTGATGACGCGCCAATAACGGTTGTTCCCGGCATGAGGACAAACGTCTGCCCGGAAAATGCCGGCGCGGCAGGAAGCAGGAGGGTTGCAATCAGCGTCATGAGAGCGAATAATCGTGTTTTCATAATCTTCAGATAATAGCAAAAAAGCTGAAGATTTGACAAAATACCAGTTTGTATAGTTTAATACTTATCGCTTCGCGGGCGGTTAGCTCAGCTGGGAGAGCGCAGCCCTTACAAGGCTGATGTCACAGGTTCGATCCCTGTACCGCCTACCATTTTCTCCGGAGCATGCAGTACAATAAAGCGTTGAACGTTGGGGCGGTAGTTCAGTTGGTTAGAACGCCTGCCTGTCACGCAGGAGGTCGCGGGTTCGAGCCCCGTCCGCCCCGCCATCGCAACGCAGATGAGCTTCAGGATTTCTGTCCTGAAGCTCTTTTTTTATGATTATGATAAAGTCTCTTTCAGCGCAGAGAAGTGTTTTTCACATTCTCCGTCAATAACGTGTTAATCAAAGGGATCCCGTCCAGAATGGGCGCCGCTTCGAGCGATTTGCACCAAAAAACAGCGTGCTGAAAAACGGGGAATGGGCATGGTGAGAGCATGAAAAAGCCCCTTGTTTTGACGGTGAAAAAAGTGAACCGGTCGCACTGCATCCGGTGCGTTTTCTCACCTGCCCCACCGGTATCGGGAAACCCGTGCGGGTAGATTCTTGCAGAGTTGAGAAGTATTTCACCGGAAATAAACAAATGTACTCATGAACGGTGAAAAAACGTTCGATCATGATGAAACCCAGAATTGTCATGAGCCTGGCAGGACAGGCAACGCCGCTCAACTGCTACCCCGAAAAGTCATGGACATTTTCGGGGGCCCCGCTTCTCGGCCGGCGTCCAGCCGTCCTCCGAGGTATTCGCCTCGCACATACATCCTGTATGTGCCACTTCGCCGAATAAATCCGCTTTGTTGCCAGCCCAGCCAGGCTCGAAGCGATTTGGGTCGAATCCAATGACAATTTTGGGTGAAATGGAGCATCCCGTGCGTCTGTTCGTACTGGAACGAGACATTGGATGACATTGCCTCCGATTGTTTTACGAACCGGTACCGTTTGTACAGCACAATTTTTGTGAAGCAGCTTGAAGGGGCTACTTCATGACCTCTTTCAGCAGGGTACAGAGCAATTCAATCTCTTCCCGGGTATGCGCGGCGCTCACGGTAATGCGCAGGCGCGGTGTCGGCACGGTGGGCGGGCGGATAGCAGGCGCATAGATTCCCTGATCAAACAGTTTTTGAGCAGCAGCAAGTGTTGTTTCGATATCGCCAACCATGACCGGAATGATCGGGGTTTCCGACGGTGCAGTGTCAATGCCGATTTTGTGCAACTCATCTGCAAGATAGTTGCGATTTTCCCACAATTTTTTGTTCAACGCGGAATCACGTTCTATCAATTCTACCGCAGCCAGTGACGCTGCGACGACTGGCGCGGGGAGGGCTGTTGAGAAGATAAACCCCCGGCCGCTGTTGATAAGCCAACGGATGATGGTGCGGCTTGCGGCGACATACGCCCCGAACGACCCCAAGGCTTTTGAAAACGTTCCCATCTGAATGATCCACGGCTCCGGCGTTATGCCGAAATGGTGCAACGTTCCCCGGCCTCCGCCGAGCACGCCGGTCCCGTGCGCATCATCTATATAGAGCAGCGCACCATGCTCGCGGCAGGCGGTGACAATGTCAGGCAGCGGAGCGATGTCTCCGTCCATGCTGAAGACGGTATCGGTGACGATAATTTTCCGGGTGCCGGATTCCGATGCGAGCAGTTGCCTCAGGTGGGCGACGTCACGGTGGCGATAGATGACGGTGCGGCTGCGGCTGAGGCGGCAGCCGTCCACGATGCTGGCATGATTGAGCGCATCGCTCAGGATGAGGTCTCCTTCACGCGCCAGCGCGGGGATGAGGCTGGTGTTTGCAGTGTAGCCCGAGTTGAGGGCAAGCGCTGCTTCTGTCCCTTTGAGCCGTGCGATCGCTTCCTCAAGTGCATGGTGGTAGGTGGTGCCTCCTGCCATGAGACGGGAGGCCATTCCGCCTGTGCCGCATGCCTCCAGTGCACCTGCCGCCGCATCCTTTAATAGGGGGTGATTGGCGAGCCCGAGATAGTCGTTTGAAGAAAAATGGACAAGTTGCTTATTTTCGAGCATAATCCGTGCCGAAGAGGCGGCAGGGGCAGCCCCGGTGCATGACCGATCGCGTATGATTCGCTCCAACCCACGATTCGCCACATCGGCCAGCTCTTTACGATAGGGCATAGAGACTCCAAAGTACACAAGATATAGTGCTTTTGCGCCAAGTCGAATACATTATATATGCCATTGAAAAAAAGCGCATTTTTCTCTTGACACACCTTTCATATTCTTTTATGATCAGTGGTAAAAAGTGGTAGAAAGTGGTGGAGATGGAGTCTTTTTCGGGTAAATACTATTACTCACTCGACCCCAAGGGGAGAATTGTCATCCCTGCTCCTTTGCGCGAAGTTATTCTTGCGACCTACAACAATTCCAAACTATATATCACCAATGCGGACTTTGACAAGTGCTTGCAGGTCTATCCCCTTGAAGAATGGGCAAAACTTCAGGAGAAGGTCCGCTCCCTCCCCAAGAGTGACGAGGCAGTGAAATATTTCATGCGCCGCGTCATCGCTTCCGCCACCGAGTGTGAACTGGACAAGCAGGGCCGTATTCTTGTCCCGTACGAACTGCGCGTTGATGCGGGCATTACGTCCGACATCGTGATGGTCGGCCTCATTGACCGGATCGAGCTTTGGGACAAGGCAGCCTGGGACGCGGTCACGAATCCCGAAAAGATCGACGCCAAAGCCTTCAGCGCTGCATTGGCGGGGTATGGGTTATGACCGAGTTTTCCCATGTCCCGGTGATGCGCGATGAAGTCCTCGTCATGCTCGATATCAGACCGGAAGGCACCTATATCGATGCAACGGTCGGGCTAGGCGGCCATAGCGCTGCGATTCTCGCCCTGCTGGGGGAGAGAGGGCGGCTTTTGGGGATTGATCGTGATGAAGCAGCGTTGGCTGTGGCTGCCGAGCGTCTCGGCAACGGGCGAGTGAAGCTGAAAAAAGCGGCATTTGCCGATCTGTTGGCGGCAGCACAGGAAAGCGGTATCGAGGCCTGCGATGGCATTCTGCTTGACCTCGGCGTTTCGATGATGCAGCTGAAGGATCATGAGCGCGGCTTCAGTTTTCAGTCCGGGCATGAGCTCGACATGCGGATGGACACGGCTCAACCCAAAAGCGCATGGCATATCGTGAATGAGGAACCCGAGCAGGAACTCGCCCGCATCATCCATGAGTATGGCGAAGAGCCCCTTTCCCGGAGGATAGCGCGCCGTATTGTTGCGGAACGGAAGAAACGGAAGATCGATACCTGCGTGCAGCTTGCGTCGATTGTGGCGTCCGCCTGTGGCCGGCGCGGCAAAACGCATCCTGCAACCAGGACGTTTCAGGGGCTCCGGATTGCGGTGAACCGCGAAATGGAGCAGTTGCGCAGCGGACTGGAATCGGCAGGGGCGCTGCTGAATAAAGGCGGCAGGCTCTGTGTATTGACCTATCATTCGCTGGAAGACCGTATGGTAAAGCATTTTATGCGCGATGGCGTTCGTGAAGGACGGTTCGCGCTGTTGACAAAGAAACCCGTATCTGCACGTCGGGAAGAGGTCATGAGCAATCCGGCGGCGCGGAGTGCAAAGTTGAGGGGGGTTGAACGGCTATGAGACGCAGAAGGGGTTCCCGGCTGGTGCCGGTCGGCAGGATTGCCATGATTGTTGCTTTGGTACTGCTGGTATTTTCGGTCGTCTGGATTCGCTCCAGTGTCGTTTCCCTTGAATACCAGCTCAGCTCCCTTGAAATCAAGAAGAAAGAGTTGATGCGTGAAGCCAAGACGCTCGGCGCCCAGCGTGCCGGATTGGTGACGCTCAAACGTCTGGAAACAGTGGCGAGTGCCGACGGCGGTCTCATGTTTCCTGACCGGATGAAGGTTGTCTATGTCAAGAATCAGCGCGATCGCGGTGCGATGACGGCTGCGTTCGTACCGGCGGATTCCGGTCCCCGGGTCGTCCGGGAATGATCCTGATGGAGGGTAGTGGTCTGGCTGCATGATAAATGAAGCGGGGAGTGTGTGGTCATGAGCAGGCGGGGAGTGGTCATCGTTGCGATCATTTCGCTGGCGTTTGCAGCCGTTATTGCCCGACTTGCGTACATCATGCTTCTGAACCATGATCTGTTCCTCGCAAAAGCCCGCGGTCAGCACACAAAAAAAGAGACCATTCCGGTCAAGCGCGGTATTATTTACGACCGGCAGGGACGTGAACTGGCGATCAATCTTGAAACCGAGTCGGTCTTCTGCGACCCGGTGGAGGTGCGCAAAACCGAAGATCAGGGGAGGCCGCTGAAACCCCAGAGGCCTGAAGAGGTTGCTGTGCATCTCTCGAAGGCTCTCGGTACCGATGCCAAGGCCGTTCTGGCCAAACTGAACACCGATGACAAGCATTTTCTCTGGATCGAACGCAAGGTCGATCAGGAGCGCGCAAAACGGGTGCACGACATGAAACTGCGCGGTATCGGATTCATTCCGGAACTCAAACGGTACTATCCGAAAGGGAGTCTTGCATCGCATCTCATCGGGTTTGTGAATTCCGAAAATGCGGGGCTCGAAGGCATCGAACGCCAGTACGACAAGCACCTTTCAACGCAGACCGAAAGTGCCACCCGTGTCAAGGACGCCCGGGGCAATACCTTGTCCGAGGGAATGCTCAAGGAGCTCAAAGGCAACGATATCGTGCTGACCATCGACGAGGGGCTTCAGCACATTGTGGAAAAGAATCTCGATGCCGCCATGGCGAAATGGCGTGCGTCATCAGCCACGGTCATCATGATGGATCCGTATACGGGCGAGATTCTTGCCCTGGCCAATCGGCCAACCTATAATCTCAACGACAGTGGCAGCGCCGATATGCAGAGGCTTCGCAATCGCGCTATTACCGACGTATACGAGCCGGGTTCGACATTCAAGATCGTGGCCGGTGCGGCGGCTCTCGAGGAAGGGACGGCAACCCCGAAGTCGCGGTACGACTGTAGCGCCGGAACCATTGAAGTCGGCGGGCGGAGAATCAAGGACGACCACCGGCATGGTGTTCTTACGTTCGAGGAAGTGATCCAGAAATCGTCGAATGTCGGGACCATCAAGATCGGGCTTGGACTCGGCAAACAGAGAATGTATGAGTATATCCGGCGTTTTGGTTTCGGCGAAAAAACCGGCATCGATATAGCAGGTGAGGTGTCCGGTCTCTTGCGGGCTCCGGAGAAGTGGTCGGGCATGTCGATCGGGGCCATTTCGATCGGGCAGGAGGTTGGCGTTACCCCGCTCCAGATTGTCCGTGCCTATGCCGCAATAGCCAATGGTGGACTGCTCGTCAAGCCTCATGTCGTGGCGGCCATCAGGACTCCGGATGGGAAATTGGTGTACAAGGCCGAGCCGAAGGCGGAGCGCATTCTGTCGGAAAAAAACGCTCTCAAGTTCCGTGAAATATTGAAAGGGGTTACGGAAGCCGGCGGCACGGCGAAGACCGCGGCCGTTGACGGTAACAAGGTCGCAGGCAAGACCGGCACCGCCCAGATATTCGATACGCGTGCAAAGCGCTACTCAAAGGATAGGTATATTGGTTCGTTTGTAGGGTTTGTTCCGGCTGGGGATCCGCGCATTGTCATGATCGTTGTCATGCATGAGCCCAAAGGGGCGATTTATGGCGGTGTTGTCGCCGGACCGGTATTCAAGGATATCTCGAACGAGGCGCTTTCGTATCTCAGCGTCCCGCGGGATGACCAGCGTGAGCGGGGGCTCCTGCTGGTTTCGACAAAGGAGCAGAGCGGCCGATGACAGGGACAGAGCTGCATCCGCGAACGGTTAGGGACATTCTGCAGGATGGATGGCTGATTGCCGGCAATGCCGATACACCGCTGACCGGTTTGCAATACGATTCCCGTCGTGTTGCTCCCGGTGATCTTTTTGTCGCGGTCAAGGGCGGTCAATCCGACGGCCATGCCTTCATCAGTCAGGCGATTGCAGGCGGCGCGGCCGCCATTGTGTACGACATGGCGTGGGAGGGCGGTATCGCCGCCCGGCGCGCCCATCCCGACGTGGTCTGGATCGGCGTGCCGGACAGTCGTGTGGCGCTCGCACAATGTTCCACCGCTTTTTACCGGGATCCGTCACGATCAATCGGTGTTATCGGCATCACCGGCACGAACGGCAAGACGACCACATCCTATATCATGAAATCGATTCTCGAGGCCTGGCGCTGCAAGGTCGGACTGATCGGTACCATCAACTACATGATCGGGAGCAAAACATTCGATGCTCCGCACACAACGCCGGAAGCCCCCGACTTTCAGCGGTTGTTGCGCATGATGGCGGATGAGGAGTGCAGTCATGTGGTCAGTGAAATATCCTCGCATGCGCTTGCCCAACAGCGGGTTGCGGGTACGGTGGTCAGGGCGGCGATATTCACCAATCTCACGAGGGATCATCTCGATTTTCATGCGACGATGGAAGGCTATTATGCGGCAAAAAGACGCCTTTTCCATGAACTGCTCGCCGACGAGGGGATTGCGGTTATCAATGCTGACGATCCCTACGGGCGGAGATTGGCGGATCAGATGCGTGCTGATACGCAAATCCGGACGCGCGGCATCAGGGTTCTGACATTCGGCATGCAGTCCGCCGATGCCGATATCGTGGCAGAGCAGATCGCGCCGGGGTTCCAGTCCACGAAGTTCCGCGTGCGGACGAACAATGGCGCATTTGATGTCGAGTCGCCGCTGGTCGGCACGATCAATGTGATGAATATCCTCGCAGCCGTCAGTGTCGCCGTCGGTCTCGATATTCCGGTTGCGGTGATTCAGACAGGGGTGAGAACCACTCCGCAGGTGCGCGGGCGATTCGAACAGGTGTCGGTCGGCCAGCCGTATCTTGCACTGGTTGATTATGCGCATACGGAAGATGCGCTTGAGCGTCTTTTGCAGAACGCCCGTACGCTGCTGGAACTTTCGGCTGGGTCGCGGCCGCATCGCAGGACTCGCCGCCGGGGAGAACAACTGTTTCTGACCGAGGATGCCGGGCATGGGCGTGTCATTACGGTGTTCGGCTGCGGCGGGAACCGTGATCGGGGGAAGCGTCCGAAGATGGGCGAGATTGCAACGCGGCTCAGCTATTTCACGATTCTGACGTCCGACAATCCGCGCTTTGAGGATCCGAAGGTAATTATCCATGACATAGAAGCTGGCATCCGGGGCGATAACTACATCGTCATCCACGATCGCAGGGCGGCAATAGCGATGGCGGTTGAACTGGCGTCTGCCGGCGATATCGTTGTCATTGCCGGAAAGGGCCACGAGACATATCAGGAGATCAAAGGCGTACGTTCCCATTTCAGCGATCGCGAGGTGCTCGAAGAGGCAATTACCCGCTCTCTTGAGCGGCATCGACGGCGAAACGAAAAGCCGGGACGGCCGTGCAAGGCGGGTTCATGCTGATCCTGGCCGATATTCTCGCAGCTACCGGCGGGAAGGTTCTGGCGGCTGGACCAGAGGAGTTTTCCGGGGTTTCGATCGACTCGCGTTCGATTGCAGACGGTGAACTGTTTTTTGCGCTGCGTGGAGAGAATCATGACGGTCATGCGTATCTTTCGTCTGCATTACAAAAGGGAGGCGGGGCCGTTGTCTCGGCGGACCATGACCTTTCTCATCTGGCTGCTGCTGGAGCGAACAGGACGATTATCGCGGTCAGCGATCCGCTGAAGGCCTTGCAAGCCGCTGCCGCTTACCGGCGCAAGAGATTCCAGGGGACGGTGATCGGCATTGTCGGCAGCAATGGCAAGACGACGACCAAGGAGCTTGCAGCGGCTGTGCTGGAAACGAAATATGTAGTCCACAAAACGACCGGCAATCTGAATAATCACATCGGCCTTCCCCTGTCCCTGCTCCGTGCGCCGGAGCGGGCCGAGGTTCTGGTCATGGAGATGGGCACAAACCGGCCGGGGGATGTTCGTGAACTCTGCGAAATAGCGCAGCCCACCGTTGGTGTCGTCACCAATATCGGTATGGAACACCTTCAGGGCTTCGGCACGCTTGAGGGGGTGCGCGATGCGGAGCTGGAGCTGCTGCCCTATATCCGGACCGTTGTTGTGAACGGCGATGACGACTTTCTCATGGCTGGCGTGAAGGAGCGTTTTCAGGGTAAAATAATAACCTTTGGCATCAATTCACCCCATGCGTCCGTGAGAGGGCTGGATTGCACGCCCAATGCGCAGGGCACCCGTTTTCTGCTCGAAACGGCAACGGGGCGCATACCGGTCGACCTTCGGCTCTTTGGAATGTTCAATGTTGCCAATGCCCTTGCGGCGGCGGCGGTTGGCGCCGAGGCCGGTGTGCCGCTTGAGGGTATCCGCGCCGGAATCGGGGCCTTTTCGGGTGTTGCCATGCGTTTTTCGGTGAGGCGGCAGGACGGCATAACCTGGCTGGCGGATATGTACAATGCGAACCCGTCTTCCATGGAGGTGTCGGTTGATGAGCTGCTTCGTTTTTGTGGTGAGGGGAAACGGGCTGTTGCGGTGCTTGGCGACATGCTGGAGCTTGGGGATCGTGCTGGTGAACTGCACGAGGAATTGGGCAGGCGCCTTGCCCGGCAGGGGGTTGGGCTGTTTATCGGTGTGGGGCCGCTCATGAAGGCTGCAGTTGCAGCATTCGGAACCGGTGCGTGCGCGGCAGACGATGCTGCGCAGGCTGCAGAACTGCTCAGACAGCGGCTTCTGCCGGAGGATGTGGTTCTTGTCAAAGGATCGCGGGGCATGCGCATGGAGCGGGTTTGTGAAGCACTCGGCGTAGGCCTGACATAATTCGGGGGGATCGCAAGGAGATCATGTTGTACGAGCTTTTATATGGATTGACCGATGTGAGTTCGGTCTTCAACGTATTCCGGTATATTACCTTCCGGACATCGCTTGCAGCGCTGACCGCGCTGATGGTGACGTTTCTTGCTGCGCCTGCCATCATTGCATGGCTGAGGCAGATCAGTATGACCCAGCAGATTCGGGACGACGGGCCGCAGACGCATCTGAAAAAAGCGGGTACGCCGACCATGGGCGGGCTGATCATTCTTCTTGCCGTGACGGTTGCCATGATGCTGTGGGGCAATTTCCGGAATGTCTACACTTGGGTGATCATGATTGCGCTGCTCGGCTTCGGCGCAATCGGCTTCTGGGATGATTACCTGAAAGTGATCAAAAAGAATCCGAAGGGGTTGCGCGCACTGTACAAATTCGGCGCCCAGATGCTGCTGTCGCTGGTGATCGGCATCTTTCTCTATGCCAACCCCCTTGATCCCTATTCAACAGTACTCAGTGTGCCGTTTTTCAAAAAATGGCTTTTCGATATCGGCATTTTTTATATCCCCTTTTCGGTTTTCGTTATTGTCGGATCGTCCAATGCCGTAAATCTCACGGACGGCATTGACGGACTGGCGATCGGTCTTGTAGCAATCGCAACCATCGCCAACGGGGCGCTCACCTATGTGTCCGGGCACGCGCAGTTTGCGCGCTATCTCCAGGTGCTCTTTCTGCCGGGAATCGGGGAGCTGACCGTTTTTTGCGGAGCGCTGCTTGGTGCAGCGCTGGGCTTCCTCTGGTACAACGCCTACCCGGCAGAGGTGTTCATGGGGGATGTCGGATCGCTTTCGATCGGCGGAGCGCTCGGTACGCTTGCCGTCATCACCAAGCATGAAATTGTGCTCGCCGTGGTCGGCGGCATATTCGTCATCGAGACGCTCTCGGTTGTGCTGCAGGTTGCCTCGTTCAAGATGACCGGCAAACGGATTTTCCGGATGGCGCCGATTCATCACCACTTTGAACTGAAGGGATGGTCAGAGCCCAAAGTGATCGTGCGCTTCTGGATTGCCGGAATAATACTTGCACTCTTCAGTCTGGCGACCTTAAAATTACGGTGAGGGGGAAATAACCCTATGATACGGAAGAATAGGATATTGAGATCGGGCTTGTATTTCTGCATGAGCGCAATGGTTCTCGCGTATGCATCGCTCGTCCATGCGTCAGCCGGAGAGCTTCCTGCGGCAGCTGCGCTCGTGATGGATGCTTCGAGTGAAAAAATCCTGTATGCGAAGAATCCGAATCTCAAGCTGCGGCCTGCCAGTACGACCAAGCTGATTACCGCAATGGTCGCACTTGATCGTCTGGACCCCGACGCGATGGTCCGCATCAGCGATCATGCGGCAAAAACGCCATCGGTCTCTCCGCGTCTGCGGACGGGAGAGCAATTTTCGGTCAGGAGTCTTCTCGCGCTCGCACTGATGCGTTCGGTGAACAGCGCAGCCGTTGCGCTTGCCGAGGCCGCCGCGGGGTCGGAATATGCATTCACCGAACTCATGAACCGCAAGGCGGTTGAGCTGGGTGCCGACAATTCCCGGTTCATCAATGCCTCGGGACTGCCCGGACCGAACCAGTATGTGACTGCATACGATCTGGCGAGGATCATGAAAGCGGCATTACAGTATCCCATGATTGCGGACCTCATCTATACCCGGACCCTGACCGTCGTTTCCACAAGCGGCAGAAAGCTCGCCGTCAAAAATACGAATGAGCTTCTCTGGGATGACAGCGGCATGCTTGGCGGCAAGACCGGTTTCACACGCGAAGCCCGGCACTGCTTTGTCGCTGCGTCGAACCGGAATGGCAACACCATCATTTCGGTGGTGCTTGGTGAGCCGCATCGGCCCGATCTCTGGCAGGACACGTCCCGTCTGATCGCCCGCGGAGACGATGTCATGCACCGTCGCGCCGAGCCGGTCATTACTTACAGCAGCGCGAGCGAGAGTCCGGTGGTGTTTGCCACCTATTCGCACGGATCGCAGAAAAAAGGGAAGGCTGCAGCCTATTCCAAGAAAAAGAAATCGGGTTCCGAGTCGTCTTCGGTCAAGGCGAAGAAGACGAAGAAAAACGTTAAAAAGAATCCGGTGAAAAAAACCGGGAAAAAGATAACTGCAGGGAATTCGCGTTCCACGGGGAGATCATAGGGGGACCGAAGAATGATGCTTGCTGTGGAGGGGAAAAACGCAGTCGTCGTCGGCTTTGCGCGGAGCGGCGTCGGAGCGGCTCATCTGCTCGTTCATCTCGGAGCGCGGGTGACCATCAACGATGCGAAGCCTGCTGACGGGTTCGGCGAGCGGCTCCGTCAGCTGAATCCGTCGATTCGTACGGTATTCGGTTCGCATCCGGCCGATCTGTTTTTGTCCGCAGACCTGATTGTTGTCAGCCCCGGGGTTCCCGCTGACCTGCCTGTCCTGAAAGATGCGGCTGCGCGCGGCATTCCGCTCATTGGAGAGCTTGAGCTTGCATATGCAGCCGTGCGTCAGTTTCTTCCCGCGGGACGCAAAACGCCGCGGTTTCTCGCGATAACCGGTACAAACGGCAAATCAACGACGACGACGCTGCTTCATGCAATGATGGTGGCGGGTGGTTTCAATGCGATCCTTTGCGGCAATATCGGCACGGCAATCAGTGAGATGGTGCTGGAGAGCGGTGTGCTGGATGCGCGAAGTGCAAAGCCGCCGGTCGATTTTTTTGTTGTGGAGCTTTCGAGTTTTCAGCTCGAAACCATAGTCAGCTTCCGTCCTTCGGGGGCGGCAATCCTGAATCTGACGCCGGATCATCTCGACCGGTATCACGAGATGGGCGGTTATATAGCTGCCAAGTGCCGTATTTTCGAGAACCAGGGGAAAAACGATGTCCTGGTGCTGAACGCGGATGATCCATATACTCCGATGCTTGATTTGCAGTGGCAGAGAGATACGGAAGTGCCGAATGTCCTCTACTTCAGCAGGAAGCAGGCTGTTCGGGGCGCCTCGATCGAAAACGGCAAGGTGGCGCTCAATTTCGACGGTGTGCATGAGATTCTGGACCCTGCGGATTTCATGATCAAGGGGGTCCACAATATTGAAAATGCCATGGCTGCTGCGCTGATCGCTCTTTCTGCCGGATGTCCGGCAGATGCGGTCAGGACTGCGCTCAGGACGTTTCCGGGGCTTGAGCATCGTCTTGAACCGGTTCGCATCCTTGACGGCGTGCAGTATATCAACGACTCGAAGGGAACCAATGTTGGCGCGGTGCTCAAGTCGCTCGAAGGGTACGAAACGCCCGTAATCCTGATTGCCGGCGGACGCGACAAGGACAGTGATTTCAGGCTTTTGCGGGATGCTGTGCGCTCGCATGTCAAGGCATTGGTGCTTATCGGTGAGGCTGCCGGGAAAATAGCCGATGCCGTGGGCGACCTTACTGTCGTATACCGCGAAGCCGATCTCCGGTCTGCGGTGGCCCGTTGCCGGACGCTTGCAACCCCGGGAGATACGGTCCTGCTCTCTCCGGCCTGCGCGAGTTTTGACATGTTCCGTGACTTTGAGGATCGGGGCCGACAGTTCAAGGATCTGGTGCGGGAGTTATGACTCAGCGGTATGACCGCGTCCTGATTGTCCTCGTTTCCCTGCTTATCCTGATCGGACTCACCGCTGTCTACAGCTCCACTTCGGTTGTCTCGCCGAGCGTAGTCGAAAAGCACAAGGACAAAGGCACGGAAGCGAGTCAGTTCAGCTTCATCAGAAAACAGATTCTCACGGTCGGCATGGGATTGGTGGTCCTGGTTGCCGCATGCCGCGTACCGCTGCCGTGGCTGAAAAAAGCGGCGATTCCGTTACTGATTCTTTCGCTGATTCTTCTGGTTCTGGTTTTTACGCCAATGGGCATGAGTGCCGGCGGCGCACGGCGCTGGCTGAGGCTCTGGCCGTCGACCTTTCAGCCGTCTGAACTGGTCAAGCTGGCGATGGTGTTGTTTCTCGCTTGGTATATGAGTCTTCCCGGCTACCGGAAAGAGCGCTTCACATCGTTTGTCGTCCCGATCGCCATCATGGGTGTTTTCAGTGCGATTTTCCTGAAACAGCCTGATTTCGGTGCCACGATGAGTCTCGCCGTGCTGACGCTCTCGATGCTGTTTATCGGAGGAGTGCGCCTTCGCTATCTGGCAATACTCGCCGGTCTTGCGGTTCCGATCGTAATAAAACTGGCGATGGAACCCTATCGGCTGAAGCGAATCACCGCATTTCTCGATCCCTGGCAGTATTCACAGAAAGAGGGGTATCAGCTGGTACAATCATTTATTGCACTCGGAAGCGGCGGCGTACAGGGGGTCGGTCTGGGTGAGAGCAAACAGAAATTGGCATTCTTGCCCGAGGTGCATACGGACTTCATCTTTTCGCTGATCGGCGAGGAATTGGGATTCTTCGGGGCCTCGCTGGTGGTGCTGCTCTTTTTCGCATTTTTCATTCAGGCGATCAATATTGCGCGGAAGCGGGAAGACCGGTTCGCCCATTATCTGGCGTTCGGTATTGCGATCATGATTGCGGTTCAGTCGGTGATCAATTTTGCAGTTGTCACCGGCATGGTTCCGACCAAAGGGCTGCCGTTGCCGTTTATCAGCTACGGCGGCTCGTCGCTCATGGTGAACATGTTTGCGGTCGGTATGTTGTTGAATGTGTCGAAAAACGCCCCGGTAACTGACGGAAGATCATTTTCCCTTCAGGCAGTATCCTCCTCGGATGGGTGCGGACTGCCGGGCGAATCGCGGTGGCGTCTCGGGTATGGATTCCGGAAGTACGGCAGAAGGCAGCATGCCGATACGCAGGAGGGACGCTGATGAGAGTCCTGATAGCGGGCGGCGGCACCGGCGGACACGTCTTTCCGGGAATCGCGATCGCAGATGCCCTGCGCGAGCAGGGTGCCGTGTCGGAAGTTGTCTTTGTCGGTACGGAAAAAGGGCTTGAGGCGCGGGTGGTGCCGCAGGCGGGATATCAACTGGAGACACTCCATGCAGCAGGCTTTGTCGGGAAATCCGCATTGGGAAAGATCCGCTCGCTCTGGATATTGCTGCAGTCGTTTCGAGAAGCGCGCGCTCTTCTTCAGCGCATGCGGCCGCATCTGGTGATCGGTGTCGGCGGATACGCTTCGTTCAGTACCGTGATTGCAGCGCATTTCCGGGATATTCCAACCCTGATTCATGAGCAGAACGCAGTGCCCGGCCTGGCGAATCGGCAGCTTGCGCGCTTTGTCGATGCGATTGCGGTTACGTATCAGGAGAGCATGCCGTTCTTTCCGCAGGAAAAAACAATACTCACCGGCAATCCGGTGCGGAAGGGCATGCTCAAGGTGGATGAGCGGGCGGCGCGGGCGCTGTTTCAGCTCGACCCGGACCGTTTCACCATTTTTGTCTTTGGCGGCAGCACCGGTGCGCGGCGAATCAATCGCGCGGTTGCCGAAGCGCTCGGTCTGCTTGCCGATCTGCGGGACCGTATTCAGTTTATTCATCAGACCGGCGAGTCCGACCATGAGGACATTGCGCGGGTCTATAGCGATCTCGGATTCAGCGGCATAGTCGTGCCGTTTGTCTATAACATGGCCGAGGCATATGCGCTCGCCGATGTTGTGCTTTGCCGGGCCGGGGCGACGACCCTGTCGGAGATTACCGCCATCGGCAAAGCGGCCATATTGGTGCCGTATCCGCATGCAGCGTCGAATCATCAGGAGCTCAATGCCAGAAAGCTCGAAGATATGGGGGCTGCGCGCGTTGTTCTCGATCGGGAACTGTCGGGCGAACGGATTGCAGAGCTGTTCAGGACGCTCTACCTTGATGAACGGATGCGTTCCGAACTGGAGCGGCAGGCGGCTGCGTTCGGTCGTCTCGATGCCGCGGACCGGATCGTCCAGTTAGCCATGAGTCTTGTTCGGAAAGGATAAATCCATGTTTACACGATATCAGGCCATCCATTTTGTCGGCATAGGCGGCGTCGGCATGAGCGGCATCGCCGAGGTGCTGCATAATCTGGGATACGATGTGACCGGATCGGATATGCGTGAGTCGGAAACGACGGCGCGGCTCCGGGAGCTCGGCATCCGCATATTCATCGGCCATCACGCATCGAATGTCGGACGGTCGCACGTTGTCGTCATTTCTTCGGCCGTATCCGCCGAAAACCCTGAGGTGGTCGCTGCACAGCGCAAATCGATACCGGTAATTCCCCGCGCCGAGATGCTTGCCGAGCTCGGACGTCTGAAATACGGTATTCTCGTGGCTGGTGCCCATGGCAAGACGACGACTACTTCTCTCATGGCAACGATTGTCGGAGAGGCAGGCCTTGATCCGACCGTGGTTATCGGCGGAAAGCTCAAAGCGATGGGCAGCAATGCAAAGCTGGGCCAGGGCGAGTTTCTCGTTGCCGAAGCCGACGAAAGCGACGGCTCATTTCTGCGGCTGACACCGACCATTGCGATCATTACGAATATCGACATGGAGCATATGGATTTTTTCGGGACCATGGATGCGCTCAAGGACGCTTTTCTGGAGTTCATCAACAAGGTTCCGTTCTATGGAGCAGCGGTTGTCTGCATCGAAAATGAGCATGTCCGCGAAATCCTTCCCAAAATCAGCCGGCGGGTTGTGACATACGGTCTGAGCGAGGCAGCCGATATCTTTGCGAAGAACATTGCCAGTGCCGGCGCACGCATGCAATATGAAGTGATTGTGCGTGGGGATTCGCTCGGACTATTCACGCTTCCGATGCCGGGTGTGCATAACGTGCTGAACAGTTTGAGCGCCATAGCAGCTGCGCTGGAGATTCAGGTGCCGGTTGAGATCATCCGCCGGGGGCTTGCGCAATTCGGCGGCGTGCACCGGCGTTTCGAATTCAAGGGTGAAGTCGGCGGCATCCGGGTATATGACGACTACGGCCACCATCCGGCGGAGGTGCAGGCGGTTCTGCATGCTGCGCGGCAGTGTTTTGGAGAGAACCGTATTGTGGTGGTTTTTCAGCCGCATCGCTATACGCGAACCCGCGACCAGATGGAGGGATTCGCCCGCTCGTTCGACAAGGCAAACGATCTGCTGCTGCTGGATATCTATTCGGCCGGAGAGCAGCCGATCGAGGGTATTTCGGCTGCGATGCTTGCGCAAAAAATCGCCGAAACCGGCTTCGGGCAAGTTCGTCACATCGGTGAGAAGGATCGAATGTTGGAGACGCTCAGGCGGGAACTCCGCCCAGGCGATGTTGTTTTCACGCTTGGCGCGGGCGATGTGTACAAGTTGGGTGAACAGTTACTCCGTGAGTACGGAGCGTAACGCCTTCCGGCGGGGTGCAGGGCATGACCCGATACAAAGCATTTCTTGCGTGGTGCCGCGAGCACGGCATTCACTATGAACTGAACCGGCCGCTTGCCGGGTTGAGCTGGATCGGCATCGGCGGAACTGCCGATATCCTTGTCTCGCCTCATGTGGCGCATCTCCCGGAAATGCTGGCCAGGTTGCATGCCTGCGGGATTCCTCATTGCATTCTCGGCAAGGGTTCCAATGTCCTGATAAGCGATGCGGGGGTCCGAGGGGCGGTCATCTGCACGGATCAACTGACCGGGCTTGGGGTTGATTCTGAACGCTTTGTCATTGAGGCCGGTGCCGGTACCGCCTTGCAGCAGATTGTCCAGCGTGCCGCTGAAAACGGTTTCGCCGGCAGCGAAGGCCTGGCGGGGATCCCCGGGACGATTGCCGGTGCGGTTGCCGGCAATGCCGGCTCATTCGGGGCCGAGATTGCCGATATTGTGCAGACGGTTGAGATGGCATTGCCTGACGGAACCCTGCGGAGCTTTCCCCCGGTCGAGCTGCATTTCGGCTACCGTTACGCGGATATCCCTTCAGGAGCGGTCATTACTTCCGTTCGTCTGCAATTCCGGCAGTCTGATGCTGCAGGACTGCTCCGCCGTGTTCGACGGTTCCGAGCCGAGAAATGGACTCATCAGCCGGTTACCGATCGTTCCTTGGGCTGTGTGTTCAAAAATCCTCCGGGCAATGCCGCCGGACGACTGATTGAGGAAGCCGGATGCAAAGGACTCCGTCAGGGAGGAATTGAGGTCAGCCCGGTTCATGCCAATTTTTTTGTCAACCGGGGTGATGGTTCGGCACGTGATTATCTGACCTTGATGCATCAGGTCCGGGACCGGGTTTTCGCCGTGTCCGGAATAGCGCTCGAACCTGAGATCAGAATGGTAGGGGAATGGAGACCCCATTGATTTCACGGCTTTTATCCGCCTCTGGTATACTAGTATGTTTTTCGGGGAGGCTGTATGGTTACCAATAAGCGAATAGGTGTTCTGGCCGGGGGGACTTCGGCGGAGCGCGAGATTTCGCTCCGGAGCGGGCGGGCGGTGCACAAGGCCCTCACCGACCGCGGATATGACGCCGTTTTTATTGATCAGGATCATCGGGTTGCATCGGTCCTTGCCGAGCAGGGAGTTGAAGTCGTCTTCATTGCATTGCATGGCGGTCACGGCGAAAATGGGGCTCTGCAGGGGCTTCTCGAAGTCCTCGGTCTCCCGTATACCGGGTCCGGCGTTCTGGCGTCCTCGCTTGCGATGGACAAGGAAATGTCGAAGCTGGTCTTCCGTGAACACGGGCTGGCCATTGCGCCGTATCGCATTTTCAGCAGGGACGAGCGATCATCCCTTTCCGTTCCGTTCGCGTACCCATGGGTGGTCAAGCCGATCTCTGAGGGATCGAGCATCGGGGTCACCATCGTCAAAGCCGCAGACCGGCTTGGGGCTGCACTCGATGAGGCATTCCGTTTTGGCGACAGGATCATTGTCGAGCAATACATCTCCGGCCGGGAAATCCAGATCGGTGTTCTCGGAGACCGGGCGCTCGGTGGTGTCGAGGTGCGTCCGAAAGCCGAATTTTACAGTTATGATGCAAAATACACGGCTGGAATGACCGAATATATCCTGCCGCCCGAAGTGGAGCCTGATGCCTATACCGCGTTGCAGGTTGCAGGTGTGCGCGCTCATCAAGCGCTTGGATGCGCCGGAGCTTCCCGGGTGGACTTCATCCTGGCTGCCGACGGCACCCCTTACATTCTTGAAGTGAACACAGTGCCGGGGTTGACCGAGACGAGCCTTTTGCCGAAGATTGCAGCGCTTGCCGGACTTTCGTTCGCGGATCTTGTTGAGGAGATGCTGAAGCATGCGCTCGAAAACTGAAAGCCCCGCAATGCCGCTGAGAACACAGCGGACGATCGAGGCGGCAAAGGCCCGCAAACATCTTTGGTTTGTCGTTGCATTGTTCGTTCTCTGCGCAGTCTCGTTTGCCGGGGCCTTTTACGGTGCGAAAAAGCTGGTGGTTGTTTCCGAGCTGAAGTTTTCCGGCATGCAGCACCTCAAGCAGAGCGACTTGCAAAAGCTTATCCGTCTGCGTACCGGTGATGAGTTGTTTGGGGTCCCGAGCAGTGAAATCAGGACGCGCCTGATGAAGTCGCCATGGGTGAAGGATGCGGTGATCCGCAAGGAGCTGACCGGGCGGGTTCTCATCTCGGTTGTTGAAGCGGTTCCCCGGGCGATCCTCCAGACCGGAGACCGTTTCACGCTCATTGACCGGGACGGTGTGCTGCTTGAGGAAGTGCCCGGATCCCAGGAGAAACTGCTTCCGGTTATCCGGGGGATCGATCCCTCCCAGATGCGGGACGCCTATCGGGAGGCGCTTGCCTTTGTTGAGGTGATTCATGCAAAGCGGGGCGGTTCCGCTGCCGGCAATCTGGTCATTTCCGGGTCCCGGCCGGAGGAGCTGACCCTTACGGTCGATCAGATTTCGGTGCGCATCGGTGCTGGCGATTTTGAGCGGAAACTGGCTGACCTCCAGTTCGTCAAGGAAGAGATTGCGAAAAGGAATATCCGGGTTGAGTATATCGACCTTCGCTTTGCGAACCGTATTGTCGTGAAGCCGGTCGATCAGCAGTAACGGAAGAAACGGGAAACGCATGCGAAGAAAAGACAGCAGCACGAACCTGATTGGCCTGGATGTCGGAACCACCAAAATCTGCGTGGTGACCGCCGAACGGGGCGATAACGGTCTTGCGATAACATCGGCACGCTCATTCCCTTCCACCGGTCTTCGCAAGGGCGTGGTTGTCGACGCGGACGCTGCAGCGGAATCGATCCGGCGGGCGGTATTTGAAACCATCCAGGCGAAGGATCGGAGCCTTTCGGTCTGTGTCGGCATTGCGGGCAGTCATGTCAAAGCGATCAGCAGTGAGGGAGCGGTTACCGTCACGGGGAAAAAAGTGTCGTCGCAGGATGTGGAAATGGCGATCGATGCAGCGAGCGCGGCATATGTTCCGCTCGATCGCGAGATCCTTCACGTCCTTCCGACCGATTTTGTTCTGGACGGTCAGGGCGGCATCAAGGATCCCGTCGGACTCTCCGGTCGCAGACTCGAAGTGAAGGTGACCATGGTGACCGGTGCCATCGCTGCGGTGCAGAGCCTGATGCGGGCATGCGAGCATGCGGGGGTTTCGGTCTCCGACATCATTCTGCAGCCGATCGCGTCAGCTGAAGCGACGGTGAGTCCGCGCGAACGTGAGCGGGGTGTTGCGCTGATCGATATCGGCGGCGGTACGACCGATATTGCGGTCTATCAGAATGGGTGGCTCGTCCGCACCGCCGTGCTCGGCATCGGGGGCAACCACTTTACGAACGATCTTGCCATCGGTCTTGAAGTTTCGTTCCCCGAGGCGGAGCGGATCAAAAAGCTGTTCGGATCGGTTCAGCGGGATGAGCGCCAGGAGCGGCGGCCGATCAAGGTCGCGCTTGCAAACGGGCATGTGAAGACGATTTCGGCCAGCGACATTACGAATATTATCGAGCCGCGCGCCGAGGAGATTATCGAGTTGATCAGGAAGGAACTGGATGAGGCATCCCGGCAGGGAGCGTCGCTCTCGCGCATTGTGCTGACGGGAGGATCATCGCTGCTGACCGGTCTTGAGCAGTTTGCCGGACTGCGGCTTGCACTGCCGGTTCGTATCGGTTACCCTGAGGTTGCTGCAGAAAGTGCCGACGCGGCAAGCCGCGGATCCGGGAGGAGAAAAACGGTGCCGTCGCCGATTGAATTCAGTAACCCCATGTATGCCACCGGTATCGGTCTGGTGATGTATTCTGCCGAGATGGATCGTGCTTCGGGAGCTCTGCAGGACTCGCCGCAGCTCTTCCACAGGTTGGTGGAGACCATGACCGGGTGGTTCCAGAATTTTTCGAAATCACTAGGAAAAAGCAGGAGGAAAAAAGATGTTTGAATTGCAGGAAATCGAAAGGCCGATCGCGAAACTGAAGGTGATCGGAGTCGGCGGCGGTGGCGGCAATGCAATCAACAGCATGATTGCCTCAAACATCTTTGGTGTTGAGTTTGTTGCGGTCAATACCGACAAGCAGCACCTTGAAGTGTCGCTTGCGCCGATCAAGGTGCAGATTGGCGGCGGTGTCACGCGGGGGCTTGGAGCCGGAGCTGACCCTGATCTCGGACGGCAGGCGGCGCTGGAAGACCGCGATGCGCTCATCGCCAGCGTTGAGGGTGCTGACATGGTCTTCATCACTGCAGGGATGGGCGGCGGCACCGGCACCGGTGCATCGCCCATCGTTGCCAGCATTGCCAGGGAACTGGGCATCATCACGGTCGGTGTGGTGACCCGCCCGTTTTTTTATGAGGGCAAAAAACGGGCAATGCGCGCCGATGAGGGCGTGCGGGAACTGAGGCAGCATGTTGATACGCTCATCGTCATCCCGAACGATCGCATCCTGTCGGTTGCGGGAAAAGGTGCGCCGCTCCTGAAATCGTTTGCGATTGCGAACGATGTGCTTCGTCAGGCGATACAGGGCATTTCCGATCTGATTCTCGTGCCGGGCCTCATCAATCTCGATTTTGCCGATGTCAAGGCGGTCATGCAGAACGGTGGACGGGCGGTTATCGGCATGGGAACCGGTTCCGGAGAAGGTGGCGCCTTTGAGGCCGCGAAGAAGGCAATATCCAATCAGTTGCTCGAAGAATCATCGATTGAGGGCGCGCGCGGCATTCTCATCAACATAACCGGCGGCGTCAATTTGCCGCTCGATGCAGTGCAGGAAGCAGCGTCGCTCATTCACGATTCGTCGGCCGACGATGCCAATATCATTCTTGGTGCCGTCATCAATCCTGACATGGAAGACGACGTGCGTGTGACGGTGATCGCCACCGGATTTGACGAGCGGGTCGAAAAGGCGGTACTGCCGAATATCAAGTCGTGGACGCCGACCAAGGAGCCGGTGAACCTGCGCCATACAGAACGTATTCTTGCGAAGTCCATTCCGGCTGCAGAGACGCCGGAACCTCAGCTGATGCCGTCGGTTCCTGCTTCTTCCGCTGCACCGGCTCTGCGAACTTCTCTTCCCCAGCCGGTATTCCAGACCCCGTCGGCTGACTCACCGGCAGAGCCGGCCGTTGCTTCCGCGCAGACCGTCCGGCAACCGGAACAGATACCCGCACCGCCGGTTGTGGAACAGCGCATGCAGTCCTCTTCGACCCTGCCGGTGAAGCATTCGCTGTTTCCGGCTGAGGACGAACATGATATTCCTGCATTTGCGCGGCGGTCCCTGGTGCAGTCTCCATCAGAAGCCCCGGGGTTCCCGGCGCGGCAGCAGCCGCAGGGTGCACCTTCCCGCGAAGGGAACCCCCCTGTGCAGCAGGCACAGACGGGTCCGCTGAAGGATTCGATCTTTCCGACGGAAGATGAATATGATATTCCCGCTTTTTTGCGGAGGCGCGTGTAAACGGTTACGCATGCCGCCTGAGCGGTAACCTGTCATGAATCGCCGGCTGATTGCGCACGCGGACCGGTTGCTTGCTGCCGAGCGGGGCATCATCCGCAAAACACCGGGTGGAAGAATCTCAGTCTGCCTGGTGTATCCGAACCGGTATTCGGTCGGCATGGCAAGCCTGGGTTTTCAGGGCATATATGCACTGCTGAACAGCCGTGACGACGTAGTCTGCGAGCGGGCTTTTCTGCCCGATGAAAAACAGCTTGCCGAATATCGCCGGACACGCACACCGGTCTTTTCTCTTGAGTCGAAGCGGCCACTTGCCGGATTCGACATGGTTGCATTTTCACTCTCTTTCGAGAATGACTATCCCAACCTCTTCCGTATTCTGGAGCTTTCGCGCATTCCGTTCTGGGCAGCAGAGCGCACGGCCCGTCATCCCTTGCTCATGGCTGGCGGCGTCTGTGCAACGATCAATCCGGAGCCGTTTGCAGAGGTCTTCGATCTGGTCTTTGCAGGCGATGCCGAGACGTCACTGCCGGCTTTCATCGACGCGTATGCTGGAACGCATCGATCATCGGTTGTCGCCGAAGCGGTCAAGATACCGGGAATCCATGCGCCGGGGTATGCACGGATAACGTACCATCCTGACGGAACCATTGCATCGCGTTCGGTGCAGGAAGGCACTCCTGATGGTGTTGTCCGCCAGCGCTGCGGGGATATCGGAACGTCCCCGGTTACGACCGCGATTGTTTCCTCCGAAATTGAATTTGCCGATATGTATCTGGTCGAGGCTATGCGGGGCTGCCCGTGGAACTGCCGCTTCTGTATGGTGGGCAATGTGTACCGTCCGGTGCGCCCGAAGCCGCTGGATGCCGTCAGGGCCGAGATCGGGCGTGCCCGCGCATTAACCCAGCGCATCGGTCTCGTGGGCCCGTCGCTGACCGACTACCGTCATATCGAGGACGTGCTTGCCCTGCCGGGGGTGATGTTCTCGCTTACCTCTCTGCGGGCAACCGAGCGGAGCGCCCGTCTGATAGACCTGTTGAAAGGTGCGAAGAGCGTATCCATTGCGCCTGAAGCCGGCACTGAACGGATGCGACGGGTGATCAACAAAAAGGTGACCGAACAGGATATCATCGAGACTGCGGCATTGCTGTTTCAGAACGGGATCGATCAGCTGCGGCTCTATTTCATGATCGGTCTGCCGGGAGAACGTGACGAGGATATTGCGGGTATCGTGCAGCTGATTGCCCGGATACGGGCGCTCTCTCCACGCGGGATGATAACTGCCGGAATCAGCACCTTTGTGCCGAAGCCGTTCACCCCGTTTCAGTGGGCGGCGATGGAGGAGCAGGGTTCTATCAGGGAGAAGCTGCGCCGCATCAAAAAAGATACCCGAAAGCTGCCGGGTGTCCGGATCATGCACGACGTGCTGAAACAGTCCTATCTGCAGGGATTACTGTCGCGCGGCGATCGGCGGCTTGGCCAGCTTCTAGCCGAAATGGTCCTGAGTAATGATTACGCCTCGGCAGCCGAACGGACCGGGGTATCGATACCGTGGTATGTTCACCGGCAGCGCGGCCAACGGGAACTGTTGCCGTGGGACTTTATCGATGCCGGCGTTGCGAAGGAACATCTCTGGAACGAATGGCAGGAGAGCCAGCGTCTTTTCTGAGTCGAAAGACGTTCAGTAGTCAATGTCATCCTGGCGGAGCCAGCGGACGGCGAGGCGCCAGATTACCAGTGCAATCGTGATGATCAGCAGCAGGACGAGCAGGGCCGTCTGGGCCGACTCGATGTCGGTCTTGATCCGCTCAATCACATTGCCGCCCCAGTACCCCGCGCTCACCATGATCGCAATGGTAACGAGCGACGAGAGGGCATCCGCCACAACGAACTTCGGCCGGGGCATCTTCAGAATGCCTGCCACCAGAAATATCTGCGCTCTCAGGCCGACAAGATGACGACCCAGAAAGATCACGATGATCCCCCATTTTTCGAACAGCCGGGAAAGTTTCTTGATCCGGCGGGGCGAAATGATTCTGCGGAAACGCTTGTGTGCTACGACCATTCTGCCGTATTTTCTGCCGATATGGTACAGGAAAAAATCGGTACAGACCATGCCGAGCGACAGAATGAGTATGGCCGGAACCGGTTGCACCACGTTGTGAGCGATCATGAAGCCGCACAGAATCAGGATCGCATCTTCCGGAAACGGCATGCCGAGCGTGCCGAGCACGAGCATGACAAAAAGCCCCAGATAGGGGAAGTTCTGAATGAATGAGGTATCCATTGTTTGTGTGTTTTTCAGTGCACGATCAACGGGAAGAGGGAACAACATCGTGCTGGTGCCTCTAGTGTTGCCCATAGAGGCACCAAGAGTCAATCAGAGGGATGCAATTTCAGGCTGTCTTCTGATCCGGAAAGGAGAGCGCCCCTTTGGGACAGGCTGCCACACAGGTTCCGCATTTGATGCAGTCATTGTCCTGAAGTGTTCCTGCGGCCTTGTCCTTATAGGGTGCGAGCTGCATCGGGCATGCCTTTGCACAGAGCGTGCAGTCGATGCAGGTGTCGGCGACCGCAAGCGGTTTTTTCCCGGATGATATCCAGTTTGCAATGGTTCCCATCGGACAGACATGGCACCATGTGCGCGGATGGATCCCTATGCCGAGGACAATGCCGATCGATGTCGTCACCGTCAAAACAACAACGAATGCCTTGCCGATGCCGTCGATATCCGGCCACGCATATGCTATTTGTATCCCCAGAACGGCAAAGAGCAGCAGGATCATGCCTATGCGGGTGCCGGTCGAACGGAACACTGCGGGAACAGCCCTTTTCCTGCTGATGCGGTCGAGAAACAGATCGTAGAAGCTGCCGCGCGGACAGAGCCAGTCGCACCACTGGCGGCCGCGGAATGCTGCGATCCCCAATGCGCCGACCATGCAGCCCAGAAGCAGAAAGCCGAGTTTCGGCCAGAACCAGCCGCCGATGACGACCAGCGGCAGCCCGTACCAGGTATATGATTGAAGACGCCTTCTGTGTTTTCTGAATTCCTTGAGATTCATTTCCTTCCTGCTTTCTTCTGTCGCATATATGACAGATAGGTTTCCATATCACATTTGCCCGTTTTTTTCTGGAATTCGGTGCAGTCCCTGAGCGATCGCAGATCTTCCTTTGCCTGTGCGCTTGCAGACAGTTCACTTCTCAGCACATCCATCAGCGTCTGCTGCGGAAGCGGCAGGTTTTTTTTGAGAGAATAAAAGATCATCTTCCCTTCGCGCCTGTCATCAAGGTAACCGCCTTTCATCAGAAGGGAGAGGTTCCTTGATACCAGCGGCTGAGACATGCCCAATACTCCCATGATCTGGCAAACGCAAAGTTCTTTGCGGTCCAGCAGCAAAAGTATGCGTATGCGTGATGCATCCGCCAGAAGCTTGAAGTGATCAATCGCCGTTCTCATAAACATATTTAAATCCATTTATATGAAAAAAGTCAACCGTTATCTCTCGCCTCCCGGTGGTACAATAGAAAAAAAATGGAGGGAGGTCCCATGCTTCGTTGCTTTTTGGCAGTGATGGTGTCGTTTGCTATTCTTTTGGTCGCTCCGGATTCTTCCCGGGAGAGTCATGCCATAGGATTCATCAAATCCGTAACTCCCCTGAACATTTCTCCGAAGGGTCCGGGCGTTCCCCCTGGAGCGGGTACGCCGTCTGGGATCGATTCGCTGACTCCCCTGTTGACCTGGAGCGGCTCCGATTATTTCACCCAGAAAAGGGACTCCTGCGTGTTTGCGTTCTACCGCGTGATCGTCCGCGATGACCAGGGTCGCGCCGTGATTGACGAAGTGGTCGATACCGATGCGACATCGTACAAGGTCCCGCCCGGCATCCTTCAGTACGGACGTATCTACAGCTGGAGTTTCGAGCTGGTTACTGCCAGTCTTGGACTGAACCAGCAGACAAAACAGATCGAAAAAAATGAATATAGACGGAAAGGGTCTCCGGAATCACTCTTTTTCAAAACACCTTCCGATCCGCGTCAGGCCGGGCAACCTGCCGCACAGCGGCTCTCTGCGCAACTGGTTTCGTCGAGCGTTGTGGTGAATCCGCAGCAGGCCCTGCTGAAGCCGGCAGAGAAGGTTCTGCTCAGAATAGCAGGCGGGAATCCGCCTTATCTTATTGAAAACGGGGTTGCCGGACTGGGTGTCAAAAAAATTTCGGATACGGAGTTCGAGCTGACCATGCCAACCGGCAGAAAAACGCATGTTCTTGCCACACAGGTGCAGGGTTCGATGAAAGACATCAAGAAGATTGTGATCATGGATTCGCGAAGGCAGCAGTTTGTTTTTTATTACGGAGCTGAGTAGGGGTTGATCATTTCGGGATGCGTTCATTATAATGTGCATATGCACAAAATGAGCGGAGGTTTTTCATGAAAATCTGTTTCCCGGTTGAACAGTCAGAAGGCATGCAGAGCAAGGTGTACGGTCACTTCGGGTCAGCCCCGGTGTTTGTTGTGGTCGATACGGAAGTACAGTCGGTAACCGAAATCGTCAATCGTGATCTCCACCATCAGCATGGCGCCTGCAGCCCGATCAAGGCGCTCGGCGGGGCTGCTGTCGACGCGATTGTTGTCGGCGGCATCGGAGCCGGTGCATTGATGAAGTTGCAGGAGGCGGGCATGCAGGTATATCGGGCCGGTGCATACACGATTGCCGAGAATATGAATTTGATGCAAAGGGGCATGCTCCAGATTCTGCAGCCGCATCAGGTCTGCGGCGGCCATGCTCACGGCGGCGGCTGCTCCCACTGAGGGTTTCGACAGCATGCAATTCTGTCTCCCCGTAGAGACGGATAACGGATTGCGTAGTCAGGTTCTTGGGCATAATTAAGATCATGGGACGAACGAAGAAACCCAGAACCTGCGGCTGCCCGTTTGACGAGCTGAAATGCTGCATATTCAAACCGCGGGGCATCCCGATGCATTCGCTGCAGCGTACGGTCATCAGTCTGGATGAAATCGAGGCCCTTCGTCTGTGTGACGGAGAAAGTCTGACGCAGGAGGAAGCCGGTACCCGCATGGGGATTTCCCGGGGGACGGTTCAGCGGTTGCTGGAGAGCGGCAGAAGAAAAACCATTTCAGCGCTCGTTGATGCAACGGCAATTATAATCGAAAAACCATAGGCTTATGTAGCGGTAAAAACCCTTTTGCGGCAGAAGGGGGGTAACGATGCCATCGAATTTTTTTCTGCGGAGTTTCATTTCTCTGCTCACCACGCTCAGCTTCCTGCTTGCTTCAATAACCGGGATCGTGCTCTTTATCGTTCCCCAGGGACGTGTGGCTTACTGGACCGACTGGAAACTGCTTGCGCTCTCAAAAACCGATTGGGGCAATGTCCATATCTCCGCCTGTGTGATATTCATGATTGCGGGAAGTATCCATTTGTATTTCAACTGGCCGGTTTTTCTCAGCCACCTGAAAGATCGTGTGAAACGAACCTACACGCTCCGGAAGGAACTTGCCGCGGCAGTTCTTCTTTCGATACTTGTCGTAGCGGGGTCCATCGCTCCGTTTCCGCCTATGAGCTGGCTTCTGTCGCTCAATACGCAGATCAAGGAGTACTGGGTGAACAAGGGATACGGTGAGCCTCCGTTCGGGCATGCCGAGCAGGTTTCGCTTGCTGCGCTCGCGCGACGGGAGAACATCGATCTGCAACAGGCCATGGACGGCATGCGCAGGCGCGGTATTGTGGTTGCCGGCGAGCAGGAGACGCTCGAGAGCATCGCAAAAAAGAACAAAACCTCACCGGCTGCGCTTTTCGCACTCATGAAGCTCAGCCCCGCGAAATCTCCGGTCAACATTCCTGCTTCGGAAAACCGGCCTCGGCTTTCGGCAGTTGATCTCGAAGCGAAGTTTTCGGGAAGCGGCATCGGACGCAAAACCGTTCCCGAGGTCGTTGCAGAAATCGGACTCCCACGCGAAGTTGCTGAGCGGCGTCTTGCAGCGAGGAATATCCATGTGCGCGAGGGTGAGACCTTGAAAGAGACTGCCGCCCGTCTCGGAATAAAACCGATTGATATTGTGAAGGGTCTTGCAGATGACTAGTCGCAGAACGGTGCGGTAAGCTTGGAGCAGAAAGGAGTATGCACATGCAGAAGTATGCGCTCTTTGTTTTCAATGGTGAGATGATGTGTTTTGTCCATGTCCTTCTGAACGCGATTCAGATGCATGAACGGGGGCTTGAAGCGCGCATTGTCATGGAAGGAGCATCGACCAGGCTTCTTCCGGAACTGGTGAAGCCTGACAATCCCCTTGCCGGGCTCTTTGCAAAGGCAAAAGAGCAGGGGCTTGTCGATGGCGTCTGCCGGGCGTGCTCGCAGAAGATGGGCACGCTGGCCGAAGCCGAAGCACAGGGGTTGCCGCTTCTTGATGATATGCAGGGACATCCCGGCATGGCGGGCTACACTGCCCGGGGGTACACACTAATCACATTTTGAGCCTGCAGAAGGAGGCGATATGACACGAAGAGACGAGAAAAGCTGGAGTCCCTATGTCGCAGGTGCCTTGACCGGCATTGTGCTGATCCTGTCGGTCTGGGTTGCGGACAAGTATGTCGGTGCCTCGACGACTTTTGTCCGCACTGCGGGCATGATCGAGCAGCAGTTTGCGCCGGACAAGGTGAAGACGATGGAGTATTTTATCAAGGAAAAACCGATAGTCGACTGGCAGACACTGTTTGTAGCCGGCATCTTTATCGGTTCACTCTTTGCAGCCGTCATGTTTAACGACTTCAAGAAACAGGCGGTCCCTCCCATGTGGGAAAAGCGCTTTGGCCCGAGTATCCCCAAACGTGCGGTGTTTGCATTTCTCGGCGGCGCGGTTGCGATGTTTGGAGCGCGCCTTGCCGACGGCTGACCGAGCGGTCATGGGCTGAGCGGGTCGCTCCAGCTTGCGGTCAGCGGTTTCATAGCGCTGATCTGTTTCTTTGTCGGCGGCATGGTTTCCGCCCGTATCATGTACGGAGGAGGTAACCAGAAATGAGTCCTCTCCTGTATGGTTTGATCACCGGCATCGCATTTGGTTTTCTTTTGCAGAGAGGAGGAGTGCTTCGGTATGATCGCCAGATCGGCGCGCTCCGACTGATGGATATGACCATTCTGAAATTCATGCTCAGCGCGATTCTTGTCGCCATGGTCGGCGTATATCTGCTCAAGGACATGGGGATCGTCAAGCTGAATCTCAAACCGACCATTATAGGCGCCCAGATACTCGGCGGACTGATTTTCGGCCTCGGATGGGGCGTGCTCGGCTATTGCCCCGGCACGCAGATGGGTGCTCTGGGGGAAGGACGCTGGGATGCCGTGTGGGGCATCATGGGCATGCTGCTTGGAGCAGCACTGTATGCGGAAGCATATCCGATCATGAAAACGACTGTTCTGACCTGGGGCGTTTACGGCAAAATCACCCTGCCGCAGGTTCTCGGGGTCAATCATTGGCTGGTTATTGTTCCGTTGGTATTCGGTGGTATCGGGTTGTTCTTATGGTTTGAAAAAAAGGGACTGTAGTACATTGAGCAGCGTGGGGCGACTATTCTCCCCACGCTGTTTTTGATAGAACGGTTCCGTCTTGATCAAAAAAAACCAGAGTGGCAATCCTGCGAACGCTGATGCACTGGGGATTGCCATTTGGCGGTAGTTGAATCGCTCGCTGCCCGACGGGAGCGGGAAACGGAGCTGCATGGCTGTCCTGTCGGGCTCATGACAAAGCCAGGCGCATCGAATTGACATGGAAGTGCCTTCCCCGCTCAGCAACGGGAAACCAGCTGGACCGGCACCCTGCTTCCTTTTTCGAGTTTTTCGCACCCTTCGGCAATCATGACTATCGCGTCGGCCCGCGCCATGAATTGCAGACGGCTCGACAGCTTGAGCGGCCGGAATTCGAGTCCATCTCTTGTTTGTCGAAGCGATCCATAAATAAACTGTGTCCAGTCCTTTTGCCCCTGAACTGCTTCGGTGATGATCGCATGGGCAACGGGGAGTCCGCATATGGTGTGGCCGCCCAGCTTCAACAATCCCGGAAGTGCAAGCTGCAGAAACGCCATCTGATTCGACGGTGGTCCTCCGGGCAGGCAGAATACCGGTTTCGATGCGAGATGGCCGAAGCCAATCGCCTTTCCGGGCCCCATGCGTACCCGATGAAATGTCTTTTCCCATCCCATGTCATCCAGAATCTGCACCACACGATCACGCTCCCCTTTCCATGCCCCTCCGCTGGTGATCAGGCAATCGGCAGTCCGCAGGACATCGCTGATTGCACGCCTGATGGCTGTCGCTGAATCATTGACCACACGTTGTTTTGAGCTCATGCCATAGATGGAGCACCACGAGGCGATGGTGACCAGATTGCTTGCAAAGACCATCCCGTCCCGGATTTTCCGGCCAACGGCAACCACCTCGTCGCCGGTCGCGACAATGCCGACACGCGGGGATCGGTACACTGGGATTTTCTCATGTCCGGCCGCGGCCAGAAGTCCGATCTGCGACGGCGAAAGACGGGAGCCCTTTTCAACGAGCAGGTCGCCGATTGCAGCGTCAGTCCCTTTTTCCAGGATATTTCTCCCCCTGGCCGACGGAGCGGAAACAGAAACGGTCCCATTGTCGCAGGCAGTAAATTCCTCTGCGACCACTGCATCAGCTCCATCCGGTATCGCGGCCCCCGACATTATTCGTACGGTCGTTCCCGGCACGACTCTGATTATCTCTGATGAACCGGCCATGCGACTGCCGGTCAGCCTGAGTTGTACCGGACACGCTGGTGACGCACCGGCGATGTCGGAGGAGATGACCGCATATCCGTCTTTCAGCGAGATATCAACGGAGGGAGTATCGATCAACGAAGCTACCGGTGATGCAGCCACCCTGCCGGTGAGTTTACCGATAGGCACATCCTCGGCCGGCAGCGGCAGAATGCTGCCAACCGTCATTGCAAGCGCTTCATTGAATGATATTTCGGGCATATAATCCTTTCCGGGAAGCTTCTTTGCCTGAAGCAGTGCCTATGGACGCTCTGTCAACTGAATGATCGCTTCTTTTTTTATCTCATCCACCAGAAACGAACATGCCGCAAAACAGCGATCGCGTGTCGCTCCGGACACCATCACCAATAGAACGGAATCACGCGGTCCGACACGCCCGATTCTGTGGACGACCAGAATCTGATTGAGCACAAACCGCTGAGCCGTTTCAGCTGCGAGCCCGGCGAGACGCTGGTTAACATCCGTGCTGCGTGGTATCAGTTCCACACCAGAAAAATCCGCAATCTGCTTTCCGGGCCGCTTCACCATGCCGTGGTGACTGACCACCGTTCCGCTCCGGTCATCGTCCTGATCAATGAACGTCCTGTACAAAGCCAGATAATCTATCGGTTCCTCTGTTGCATAGGCTGTTATCATGGAGCCTCCGAATCCGTTTGTTGGTTGCTGTCCATTACGACTCAAAAGGGCGTCCAGTCGCTCCCCTGCTTGTGTATCACTGCCTGCTCATGACACAATAACCATAATTTTTTTGCAGCGGTAAAGGAGACCTATGCCACGTCCCAAATGCCAGAGACAGATCGCCGGACTCCCTGCCTCTACCTACTTCAAGCCGCGGGGAATCCCGATGTCGGATCTCGAGGAAGTAATCCTGACGATCGATGAAGTGGAAGCGATACGCCTTGCCGATCACGAAGGGCTCTATCAGGAACAGGCGGCCGAGTTCATGAAGATTTCCCGCCAGACGTTCGGGCGGGTAATCGCCTCTGCGCACCGGAAGATCGCCGATGCCCTGGTTACCGGTAAGGCATTGCGGATTGAAGGCGGTGTTGTCAGTTTCGCGCAGGCGACAAAATACCGGTGCGCTTCCTGTGATGAAAAATGGTCGCCTCCGAGCGGCACGGGTGCGCCCGCAATCTGTCCGTCCTGCGGCAGCAGTGCTCTTGGCGCTCATGCAGACATCCATCACCGTCACAGAAAAGGCCGGGCCGGTAAGAACTCCCGGGGTTAACCGCAGTGCGGTTCGGCGCAGGGCGTAGCACTGCCGCAACAGGTTGTCGCGCTCCCGCAGCGCGGCCGGGAAAGCCCCGCATCAGCAGACCCTTTCATGATGAATCCGCTTCCTCCGGTAATAATCCGACGGCTCGGGGCAGCGCATTTCGGACACGGGCGGTCTTCCGTTTCCTGCATTGAGTGGATTACCTCAAACAGTTCTCCGCACGCATTGCAGCGGTAATCATATTTCGGCATGGCAACTCCTTTCTGGTGCGCCGCTCCGGATTTCACCGGACGGCGGATTATTTCAGCACAATCCGAAGTCCTGCATAGCCGATGCGGACTGCGTGTGGAAATGCGTCTGTCAGTGCGGCGATTGCCCGTTCCCCGCTGCAGTGGCAGGGGACGATCAATTCAGGCGCAAAGGACTGCAGCGCCGAGACCGTGTATGCGATGCGCTCGTCCGATGCGTTCATGAGATGCAAGCCTCCGATAACGGCACGTATTCTCTCATCTGGTCCCGTAAGGCTGATCACATGATGGAGCGTGTTTACAATTCCCGCGTGGGCACAGCCGACACAGACGACAATTCCTTCCGGCGTTCGTATCCAGAGCGCCATGTCGTCTTCGAGCAGGTCGCTCCTGACGGGGGCAGGGTCAAGATAAAAGGGGCCGCCGGTATCCTCAATACCATTGTTCCGGGGAATATGACCGGTGATGCCGACGGTTCTGCTCAGCTGAAACGGTTCGGCCGATGGACAGAAGCGGCCGGTCGGCAGGCTTTCCGCCGCAGCCCGTGCATCTCCCTGCATGCCGATGCTTCTGACGGTACCGTCACGGATACTATAGCGTTCGCGAAGCGCTTCCGGATGACAGAACAGATGCGGATACCTGGCGAGAGAAAGAACATGGGCGACTCCGCCTGTGTGGTCATAATGGCCATGGCTCAGGATCACCGCATTCGTCAGCGACAGATGAATTCCCATCTTTTCGGCATTCGGGATCAACGCACCACCCTGCCCGGTGTCGAACAGCAGCCGCATGCCGTCCGCCTCGATCCAGAGGGCGAGGCCATGTTCGCGCACGAAACCGTCGGCAGTCCGGTTATCTGCGAGAATGCTGATGATCACGCGCTCTTTGTCCATGGACGACCTTCTCCTGTCCGATGCCTGTGTTTCAACAGATCATCATCGAAAGGAATCCCCCGATGATGACTACGTACAGTATATCCGTTTTCCCGACCAATGCGGCAAGTACAGCAGAGCGGGCTACAAACCTATTTTTCCCTCGGATACGGCCATGCCGCAATGCCGCCTTCCATTACCCTGACATTCTTCCACCCGTTCGCTTCAAGCACCAGTGCCGCTTCATAGCCGCGCAGGGAGATCTTGCAGAACGCGATGATTTCACGATCCTTGTCAGAAGGAAGTTCCGCCAGTCGTTTCCGGAGTGCTCCGAGCGGGATGAGTGTTTCGCCGGCGCCGATACGCATCTCTTCATATTCGTCAGGACCGCGGGCATCGAGCAGAAACGGTTTTTCGCCGCGGTCGAGTTTGGTCTTTACCTCTTCAGGGGTCAGCCCCTTCAGCCGCCCAAGCAGTTTGTTTTGCATGAGGTGGGCCGTCGCAATGCCGTGGTCGATTGCGAGCGAAAACGGTGGCGCATACGGAAGGTCGGCGTTTGCCATGTCGTCGACCGTCAGATTGCCGAGGATCGCCATTGCCCATTGCGCTATCTGCCGGTTCACATTGCCGGGCCCGGCACACTGGGCGCCGAGGATTCGTCCGGTTTTCCGGTCGGCAACCAGTTTGGTGACAAGGAGCTTCCCCTTCATGAAACCGGGCAGGTCCGGGCTTGCGTTGATCACCGATACCGCATCGAATCCGTGCTCTCTGGCCGAGCGCTCCGAGAGGCCGGTTGCGCCGGCGGAAAAATCAAAGACTTTGCAGATGCCGGTCTGGATGGTTCCCGGAAAGGTCACCCGGTTGCCGAGCACGGCGTTTTCACCCGCAACGCGTCCTTCGAGATTGGCGAGATCGCCATAGGGGGCAAGCACTTTCTTCCCGGTGATCCGGTGCGTCAGCTCCACACAGTCGCCGACAGCGTAAATGTCGGGATCGGACGTCTGCATATACTGATCGACGACGATTCCTCCCGTATCTCCGATAGCGAGTCCTGCTTTTTTCGCCAGAACGGCATTGGGCGCAACGCCGATGGCGACCACCGCAAGCTCGCAGGGCAGTTCAGTGCCGTTCTGCAGTTTGACGCCGGTCAGCACCCCATCGTTTCCCAGAAAAGCCGCGATACCGTTGCCGGTGATCACATTGACGCCTTTGCTCCTGACATGGTTTTCGACCAGTTTTGCGATGTCGAAGTCGAGAAAGGTCAACAGCTGGGGCAGCATCTCGATGACGGTGAGTTCCAGTCCGGCAAGTTGAAGGGCTTCACAGGTTTCGATGCCGATCAATCCCTCGCCGATAATGACCGCCTTTTTGATCGTGCCGCCATCCCGCACGGCGCGCAAATAGTCCGCATCCTGCATGGACTGGAGGGTCGTGATGCCTTTCAGGTCGGCTCCTGGGACCGGCGGCCTCCGGGGGACCGATCCGGTCGCAAGAATCAGTTTGTCGTAGGTCAGTGAGCCGGTTTCCCCCGTGAGCAGATTGGTGAAGGAAACCCGTTTCTCTGCGCGTTCGATGCTGGTCACCTCCGTCGAGACGCGCGCATCGATCCCTTTTGCGTTCAGATAGAATTTGGGATCGCGCACTACCCCGGCAGGAGTGGCAAGCAGCTGGTTGCGGTCGTCGAAGAATCCGCCGACGTAATACGGATAGCCGCATGAGGCCATGGAGAGCTCCGGGCCCTTCTGGAGTAAAACAATCTCTGCGTGTTCATTGCAGCGTCGTGCCTTTGCCGCTGCCTTCGGTCCGGCCGCCGAGCCGCCGATAACGACAATACGCGTGGTTTGAGTCATGTGCGTGATCCTCCTCGTTTTATCTCAAAACTGTCATTCGGATTCGACCGAAATCGCTCAGAGTCCGGCAGGGCAGGCAACAGAGCGGATTTATTCGGCGAAGCGGCACATACAGGACGTATGTGCCGGGCGAATACCTCGGACGACGGCTGGACGCCGTCCGGGAAGCGGGGCCTCCGAAAATGTCGGAGACTTTTCGGGGTGGCAGTTGAGCGGCGTTGCTTGCCGTGCCGAGCTAATGAGAATTCTCGGTTTATAAGCATAAAAAAACGCATGGGCCCTGTCAGCAGAGGATAGCATGCAGACCGCGAGAAGTACGACCGACCCGCTGAACAGAACGGACGGCCCATGCGCATCAGGGCGCTAAGCGATATTCCGGACAAGGGTATCGACCAACGCCGAGAAAGCCCTGCCCGAAGGGCTCTCCGCGGCATGCTGTATCACCGGTTCCCCACTGTCGCCGGATGCGGCAACTGCGGCATCAAGCGGAATGCTTCCCAGAAACGGGATCTGCATCTCCGCTGCGAGGGCTTCGCCACCGCCTTTTTTGAAGATATTCACGACCGTCCCGCAGTGCGGACAGGCAAAACCGCTCATGTTTTCGACCAGTCCGATGATCGGAATGCCGACTTCCCGGCAGAAGGTGATCGATTTGCGCACATCCTCCAGCGCGACATCCTGGGGGGTTGTGACGATTATCGCCCCGTCGGGGTTCTTGAGCAGTTGAACGATTGAAATCGGTTCGTCGCCGGTGCCCGGGGGGCAATCGACAACGAGCCAGTCACGGGGTCCCCATGCAACATCGCCGAGGAACTGCTTGATGACCCCATGTTTCAGCGGAGCACGCCAGATGAGCGCATTGTTGCGGTCCTGCAGGAGAAATCCGACCGACATGACCGACAGCAGTCCGTCATACCCGACCGGAAGCAGGGATTCTCCATCCTGCTCCGGCAGCATCCCTTCGAGTCCGAGAATTTTTGGGATACTCGGCCCATGAATATCGATATCGACCAGACCGGTCCTCAGGCCGCGCAGGGCGAGTCCGACGGCAATATTTGCGGCCACCGAGCTTTTGCCGACGCCTCCCTTGCCGGAAAGAACGAGTATTTTGTGGCGGATTTGCTCCATGCGGTGCTGCACCGCATTCTGCTCCTGTTCAATCCATTGTGTGTCATTGCTGCCGCACGCATGTGGTGTGCTCATGTCCGGTGTTCCTTTCTTGCTGTATGGTGTCAAAAAGTCTCAGAATATTCTTGGTAATTGTCCGCAATGCCTCCGCGGCCCGGCTTTCGGGATAGCAACGGGCCAGAGGAATCCCCTGCGCGATGGCGAGCGGGACGTGAATGTCATACGGGATTTCTCCGAGTACGGTGATTCCGCGTTCCGCCATGCGGGAACGGATGGTTTCAGCCCCCTCAGGATTGATATCCGCCTTGTTGATGATTACGCCGGTCACCGGGTCAAAATATGCCGTCACTTCAAGCAGGCGCTCCAGATCGCTCAGCGCCGGCGCGGTCGGTTCCGTTATGGCCAGCACAGCGTCGCAGCCTTTCAGCGATGAGATAACCGGACAGCCGATGCCGGGCGGGCCGTCGATGATGAGATAGTCAGCCCGGTCATCCTGTGCGACGTTTCGTGCTTCATTTTTGACCAGATCCACAATCTTGCCGGAACTGCTCTGACCAACCGTCAACTCGCCCGAAACGAGATTGCGCACACCGTTCCGGAACAGATGCAGATAGCCGTTCTGCATGCGTTTTATGCTGACGGCGTGTTCCGGGCATTCGGCCACACACGCTCCGCAGGCTTCACAAAAGAGCGGCAGCATGACCGGTATCTTCTCATCCGGCAGCAGTGCGCCGAAACTGCACACCGCAGTGCAATCCATGCAGCCGATGCAACGGGTCTCGTCAATCACGGCTTTTTCGGATGCAAAAACCGGAGCGCTTTTTATCGGCTCAGCTCCGGTGATGATATGCAGATTCGGTGCGTCCACATCGGTATCGGCCAGTGTGATGATGAGGCCGGCAGGCAGGAGTTCCGCCAATGAGGCAGTGATGCTCGATTTGCCGACACCGCCTTTTCCGCTCAGGATGACCACTTCTTTCATTTCAGCCACTCCCTTTCTATCCGCGCTGCCAAGTCGGTAAAGATGCGCGCTGCGGGCGAGTCAGGGTTCGTGCCGACAACGGGCAGTCCTTTCACATAGCTTTGCAGCAGGATACTGTCATGCGGAATTGATGCAGCTACGGTAACATCCTTTGATGCAGCCTCCGGGGCAATCGTTGCCTGGCTGCCGCTCAGATTTGAGCGGTTCAGGATAATGCGGGCCGGTATTGCGAGCATTTCACAGAGATCGAGGATGAGACCGAGATCATGCATGCCGACACGGGTCGGTTCGGTGACCGCATACGCGCAGCCGGCGCCCGCGAGCGCCGCAATAACGGTGCAATGTACCCCGGGGGCGGTATCGACGACTATGATGTCGAACCGGTCTGCTTCCGCCGCCAGGCGATCCTTGAGCGCCCGCACTATAATGGTGCTCTCCTCTCGTCCCGGGAGCAGCTCTCCGCTGAAAAGCGTAAGATTACCGGATTCTGTCCGGCAGGTAGCGCCGACGGACATCCAGCGGGTCAGCAGCGCTCCTGTCGGACAGGCGTTTATACAGGCTTTGCACCCATTGCATTCTCCCATCAATATCGGTGTCTGATCCGGCGGCAGAAAGAGCGCATTGCGGCGGCATGCCGCAATGCAGTCCCCGCAGTGTGTGCAGAGCGATGGTTCCACGAGCGGCATGGCAACCTGGACATCGATATGGTCTTTGAGGGGAAGCGAGAGCAGAATGTGATTGTTCGGCGCTTCCGTATCCGCATCGACCAGTGCCACTGCATGTCCGCGGGCTGCCAGGGCAGCTGCAATATTGACGGCAACGGTTGATTTGCCGACACCACCTTTGCCACCCGTAACAGCAATAACCGGCGTTGCATACGGGTGATCGTGCAAGGCTTCCAGTTGCCGGGCGGTAAAGACCTCTGCAGTCACGAGCGGCCTCGCCCGGCCGACCCTTTACGTGCCTGTGCCCCGGTGCTCCGCCGGAGCAGGCCGTCCGAATAGTTTTTCACGGCGGTTTTTACCTCCATGCCGGCGCTGAGCCCGTCGTAAATGGCAATGCCCGCCGCCTGCAGGGCTGCATATGCCTTGGGTCCGACGAACCCGGTAAGCACTGCGTTGACCCCTTTTTGTGCTACGCTCTGAGCGGCGGCTATGCCAGCGCCCTGCCCGGCGTCCATTGCCGGATTCGCAATCGTTTCGTGCTGCATGGTATCGGGATCCACGAGCACGAAGAACGGCGCCCGGCCGAAGCGTTCATCAACGCGAGCATCCAGGCCGTGACCTGAAGCGGTTATGCAGATTTTCATTCCATGACTCCCTTCATCGTTGCGTGCATCCTATTCGTTCTTGGTGAGTGCATCAAGGCGTTTCCGCACGTCTGTCAGCGCCCGTTCGAGGGCGGTAGCTTCCTCGGTAAGCCATGCACGTTCGTCGGAAGGATCCGTTGCACGCAGTCCCGGCTGGAAACGGGCTCCCAAGAACCGGCGCCCCATGCCACGTCCGCTAAACCCCTGACGCCGCATCCCGGCGCCGCACGGCCCCAAACCTCTGCCGGTACCCGGGCCGAACCCCTGAGGACCTGTCTGATTGAATCCCGGCATGATCATCACCTCCTTTCTTTAATAGCATATGCCCATAATTTCAGTCCAAAAACTCTGCACACCCAGCGAGACGGGCAATTTCTTTGAGCATGCAGAGTCCGTTGGGAAGGCTGCATGCCCCGGTTTTTCGCTGTGCGGCTGGATGTTCCGGCTCGACGATATCTCCGAGCACACCATATATCGAGAGCATAAGAGCTCGCGCGCTCTCTCCGCCTGACCAGTTGGTCACGCACGCTTCCGTCTCGATCAGTTTCTTTCGTGCGGCTTCCAAGGTCACTGCGAAGGATTTACAGTTTCTGCACAACTCATCCTTCTGCTGGTGGTGCAGCATACCGAACAGGCAATGCAGTGTCCGGACGCCGGCCTCGATCGTGTTTTCGGGACGGACTCTCGCGGTACTGTCAGTCGTATGCGCCATGTCAGTGTTCACATCCGCCCGCGTGTCCCGCGCAGGTGTCGGTCATGCCGAATATCGGCAGCATGCTTTTCTGGAACAGGGAGATATTTTCCTTCACGGTCGGCGCTTCGGCCCGGTAAATCCGGATGCCAGCCTGTGCAAGCCTGCTGAGCGCACCTGCCCCGATACCGCCGACAATGAGCGCATCGATCTCGGCGCCGCCAAGCTTCGCAAAGGGGTTGCACGTTCCGCCATGTTCGTGCAGCGCCTGATTCTGGATCGGCGTCAGCACATTCGTTTCCGTGTCATACACGGCAAACGTCTGCGAGGACCCGAAATGGGGGTTAACCTCGCTCTCCAGCTCTTTGAACTCATGGATGGGAAAACAGATTTTCATGAGAACCTCCTTGGTGTTTGATGTTATTTTATGAGCATATGCTCAAAAAGTCAAGAGATGAGTCCTTGTCCGGTTCACCGGCCGCGCCACCCCCATTGGTGTAGACATCCCAAGTGCTTCAAATGTCAAGGTCTGGTACAATGTCAGCAAGGGATAGAGCCATGACAACAGTGCGAATATTCATTTTCATGATCGTGCTCGTTTGGGTGATTTCCTGCACAAACGAGACGGTCATTCCTGTTGATCTGTCAAAGCGTTCCGATATTACGGCTTCGCGCGAAAGTGATGTGATCACGTATGCGTATCTCCCCCAATACTCGCATCGCACGTCGTATCAGCGCCATCATCTTTTGATCAAATATCTGCGCGCCGAAACCGGCCTCAAGATCGAGCAGATTTTCCCCGATACGTTTGATGAGCATATCCGCATGGTTGGACAGGGCAAGATCGACATCACGTTTTCCAACCCCATGGTATACGCGTTGCTGGCGAAGCGCTACGGTTCGCAGGCATTTGCCCGGATTATCGAACTGGACGGAAAGGCGGAGTTCAGGGGGCTCATTTTCACCCGGTCCGATAACGCCGCCATACGAACTCTCCAGGACTGCCGGGGGAAACGCTGGTATGCCGTTGACCCGGCATCGGCCGGAGGTTACCTGTTCGGTCTCGGTCATTTTTACGAGCATGGTATCCGGAAGGAAGACTTTGCGGAGATTGCGTTTGCTCCCGGGCCGGGAGGCAAATCCGAGAAGGTGGTGCTCGCTGTTCATGCGGGGAAATACGATTTCGGTACGGTGCGGGAAGGAACGCTTGCGGTCGTCGCGGACAAGATCGATATCACCGAAATCCGGGTGATTGCCCAGACCCGCTGGTACCCAGGCTGGGTATATTCCGCGCGCAAAGGACTCGACCCGGATGTCATTGCACGCATCAGGGAAGCCATGCTCAGACTGGACCGCGGCAATCCCGAGCACCGGCGTATTCTCGAAGCCGCAACGTTCAGCGGCATCATTCCTTCGCATGACCGGGACTTCGAGGCGCTCAATGCGCTGATCGCCACGGTCGGACTTCCTCCGGGGTCGCCCGACTGAGCCATGCGATTCTTCATCAGAAAACTGCGGCAGGCCCGCTTCGGAACCAAGATCACGACGAGCATCGTCGTGATTCTCCTGCTGTTGGGCATCGGGCTTTCGATCATGATGCATCAACTGGTGCTGCGGTCCCTGCTTTCGGAGAGCAAAGTACGCGGTGCTTCCCAAGTAGTGAATCTTGCAGCGCGTGCGGTTGAACCCGTGCTTGCGATTGACTATCTCCAGCTTCGGAATCTGGCGGATGGTCTCCTGAAAGCCGATCCGGATGCGCTCTATGCTTTTGTCACGGATGCAAAGGGAGTGCCCATGGTTCACACGTTCGGCGCCGCATTCCCGACTGACCTGAGCGCAGTGAACCCGGTTGCTGATACGGAATCGCACCGCGTCGTGCGACTGACAACAGGAAGTCAGGACATCTATGACTTTGCGGCTCCGATCATGATCGGTACCGACCGGATCGGCACCGTGCGGGTCGGTCTTTCGCTGGACCGCATTTATCTCGTGGTCCGGCAGGTTACCCTGACCATCATTGTGTCGATCGCGATCGCCATGGCGATCGCCGGGCTGGTCAGCGCAGCGCTTGCACAAACGGTCACGCGGAAGATACGGATTCTGCACGCCGCCGCCGAAGAGGTCATCAAGGGAAATCTCGATATCAGGGCGGCGCAACGGATCGGCGAAAACTGCTGGGATATCATGCGGTGCGGGAAAGAGGCATGTCCTGCATATGGCGATACGTCCCGCCGCTGCTGGTATCTGGTCGGCACCCTCTGTGGATCATGCGCGGAAGGAGAGTACCGGAGCAAGATCGAAAGCTGCCGGGAATGTGATGTCTATAAAAAGAACGCAGGCGATGAGGTCGAGCATCTTGCGGAGTTTTTTGATGTCATGGCATTCACGCTGAAAGAGCGGCTCGAAAAACTGCGCGCGGCTGAACTCGACCTCCGGCAGCAGCAACAGCTGGTTCAGACCATCCTGGACGCTACCCCGGACCTGGTCTCGCTGAAGGACGTCGATTTCCGGTATCGCAGCGTCAACAAGGCATTTTGTTCCTTTGTGGGAAGGGATGAGCAGGACATCCTCGGCAAAACGGTGACCGAAGTCTTCTCCCCGGAACAGGCGGTGCTCGCTACCAACGAGGAGGCTCATGTCATGCAGACCGGGGAAGCGGTATCGGTTGAGCGGGTGTTTGTCTCGCCGCACGCTGGAGAGCGGCAGTTTCATGTCGTCAAGACGGCGGTGCATGATGCTGACGGCTCCATCATCGGTGTTTTGAGCACGGCGCGCGATATCACTGAAATGCGCAGATTGCATGAGCGGGTGGCGAATGCGCAGCGGCTTGAGTCGATCGGTCGGCTTGCCGCCGGGGTTGCACACGAAATCAATACGCCGCTGGGCATTATTCTGGGATATGCACAACTTGCCGCCGAGGACTTGCCGGAAGGGTCCGAGCTTCGTGAGCATGTCGGCCTGATAGAAAAGTATGCGCGTGTCTGCAGGAAAATCGTTGCCGACCTGCTCAGCTTTTCCCGCAATACCGAAAGCATGATGCAGCCGCTCGATCTGAATGAGATCATCGTGCAGATTACCGCCATTGTCGAGCACACATTCGGTCTCGACCGCATTGCCATTGTCCGTTCGCTTGCGGCCGATCTCCCATCGGTGCGCGGAGACCGGGACAAACTGGGGCAGGTGCTGATGAATCTGTTGACGAATGCCCGCGATGCGATCGGGTCGGACGGCGTCATAACCGTGCGGACCCGTTTTGATCCCGAGACGAATGAAGCGGTTGTCGAGGTGTCGGATACGGGTGCGGGGATCTCTCCCGAGAACCGGGAACGCATCTTTGAACCGTTCTTTACCACAAAAGGGGTTGGTAAGGGAACAGGACTCGGTCTTTCCGTCACCTTTGGCATAGTAAAGGAACATGGCGGCAGGATCGATCTGGTCAGTCCCTATCTGCCGCATGAGACGGAAACGGAAACCGGCGGCGGGCGTGGGACGCTGTTCAGTATCAGGCTGCCGGTGCAGACGCAATCACACATGAAGGAGGATGTACAGGATGGCGCATATTCTGGTGCTTGACGATGTGTTTGACGCCGTCGAGATGATCAAAAAAATTCTTGGGCGCAAGGGGCATCATGTTGTCGGGTTTGTCGATGAGGATGAGGCGCTTGCTTATGTCATGGCCAATCCGGTTGACCTCGCGATTCTTGATATCAAACTTCGCAAGCTTACGGGTGTTGAGGTGCTGGAGGAACTCCGTTCGATTCGCCCGGAACTCAGGGTGATCATGCTGACCGGTTATCCGACGCTTGAGACAGCACGTGAAGCGGTTCGTCTCGGTGCGAGCGAGTATTGCGTCAAGCCGATCGAGAAGGAAGAACTGGAACAGAAGGTCGAATCCGTCCTCGCCGGATAGCCGGAGGAAAACAGTACCATGACGTCGATCCTGCGCAATCTGTTCAGACACCTGACCTACCAGGCGTTTTCTCCGGGAACGCTGTTGCGGCAGACCTACGAATCGTTCAAGGATATCCTGACCCGCAACAAGTCATGTCTGGAACTGATGGCCGAAATGGAAACGATCTACCATGATCGCCGAAAGGTTGATCTCAGCCGTGTGCAGAATCTCTGCGCCCGGCTCTCGACGGAAGTAACGGCCATGGTCGAGCAGTTGAACCGGATGTCCCCGGTTGCCTATGCCGAACTTCCCGCCTATTGCAGGAAGATCACCTTCTACCTGACGGTTGCGCTGGAGACCATGCAGTACGATATCAAGCCTCCGTATGTGCTTTCCCTAAGCGATATCCCGCGCGACGCCGAGGCTGTCGCCGGAGCAAAGGCGTTGCGTCTTGCCCTGATCAGGAATGAACTCGGCATGCCGGTTCCTGACGGGTTCGTCGTGACGGCCAGCGCGTTCCGGTATTTCATTGAGGCAAATGATCTCAAGCGGACGATCGATGCAGAACTCGCGGGGATCGATCTTTCCGATACCAGGCAGCTGGAGTGGACCGCATCGCGTCTCGCAGAACTGGTCTCCCGAGCCCCGGTACCGCCCCGTCTTGCCGCTGAAATCCTGGAGGCAGGGAAGCGGTTAGCCCGTGGCGATGAACGCATGCGGTTTGCAGTGCGGAGCAGCGCGGTCGGCGAAGACGGCAGCCTGTCATTTGCCGGGCAGCATCAGACGGTTTTGAACAGCGATCTCGACGGTCTGGTCGCGGCATACAGACAGGTCATTGCAAGCAAATATTCGGCGCGCGCCCTTACGTACCGGATCGGCAACGGTCTGATCGATGTCGATATGCCGATGGCGGTACTTTGTCTTCCCATGCTTGATGCGGCATCCGCCGGAGTCATCTATACCGCCGATCCGTCGTCTCCTGTATCACCGACGGTTGCGATCCACGCCGTGCGGGGACTTGGTGAATCGCTTGTGAGCGGCATGGTGAGTCCGCAGCGCTTCGATATGACCCGTGACGAAATCCCGCAGTGCACTCACGCCACACCGCTCCGGCAGCAGATCAAAACCGTTTCCCGGGACAAGGGGATGCTGGAGACGGTTTCTCTTGAAAATGACGATGCGACAACCTGTCTGCAACCGGATGAGCTTGTTGTCCTGACGCAATGGGCGCTTCGGATCGAGGCGTATTTCGGCATGCCGGTGGATATTGAATGGTGCCGTGATGTCCGCCGCGGGCTTATGCTGCTGCAGGCTCGCCCGCTTCATGTCATGCCGGTGGTTTCCGGCAGAAGTCCTGTAGCTGTTCCTGAGGGCGCTTCCGTGCTGATAGACAGCGGCATCCGGGCGTCCGGCGGATGTGCGTCCGGCCCTGCCTTTTTGCTGACGCTGTGGCGCCCGTTTGATCAGGTGCCGAAGGGTGCCGTGTTGATCGCTGCGGTTGCGTCGCCCGATCTGTCTCGGATAACGGACCGCCTTGCCGCGGCCGTCTTTGAGGTCGGCAGTCCGGCGGGTCATTTTGCATCCCTGGCCCGCGAGTCGGGTCTTCCCACAATAGTACAGGCGGAAGGAGCGCTGTCCCGCATACAGGAGGGACAGATCGTGACGGTCGACGCGGACGGGCTTCGTGTGTATGATGGTGCATATCCTCTTTGTCCAGCCGGGCGGAACGTCCGCGAGGACGCGTTCCTTGCGAGCCCCTTCCGGCTGAAGCTGCGAAGGGCGCTTGATCTGATATCTCCTCTGAACCTGACGGATCCCGAATCCCCCGATTTTGCTCCAGAGGGGTGCAAAACCCTCCATGATATCATCCGTTTCTGTCATGAGCGTGCGCTCCATGAGATGTTCGCGCTCAACCGGCTCGGGGCCCGCGCATCGCGCGGCGCACGAAGACTTGAAACGGCACTGCCGATTGTTTTTTATCTGATGGATATCTCCGATGACACCTCGTGTTGTCCGCCCGGCCCGGGAAGCGTGATGATCGAAGAAATCAATCACGCTGCATTTCGTGCATTCTGGAGCGGTTTGAGCCATCCGGATATCAACTGGGCCTGTGACACGGTGCATGTCGACTGGGGGGCGCTTGAGCAGGCAGGGAGCGGCGGCATCATGAGCCTTTCCTCTCCCGTGCTTGCGAGCTTTGCGATACTGTCGCATGATTATGTCAACCTGAGCATTCGTTTCGGGTATCATTTTGCGGTCATCGACAGTCTCTGCTCTGCAGGGGATCAGGAAAGCTATGTCCTGTTCAGCTTCAAGGGAGGGGGGGGAGCGCGTGACGGCATCATGCTGCGCGTTGCTTTTCTGCGTGAGGTGCTGGTTCGGCAGGGATTCAGGGTTGCTGTCCGCGGAGACATGATCGAAGCCGATCTTGCGCATCGGCCTGCGAAGGAAATCAGGACAACGCTGGTCATGATCGGCGCTCTGCTCGGCTGTACCCGTCTTCTGGATTTTGTGCTCAAGGACGAGCATGATGTCACCCGTCATGTGCGGAGTTTTCTGGCAGGAGATTACGGATTTGCCAGCTCTTTTGGAACTGAAAGGCAGGGGGGGCTTCCCTGAGAATATGACAGCCTATCACCTTCAATGGATTACGGAACAACTGGCAGTGGGGCCGGCACCTCTGTCCTATGATGACCTGGCGGTGATCAGAAACGCGGGAATTACCGCCATTGTCAATCTCGGCAGCGAGATGGCCGAATTGACCGCCATAGAGCGCGAGAGCGGTTTTGAGGTCTTTTTTCTGCCGGTCGAGGATGACGCTGCTCCTGATGCAGCCGAACTCGAGACAGCGCTGCAATGGCTTGACGAAGCCCTGTATCTGGACAAGAAGGTGCTGGTCCATTGCCGGTTCGGCAAGGGGCGTACCGGAACCTTCATTGCCGGTTATCTTATCCGACGCGGGTTCGGCCTCAAGATGGCCGAAAAACAGCTGAAAGGGGCCCGCTCCGTGCCGACGAGTTATGCGCAATGGCGGCTGCTGCGGGACTACCATCGTGCCATGCCGGAGCTGAAGGCGCGAACGCCTGACCTTAGATCCCGCAAGACCATGAGTCTTGCCCCGTTTTTTTCTGACTATGAAATGCTTGTGGGTGCTCTCGACGGGCGCATCGGCGCCGTTGCGGGAAGGATGGTCTGTGGCCGCGATACCGACAGCTGTTGCCATGAACTTTTCAATGTGATGCTTGTCGAGGCAGCGTATCTGCACCATGTGATCGGCAGTACTCTTGATCAGGAAAGCCGGCGGGGGATAGCGGAGCGACTGAAGAGCGATGCCCGGGACTATACCTGTGCGCTCAGCGTATCGGGAGTCTGCCTGCTTGCCGAAAGAAGGCCGGTCCGCTGCCGGCTGTCCGGCACTGGCGAGCACGATTCTTCTGTCGAGAAACAGATACTCCTGCTCTCGCGTCAGCTGTTTCTGTCCCTTACCGGGAGTCTGCCTGAGGACAGCACACTGACGTATCCGATTACCCGGGTGTTGTCGGGAGCCTATGTCCAGGACTATTTTGCCGAGGCGCAACGGCTGAGCCTTCGCATGCGGGGGGGGCCGGAAAGAAGCTCATCGTCCGCCCGTGCGCTTCCCCCAGGGCAAGCCCAGCATGATGAGCAGGAGTGCTGCGAGAAACGCAAGGACGATGGGGAAGGCTGATCCGCAGAAACGGCTGTAGTTCAGCAGCAAATCCTCGGCCCGTCCGATCAGTTCGCCCAGCATGATGGTCGCGAATCCGAGAAGGAGTGCGCCGAGGAAAAGCAGGTAAATACGTCCGAACAACGTCCCGATTTTCTTTGCCGTATTCATGGCCGCTCCTTTGCCTGTGTCAGCCGATCTTGATTATCCCTTTGGCAATCGCGAACTTGATGAGTGCTGCCCGGGTGTGGAGATCAAGCTTTTCAGAAATGTTCGTCTGGTGAGCAATCGCTGTTTTTGCGCTGATGCCGAGCAGTCCAGCGATTTCCTTGTGGCTGTGCCCTTCCGCAATAAGCTTCAGCACCTGTTTCTCACGTTCAGTGAGACGCTCGTAGAGGTCCGGTTCAGCATCTTTTTTGTCCTTGCAGAGATATCCCGACACGACTTCGGAGGCGATGGCGGAAAACAGATAGCATTCACCCCGATGGACCGCGCGGATCGCGTTCACTAGTTCGGTGCCAACCGCTTTTTTGAGCAGATAGCCCGAGACGCCTGCTTTGAGAAAGCGGGCGATATATTCCCGGTCATCATACTGGGTCAGCACCAGAATTTTGATGTCCGGATCGGTTCTGCGCAGTTCGAGCGTTGCCTCAAGTCCGCCGAGCGTCGGCATGCTGATATCCATGAGCACGACATCGGGTCTCAGTTCGCGAGCCCGTTTTATCGCTTCCATGCCGTCGGCGGCTTCGCCGACCACCTCGATTCCTTCCGAAAGACGAAGCATCGCGGCAATCCCCTCGCGAACCAGCGCGTGATCGTCGGCAACCAATACCCGGATATCAGCCATGTTCCACCTCTGTTTCGATTGTCTCGACCGGAATCTGGAGGCAGATCCGGGTGCCCTCTCCCGGTTGCGTGTAAATCTGCATCTTTCCGTCGATTAGCGAGAGCCGTTCCTGCATGCCGAGCAGGCCGAGTCCCCTGCCGTCTTCAGCCGGCTGTCGTCTCAGCTCATGTAAGTCAAAGCCGATGCCGTCGTCTTCGATCGTCAGCTCGAGTTTGGTACGCTGCGCATCGATGGTCACGAAGACATTTTCCGCCTGCGAGTGGCGTGCCACGTTGATAATGGCCTCCTGAAACACCCGGAAGAGCGTGGTTTCAATTTCGGGAGGCAGCCGTTTGACCAACGGTGAGGCAACATCCAGATAATAGGCGATTCCGTTCTCGGTAAGATGACGGTCGAGCAGCCACTTGATGGATGCATTCGCGCCCAGGTCGTCAACCAGCGAAGGGCGCAGATCCTTGATCACCGTGTGGATGTTGTCGATTGTTCTGGTGACGATTTGACGCATTTCGTCGATTTTGCCCTCAGTAACCTGCTCGGGACGCATCTTGCAGATATCGAGCTGGATGAGAAATGCCGATACATCCTGCAGAATGGTGTCGTGGAGATCCCGTGCGATGCGACGGCGCTCGTCCTCCTGCGAAGAGATGACCTTCTTGAGCAGGAAACGGATCTTGCGCCGTCCTTCGCGTATCTGACGGGTACGCTGCGCAACGAGGGTTTCGAGATTGGCATTCTGCATGCGGATGCTTTCGAGAGAGTCCGCCAGTTTCTGACGCATCTCCTCAAAGCTCGTGCTGAGTTCGAGAATCTCGTCGCTTCCGTGATTGCCGACCGGCGTGGAGATATCACCCGCGGAAATGCGCTTTGCAGCCCCGGTCAGGGTACGGAGCGGCATGATGAGCTTGCGTCCCATGCGGAAGGAGATGAATGTCGTCAGTCCCGTAAAGACAAGCACCACCGGGATGAACTCCATCTGGAGCGTAAACGCGGGGGCGAATATTGCCTGTTCTTCCTGCCCGACGATGACTGCCCACGGAGCCCGGTTCAGCGGAAAAACGGCAAGAAGATTCCGTGGTGCCTGGCCTTCCTGGTCGGCATAGCCATGGTCACACTCGACGATTCCCGATCGCCCTTCCCGTATCATGGCGCTCAGAATCCCCTGATGATCATGATGCGCAAGAATGCGCATGCGATCGTCCGAGGCAATGACAATTTCATTGACATCAATGATTTCCGCATACCCGACCATGGAAGCCTTCGCACTTGCCATCAGCTCAGTCAGGAGTTCCGAGGTCGGGCCGAACATGCCTCCGGCGATACCGGCAATGCTTCCGTCGGCGTTTTTCAGGGGAGCCATGATGAACACCACTTTTTTTTGCAGGGGTTCGATACTGTAGATGTTGGAGATCACCGGCTCTCCGCTGCTGACGACCTGGCTGACTGCGGGAATATGGGTCAGGTTCAGCTGTGGCCCCAGACGCTGCGGCCAGGTCATGAGCGTATTGCCATGGCGGTCGAGCAGGAACGTTCCTTCGGTAAAGACCGAATACCGGTAGAGCGTTTCGAGCATTTTCTGCTCCGGAGCCCAGTTGTCGTCATACAGGTTGATCTTCTCGGCATTTGCCATGTCCACCAGACGGTTCAGACTCCGGTTCAGGGTCATTTCGATATAACTGGCCATACTTTGCGCCAGAGCGAGGCGATTGTGAAGGGACTGTTCGATACTCTTGTGGATCGCCACATAGCTGATGACGCTGAGCGTCACCGAAATGATGACGACATTGAGAAGCAGCGCTATGAGTATTTTTCTCAGCATATATCACCAGCATACACCACGGTGCAAAAAAGTCCAATACCGGAAGCCCGGCCCGAGGCGGCCGGGTCGCTGCCAGCCTTACGGACGGTGCTCCGGCGACATTTCCGAGAGATCGTCGGCATCGATTTCGCGGCGCTCGGTTCCTTCGAGCGGATGGAGCCGCGCTGCCTGCTGTTCTTCCATATATCCGGTAAAGATGCCCTTGTTGACCGGAAATACGTCCGGACTGAGAATCACTTCGTAGAGATGCCATGTGACCACCAGCAAAAAGGTGATCATCGCCTCGCTGGAATGGACAATTTTGGCTGCCGGGATGAACTGCCCCGGCAGATACCGCGTGACCAGCACCGGAAACCAGAGCATGAATCCGGTGACGATCATCTGGATGCCGCCGATGAGAACCAGCCAGTACACACATTTTTCCTTGTAGCTGAAGCGTCCGCAGAGGGCCGGGTTCGGCAGCAGGCCCAGGTAATACCTGCCGTTATGAATGGCATCCTTTACATCTTTCAGCGTGATCAACAGCGATGGATCCCACTGCCGGAAAACAATCCCGATGAAATTGACCGCAATATGCTCGACCGCGAGCAGGAGGAACAGGACTCCGGCCCAGTGGTGGATTATCCGCGCCATGTCGATGCCGCCGATCAATAAAATGAGTGATTGGCATATGCCGACCTGATGAAATTTCTGCGGCAGACCGGTCAGCGCGAGCGTCGCAAAAAGCAAGATGAGCAGCAGGTGCTCGACGATCCGGTAAGTGCTGAACCGCCTGATCCGGCGTGGTGTTGCCATGGACGTATCCGCCGACATGATCCCTCCCGTCATTTTTCGAGCCGCCGCCTGATATCCAGAAGGATCTGGAAAACCAGCCCCACGACCATCACAAAGAGCATTACCCGGTAAAACCACTGGAGAATGAAAATGAGCGGCATGGCGGCGAGGCTCGGCTCATAGTGCGACAGCCAGATGTCCGGGAAGTTTTCTGATGCGTTGGGATGGCAGGACTGGCACCGCTTGAGCAGGTTGCTTTTGATGACAGCGGCATTCTCTCCGGTTGCACGGCCGATGGTGTGCACGCCATGGCAATCGGAGCAGACCGCCAGCGGAGCGGCGGGACGCTGTCTGTTTCTGATTTCCTTGCGATGCAACTGCAAGGTCATGCCATGAAAATCCGACAGGTAGGTCTTTACCACTGCGGTGGAAAGGCCATATTTCGCCATGACTTCCTTTTTCCCGTGACATCCGCCGCAGGTATCGGGGATGGCATCGTGAAAAGAGGCGGAACGGGCCGCTCTGATGCTGTGCGATGAGTGGCAGTCGATACAGGTCGGAACGTCGGCATTGTTCGTATCGCTGAGTGCTCTGCCATGAACGCTTTGCGCATATTCCGCATATACCTGCCTGTGGCATGACGCACATTTTTTTACGATTGCGAGACGATCCGTCTCCATGCTCCGGATTGCGTGCCCGCCGTGGCAGTCCACACAGGTAGGCGCATCAAGCCGCCCGGTGCTCACGAGTGAATAGTGAATGCTTTCGGCCATTTTTGTCTGTTTGTCGAAGTGGCAACGCCGGCAGAGTTCTGAGGCCGACAGACGGTATTCGCGAATTGACCTAAACTGTCTGCGGGGATGTTCCGATGGAGAGAAAGAAAAATGGCAGTCCGAGCATGCCAGATTGCGGTGTGCCGAGTTCGCGATCTCGGCGGTATCGACCTGTGTGGAGACCGATGCTCCCGACGCAAAATGCATGGTTCCGGCATACCGGTGACAGCGCAGGCAGAACTGCTCTTCCGATGTCGTTACATTGCCTTTTCGGACACGTTGGGCACTGTGCGCACTGTGGCATGTGGTACAGATTCGCGGCTGACCGGCCAGCTCTTTTTTGAGCAGGGATTGATGAATCGGTCGCTCATTGATCTTCTCATCGGGGTGGCAGGTGAGACACCGCCGGGACTCACGAACCTGATACTGCTGTTTGGTCCTGAACACCCGGTCGGGATGGTGCTTTGATGAGAACTCCTCATGACAGGCCGAGCAGGGCAGGGTGCGGTGGATCGACCGGTCGAATGCTTTCGGATCAACATACGTGGAAACCTGATCGCCGTCGCTGAACTTTTTTACGCTGCCCCTGATCGCATGACAGCTCAGGCAATGTTTCCGCTCGGATGCAGCTGCAGACTCATCCGCAGCATCCGTGGAGGCGCCGGTCAGGAGCAGGCAGAGCGCGACCAGCTGCAACAGTGCGAGGCGCAGCGATCTCATGCCCTTCTCCTTTCCCCTGAGGCCGGCAGCAGCTTGTCTCAGTGCAGTCCCCGGTATTCGGGGAGTTCCCGGGTTACCGGGAAGCGGTTCATGATCCAGCGGAAGACCAGAATATGCAGCGTCACCATGGCAAGAATCATGATGTTCTCAGACCATGGCGGGATAATCTGGCTCCAGTGGTCGGGCTGATTCCAGTTGTAGGCGATCAGGTTTACATTGACCCGGTTCAATACGATCCCGATAAGGGCAGCAAAGGCCGAAACGCGTATGAGCCCGATGCTTTCTGCGCGGACGCCGACGGTGAAGAGCAGCATGGGGATGCCCACAAAGCCGAGCAGCTCTACCAGATACCAGTACCCGAACGGTGTTGTCAGCAACGCCCAGTTGTTGTCCTGCGCAAGAGCCAACACTTTCAGGACGAAATAGACATACATTGCCAGGGCGGCACCCTTGCCGAGGCTGAGCGTCAGCGGGCCGACCTGCGAAAGGAACTCATCGTCGCACTGCTCCCGGAAATAGCGTACAGCGGCAAACGCCAGCAGCAGGGCAAACGACATGGCCGCATAGATCGCGGAACTGAAGAACAGGAGCGGCAGATGGGAGGTGTACCAGAGCGGATGGAGCTTGCCCGGCGTTATCAGATACATTGCGCCAAGGGCCGATTGGTGCACCGTGGACAGTATGACGCCGCCGATGATGAGTGCAACGGTAATGGAAGTAGCCCAGCGATGGAGCCTGCGGGAACCGATCCATTCGAGAATCGACGGGGAAAACTCCAGGAGCTGCACGGTTACATAGAGGCCCACATGCCATGCAACGACAAAAAGCACCGAAGACGGGCCGAAGTTGATGAGCATCGGGTAGTAGATGCGCCATGGCCGGCCAAGGTCGATCAGCAGATAGGAAGCGGCAAAGGCATATCCGAGCATGCCGCCGAGCACGGCAAGCCGCACCAGTACCCGGTACTGCTTCATGCCGAAGAGATAGTATGCAGCAGCGACGACGAACCCTGCAGCGAAGAGCGGTTCGCCGGCAAAAATTCCCCAGCTCAGGAGCAGGCCCCACGGATATTCATGGTTGGCATGGATCACCGTCGCCAGTCCCTGCGTGTAACGGGCGTAAAATACCGGCAGCGACGTTGCGAGAATGGCTGCGGCAAGCAGGTTGAAGGGAGTGACCAGCGAGCGGGAATAGTCGGCGGGTGACATCCCCATGAATAGTTTTGCAAGAAAGCGCTCCCGAAACCCGGGTTCTCCGGATGGCGTCCGCCCGGCAATATCAGCGTTCCTGTTCATGGTTCACCTCGCGCGATGAGTGTTCGTTTTTTTTCTCTTTTTTGTGCAATGCAGCGTACAGCATGCCGAAGATTGCCGGAAAGGTCGTGAATATGACCGGCACGGACGAGAGGTATCCCTCCGTCAGTTCGATGAGCGGCTTTTTCGGGAGATTTCCGGGCAATCCGTACTGTTCGAACGGTACGCCGGAAAGATACATCCATGACGTTCCACCGACCTCACGTTCTCCATAGACATGATCGATGTATTTTTTGGGGTTTTCCATGATTCGCTTGTGCGCCATTTTGATCAGGTCAGTCCGTTTCCCGAAGGTGAGAGCACCGGACGGGCATGCTGCAGCACAGGCCGGAAGTTCGTTTTTCGCGATACGGGTGTTGCAGAAGGTGCACTTGACGATTTTCGCTTCGAGAGGGCTTTCATAGTCGTATCCGGGGATATTGAACGGACAGGCTATGACACAGTAGCGGCAGCCGAAACAGAGGTCCTCGTTATAGATGACGGCGCCCTGTTCGGTTTTGGTATACGCCTTGATGGGACAGGCGGTCGCGCATGCCGGCTCAAGGCAGTGATTACACTGGATTTTGCGGAACAACGGATGTTCCTTGTTGGTCGGATTCGGATAGCGGTTTACCACGGTGTAGGCCTTCGCGGAAGGCCAGCGTTTCTCGTTGAATACCCCGTCATCGTCAAACGGTTTTGCGGGTTTGGGAAGATGGTTTGCTTCGTTGCATGCCTGCTCACAGCTTCTGCAGCCGACGCAGAGCGTCAGGTCGACCAGCATGCCGTAGCTTTTCGGCCATCCGGAGAACTCCGGTCGCGCGGATGCGGGGCGGGGAAGACCGAGCGCGGCGCTCCCTGCAAGCAGGGAAAGCGAAAGAAGCCGGCGTCTCGTAATGCCGCGTCGGGTGTTCTGCTCCTGGGGCGGCGGGGCTGGGGTGTCGTCGTTCATGGTTCAGTCCTCCTCGTGTGGCGAATCATCCTTTTTCGCGTGGGGTGTGGCAGAGCTGCGTGCAGCCTTTTGGCGAAGCGCCGAGATCCCCCATGCCGATGTGGCAGGCAAAGCATTTTTTGTGGAGCGCTACTTTCAGACCCGGCAGTTCCGGAGTGTCGGCGGCAGACTCGGTGTGGCAACCGCTGCAGGGCAGAAACTGCTGTTTTACCGAGCTTTTGAAGCGTGCAGCATCAATCGCGTGACATTCCTTGCATGAGGCGTTCATCTTGTCATTGTGCATGTGGTGACATTGGCCGCATCCTTCCGCGAGCGATGCGTGTTTTGCATGATCGAACTGCACCGGGCCGAATGTTTTCTGGACGGCGTTGATCGTTATCATCCCTGGTCCTGTTGTTCCTGCACCGCCTGCGGGGGACAGGAACAACAGGACTGCCGGAATGACGCAGCATGCGAGGGCAGAGAGCTTCATTACAGGCCTGTGCATTGCATCCTCCTCTGCTCCGGTGATTCAGGCGCGGTGCTGGTCGGACGACTCAGTACGTTTCGTCTTTTTACTGCCCCGAAAATAGGCCCGTACCGGACTCCAGCTCACCCAGGTGAGCGCCATGATGACCCGGCTGAAGATCACCGCAACCCCGTGGATGAAGAGCACCGGTATTGCGGCGATATAGAGCAGCGCATACACGGGTGCCGCGCACAGGCGCTTGATGCTCCGGAGCCTGGTTTCGGGCGACTGGGTCCTGACAAAACCGATGTCATCCGCCGCTATCCGCATGAGTCCGGCAAACGGCCGCGGCTTCAGCAACTCGAGAAAAATGATGAAGCCGCCGATAAAAGCGATCATCAGCACATACTGAATTCCGTTTACGGTGCTGATATAGTCGAACAATGTGTACATAAATTCCCTCCGTGAGACGCTCTGCCTGATCGCGATAATGCGACCGGTTCAATCCATTTTTTTCCTGCTGACGGGACGTCTGCCCTTGCCGTCAAGGTGCGATCGGGAAGCCCTCCAGCCGGTCCCGGCCAGCCCGGAAGCGAGGCGCACCGCGGTCATCGTTACCGATGCCAGGCCGCTCACCATCGGAACGACGCAGAGAATGCCGATCATGCCGATGCCGAAGAGCGGCAGGAAGAGCAGGAAGATGAGTCCGAACACCGGGGCGACGACGAGAAGCCCGGCAGCGGTCATTTTCAGATACCGCCTGCTTGCATCGCCCGGCAACACCCCGTGTGTCAGGATGTGGACTTCCTGCCCATCGACCGGATTCCAGTATACTCCCCGTGCTACGGCTGTTCCGCCACTGTACAGACCCATCGGACACCTCCCTTATCGTTCAGTGGGCGGAAGAGTTATCGTCCCGCCCCGAATCCTTTTTACTGGGATTCATTCTTCTTTTCAGTCTCTTCCCCGGCTTCCCGCTTCTTGGTCTTTTTGCCGGCCATGTACGCTGTGGTCGGGCTGTACCCGAAGCTGGCGTTCTTGCCGAGCATTTCCTTCAGGAGGCGCGTGGTCGCAGAACCTGCTGCGTAGAGCGCTGCCGAAAGCGCAATCAGCGTGATAAAGAGCAGAAATCCCGCTCCATACGGAAATGCCATCGAGAGCGCCAGGCCGATGAGTACAATCGGGATGAGCGCATAACTTTCAGGAAGCCTGAAATAGAGTTCTTTCGTCCCGCCCGGAAGCACGCCCTCGTCCTCAAGGACGATCTTGGCATTCTTTTCTGACTCCCAGTAGGTCCCCTTCTTGACTGTCTGTCCGCCTTTGTAAAGAAACATGGTATCCCTCCTTACTGATATCTGGTTGCCTATTGCTGAGCCGGAACCGGGATGGCTTGATCCCTCTGTCCGGCTGTCCCTCTTCGGTTTTTGTGTTTTGCCTCGCTTTCCCTTCTTTGTGCTGATTTCAGCTTATCAGGTTGAAAAAACAATGAAAATCCGCACAATGTCCTAGTTGACGGGGGAAAAGTTCGTAGATGTCCTGAAAGTTTGTCTGAAAGAATACTGGAGTGTGTCGGCCGGAGAAAATGAGGCTCGAAAACGGATGTACCGTCTGCTGCTCAGTGGATCATGCTCTCGGCAATCCTGATAAGCTCAAGCGGCGACCCCACGAACAGGACGGTGTGCTGTATGTCGTTGCTGGTCCAGCGCATCTGGCTGCAGGCTGCCCCGGTGGAACACCTGCCGACCTGAAGCTGAACAGGCTGTTTTTTGATCGTATACGCCGTCTCTTCTTGCGCTGCGGTCAACTGCACTCTCTGGAGCGTGCGTGCATCGGAGGCGCCGGAATACTGCGCAACAATAAGGATGATATCCGATCCGCCGGTTTTCCGGAACTCCATCGCAAATGCGGGAAACGGTTTTTTCTGGCCGATGAGCAGGGATGGCGGCCATGCAATCCCTTCCGGAAAATACGCAGGCATGGTGATGTGGGCAAGTCCGATGTGGCGACGCGCCTCTTCGATCGTTGCGAACGGTTGCGCGCTGACCCTCTGGATCGATGCCGCCAGCCGGTTTATCCCGCCGAGCGCAGCAACGATGAGAGCCGAAAAGAGCGTCATCAGTACGAGTCCGCGCAGAATGCCCTGCCGAGCGTTATTCAGCATGGTTCAGACCACATAATAGGCGATTCCTGCAAACACGGCAAGCGTTGCGAGGTGAGGAATCCCCCAGAGGGAGATATCGCTGCTGATGTCCCGGAGACGAAGCATTCTGCTTTTCAGGAGAATGTCGTGCCCGTAGTCCTCCAGGGCGATCTCAGCAGCTTGCGGTTCCTGTGCATCCGACGGAGGCACCGGCCGGAGCATGCCGATCGCCTCGGCGAGGGCCAGCGGCTTGCCGGTCAACGAGACGGCATAGTCATCGCATGCCTTTTCCTCTTCCTGTGCGAGCCGCCGGAATTCGATCATCGCTACCGGATTGAAGAACATGAGGGTTCGCAGAATATAGGCAAAAATAAGGAGCGGCCGCCTGCTTCTCCTGATGTGCGCCACCTCGTGGGCAAATGCCCCCTCAAGGTGATCCACATCGTACTGCCGGATCATGCCGGTCGAGATATAGATGACCGGGTTGCCGCCGGTGCTTGAATACAGCACCAGATCGTCATCGTCAAGCACGGCGATGGATTCCCTGTCGACCGGCAGCCCCGCGAGCGCCTGATCGATCTTCAGCGACATTTCGGGATCGGGTTCTTTGACGAGAGGGTCGCCCGCGCCACGCATATGGGCGACCAGGTTCGTGATGACCGGAATGAGTTCCTGAACAACAAAGATGACGGCGCTCAACCCGAGCACGAAGAGAAGGGGAGCGATCATCGGAACCGTTCCGGCCAGATCGGGCAACAGCAGCCGGTTGCTGTCCAGAAGGCTCTGCATGCGGAAAAAGATCGTGCCGCGATCAGGCGAAATGAGCTGGAACACCGGGAAAGCGACCAGCGGCAGCGTCAGCACCATCACCCGCAACCATTGACGGCTGACGGGATTGCGTATCCGCCATGCCATGATGGCGCACTCCGCAAGCACGGCAATAATGATTGAATGGAGCACGATCTGCACGAGATACATGCCCCAATAGGTTGAAAGCAGCGCGTATGCGTTCCACGAAGTGCCCATATGCCTCACTGTCCCGTTCCGGGCATGGTTCCGGAATCAGCGGGAGTTTCTTCATTATATATCGGCGGCTGTTTTTTTGGCGTAGCAAAGGTAATTCAGGGAGGAATTCAGGAGAACCGGTTTCAGAGCGAAGAGGCTGCGCATGGCAAGCGGCAGAAGGCTCTGAAAAAGGACCTGGGAGAGTGCAGCTTTGCAGTGGCGCTCAGCTGTTCACTTTCCGCAATGCGTTTTATACAGTTCGTAATTTTCTTTCAGAATCTTGGGAATTGGCAGTTCATAGGGGCAGCGGGAGATGCATTCTTCGCACTCCGTGCACGAAGGAACACTCTCCATGGCGACTTTCGCAAAATCGGCAGCGACCGCAGGAGACATCCGCGACACAAAGATCTTGTAGCCCATTGCAGGGGTGATCAAGACGCCATTGGGGCAGGGCTGGCAGTATTCGCAGCGGCGGCAGAACCGCTTGCCGAGCTTTGCGCGATACTCTTCCATGATTTCGAGGTCCCGCGACGTTACCGTGTTTTCCTGACGGTAGATGGAGATGATTTCATCCACCGACTCGATTGAGTCGAATCCGGCCAACGGTATCACGTCCGGAAACTGGCGCAAGAAGGCAAAAGCGACTGCTGCATTGTCGATGACGCCGCCGGCAAACGGCTTCATTGCGAGTACGGCGATGTTTCGCTTTTTTGCCTCGACATGGAGTTCGTCTTTTGCTGCATCTTCAATGAAGTTGAACGGAAACTGGATGGTGCTGAACAGGTCGGTCTTGACCAGTTTTACGGCCATCGGCAGGCTGTGCGAAGTAACGCCGATATGCCTGATCTTGCCTTGCTCTTTGGCCTTAAGCAGCGCTTCATACACACCGCCGGGAGCCAGCGCGGCATCGTAGTCCCTTTCCTGAGCAACCTGGTGCATCTGATAGAGATCGATATAGTCCGTTCTGAGCATGCGCAGGCTGTTTTCGAGCTGTTCGAGAGCGCTCGTGGCATCGCGCTTGATCGTCTTTGTCGCGATGACGATATTCTGGCGCTTGCCCTCAAAGGCGCGGCCGATTTTGTCTTCGCTGTCGCGGTAGAGATTGGCGGTGTCGTAGAAGGTAATGCCTTGATCATATGCGTGCTGAAGTATTTTGATGGAGTTCTCAGTGTCAACCCGGATGATCGGTATGCCGCCAAACCCGATTTCAGAAATGGTAAGCCCGGTTTTTCCAAGTTCCTTTGTCCGCATAGATACCTCCCGTCTATAACCCTAATTCTTTGCCTGCACCGTTTTTTTCCGTTCTTTTTCCAAAACGACGCAATGCGTATACGGAATGCGGAAGAAGCGCAGGCAGGCATTGCAGGAGATGCAGTCAGCTTTTTCTTTTCCTTCTTTCATCAGCGCCGGCAGGTTCGGCTCGCGGACGAGCGGGCGGGAGAGGGAGATCAGGTCTGCATCACCTGCCTGAAGGGTTTCTTCCATCAGTGAGCGGCTTCTGAAGCCGCCGACGAGCATGACCGGCATCTGCACGGCCTGCTTGAAGTGTTTGCCGAATGTGCGAAAATATGCTTCGTCTGCAAGTTCTTTAATGCCCGGCTTTACCGTTACCTGACCTGACTCATACATGCCGCCGCTGACTTCAACTGCACAACAGTCGAGGCTCTGGAGACGCTGCGCTATGCGGACGCTTTCTTCAACCTCAAGCCCGCCGTTAACAGCATCGGAAGCGTTGAGCTTTACCATAACCGGAAACCCATCACCTGCTTCCTGACGGATGGCGACCATGATTTCTTCGAGAAAATGGAAGCGCCGTTCTTCGTCACCGCCCCAGTAGTCGTCGCGCCGGTTGGTGTGCGGCGAGAGGAATTCATTGACAAGGTAGCCATGCGCAGCATGAATCTGCACGCCGTCGAATCCGGCCTGATGCGCGCGCCGGGCAGCAGCGGCAAAGGCGTTGACCATCTCCCATACTTCTTCGTGTTCCATGACTCGCGGGGTTAGTTTGAGCGACGGTTCAGCGACGGCTGATGGAGCAATGGGCGTTTGGCCAAGCAGGGAAGGGAAGCACTGTCTGCCGCCATGAGAGAGCTGGAGGACGACCAAACCTCCGGCCTCATGCACTGCCTCGGCAAGCTGTTTCAGTTTGGGAATATAGAAGTCATTGTGTATGCAGATCTGCTGCGGCACGGAGCGGCCGGTTGCATGCACGAGCGCATTGCCGGTAATAATCAATCCGGCGCCGCCGCGGGCAAGGTTCTCATACATCCGTATTAACTGGTCCGTAACGAAACCGTCCTCATCGGTCATCTTTTCATAGGTGGCAGAACGGACAATGCGGTTTGGCAGCGCGAGCGGACCAAGCTGAAATGGTTCAAAAAGTTTCATGCGCGTTTCATCCGGGCTGCGAGTTTGATGGCTTCGATCATGCTTGAGGGATTTGCGATACCTTTCCACGCAATGTTGTATGCGGTGCCATGATCGGGCGAGGTGCGGATAATCGGCAGGCCGATGGTCACGTTCACGCCGGAATCAAAAGCGATCATTTTGAGCGGAATCAGCCCTTGATCATGATACATGCAGACGACAATATCGTACTCGCCGTTATACACCTTGTGGAAGAGCGTGTCAGGCGGAAACGGTCCGTCAACCGGCATCCCGAGGCTCTGCGCTTCTGCAACGGCTGGTGCTATCGCAATTTCTTCCTCATTACCGAACAGACCCGCCTCACCTGCGTGCGGATTCAGTCCGGCAACGGCGATGCGCGGTTCAGCGATCCCCAGCATGGCGCAGGCGATCTGTGCGAGCTGGATCGTGTCAAGAACCCGTGCATGGGTGATCAGGCCGGGAACGTTTTTGAGCGCGGTATGGATCGTGACAAGGATGACGCGGAGCGGCCCGCCGCAGAGCATCATGGCGTATCGGTCTGTGCCGGTGAGTTCCGCGAGCAGCTCGGTGTGTCCGGGCCATGGATAGCCAGCAATCTTGAGCGATTCTTTTGTGATCGGCGCTGTTACCACTGCGTCAACGATCTTCATCTGCGCGAGCTGGACGGCTTTTTTGATATAGGAGACCGAGGCATGTCCGCCGATGTCTGATGCCGAGCAGCGGGAGAAATCCGCCGCAGTGACTGCCCCGGTGCCGACGATGTCGTATCTGCCGAGATCGATATCGATGTTGAGGTGCGAAACTGCCTGCTCCAGAACGATCCGGTCTCCTATGAGGAGCGGAGCGCAGATATCCAGAACCGACGCATCGGTGACCGCTTTCAATGCCACTTCAGGACCGATTCCCGCCGGATCGCCGATGGTGATTGCAACTTTCTTTCTCATACCTGTTTATTATCCATCTCATGCCGGATCGTGTCAAAAACCAGCATCTCTTTTTGCCCGGATGCCGGATAAGGTACAATAGCTCACTGGAAACATCAGACTATTTGATGGTCTGACACCCCTCATGAGGTGACCGCATGAAAAAGACCGCTCTCGACATCTTTCACGCCGGACTTGCCGCAGTAAATCCGTATGACGCTGTCCAGACGCATATGCCCCCCATTGTTGATCTCTACACGAATGGCGGCTTCGAAAAGCTGTATGTCATAGCGGTCGGCAAGGCCGCGTTTCCGATGATGAGAGCTGCATCCGACACATTGGGCGAAACGGTGACTCATGGAATCGTACTGACCAAATATGACCATGCAGAGCCCGGTGTGTTGCCTTCCTTTATTGAAATTCTGGAGGCGAGCCATCCGGTTCCTGACGAAAACGGGGTTTCCGGAGCCCGGCAGATTATCGGTCTGCTGAACACTACCGATGAAAAAACCCTGGTCCTCTGCCTGCTTTCGGGGGGAGCTTCAGCGCTTTTGGTTGCGCCGAACGAGCTCGTGACCCTGCAGGAGAAACAGCAGGCGACCGGCATGCTCCTGAAAGCGGGAGCGAATATCGTTGAGCTGAATGCAGTGCGCAAGCATATTTCACGCGTCAAGGGCGGCCGTCTCGCCGAGCATGCGGCCCCTGCTCCGGTGGTTTCGCTGATCCTCTCCGATGTTGTCGGCGATCCGCTCGATGTGATCGCATCCGGCCCGACATCCCCGGATGCCTCGACGTATGCATTTGCGCTCGGCGCAGTCCGCAAATATGGCCTTGAGGACAGCATGCCGCATTCCATCCTGCATATTCTGACCGAGGGAGCGGAAGGCCGTCTGCCGGAAACGCCGAAGGCTGAGGCGCCGATTTTCAGGCAGGTGCGGAATACGATTGTCGGCAGCAATCACGTAGCCGCAGAGGCTGCGCGCAAGCGGGCTGTTGCACTAGGCTATGAGGCGATCATACTTGGAACCGAGTTTCAGGGTGAGGCCGCTGATCTTGGCAAATGGCTTGTCAAGACGGCAAAGGAGCACCAGCGGGACATGATCTCGTCGCATGGAAAGAAGATGTGCTTGATTGCGGGTGGTGAGACGGTCGTGAAGGTAAAGGGTACCGGCCTTGGCGGTCGCAATATGGAAATGGCCTTGGTGGCTGCAATGGAACTTGACGGACACCATGGTATTACGTTTCTGTCTGCCGGCACTGACGGCACCGACGGGCCGACCGATTCCGCCGGAGCGGTTGCTGACGGAATGACGATTGCACATGCAAAAACGTCGGGGCTTGATGCCGCCGCCTATCTTGGGAACAACGATTCATACCACTTCTTCAAGCCGCTTGATGATCTGATC
>JAAYUK010000064.1 GCA_012517735.1 Nitrospiraceae bacterium
ATGTCTTCGACAAGCACGTCAGCCGAACGCTTAGACATAGATTGCTTCCTGTTCGATAATCGAGAGAAGCCGCGGGCGGATTGCCCTGCGGGAAACGACATCAGTTTTCATGCCGACAGCATGCTCGATGGCATCGGCCAGGATCACAAATTCAAGGCCAATAGATGCATCCACTTCAACCATGACATCGACATCACTCCCCGGTGCAAAATCCCCCCGCGCATAGGAGCCAAACAATGCCACGCGCTGAACACCGAAGCGCCTTGCGATCTCCGGCTTGACGTGTGCCAGTGAATCAAGTATTTCCTGTCGTGTCTTGGCCATGGGGGGCAAACTCCCTGTTTCAATAATACCGCAAACGAGGTGTTATTTATTGCTTTCTCCTTCCTTTCTTCTTTGTCTCCGACGCGGGCAGGAGGCTGGTGTAGCGGTGGTAGAGGTCGAAAAGGAAAGCGACGCGCCCGGCGTCGGAGGTGAAGGTCTTTTTGCCATAGGCCGCATCGACCGCCCGGTCGAGTGCCTGATGCGCCCTGCGCAGATCGGGCGGCATGGCAATGGGGTCGTACAGGTCGGCAAGGGACGATTCCGGGTGTGCAGCGCGGGCATCGAGCACCGCTGCCCCTACATAAGCTCGTAGATAGATTGCTGCATCAGGATCGGCAGTAAGTAGTTCCGTTTTTTCGTCTTCCGTGAGAATAAGATTGCCACCGTCTGCCGGCTTGCTGCCGTAGCCCATTTCGGGCACGTCACAAATCGGCTTGTTTCTCTTGCCTACAAGTATGTCGGCTGCATTGACGAGGTATGGGTTAATATTTGCTGCCGCAATGGCGTGAGGCTCTCCGTTCGGGCTCTCGTACTCGAAGATGGTTTTACGGGTAGTGTCGTGCAGCCCGAAGCCGATAATCACGCAATGCACTGCCGCATTGCCCCGTGCTTCATTGGACCAACTGAAAGTGCGGTGGGCAAAATGAATTTTTACGCCAAGGCGCAGCAGCTCTGACCAGAGTACGCCTACCTGCTCGCCCTGCGTGATGGAGTTGGTCGAGACAAAGGCGATCTTCACGCGGTCGCCCGGACCTTCGGTTTTGCCGAACAGGCCGTCAAGCAGTCCGGCTGCCTTGTCGTTTCCACGCAAATACTGAACAGCCTTGAGATACCATGCCGTCACATAATCGAGAACCTCAGCACTATTGACCTTCGAGAAAATCAGAGACATATCTGCCTTCTGGCTTGCGCTCTGCTCTTTCTTGCCCACAAACGGCGGATTGCCGAGGATGAAGTCAACCTGTTCGGCGGAGACGACATCGTTCCAGTCCATGCGCAGGGCGTTGCCGCAGACGATCCTTGCGGAGTGGATGAGCGGCAGGCGGCGGAAATACTGGCCGAACTCTTCGGAGACCTGCATGTTCATCTGGTGATCGGTGAGCCAGAGCGCCACCTGCGCGATCTGCGTGGGGAACTTTTCGATCTCGATGCCGAAGAACTGATCGACATCCACCTGCACAAGCTGGAAGATGTTGAGGTGTTGCTGCCCGTTCTTTCGCACGGCGCGGAGGATTTCCAGCTCCAGCTTTCTGAGTTCACGGTAGGCGATGACCAGAAAGTTTCCGCACCCGCAGGCCGGGTCGAGGAACTTCAGCCGCGCCAGAAGAGGTCTATCCTGCCGCCGCCTTTGGAAGTGTCTTTTTCAAACAGCGGGAGCGATTTTTTGACCGGTTCTTCAAACGAGGCGATGCGGCGGCGCGAGATGCCAAAAACCGCGAAGAAGTCGTTCCAGAA